>CAYUGC010000014.1:0-32710 GCA_964444085.1 uncultured Bifidobacteriaceae bacterium | reverse complement strand
AAAGCAACTATTACACAAGTGAAAACAAAACCTCCGCGCACCTTTTCCGGCCGGTCGCCTCTTCAGGTGGACACCCTTTTGCCGGGAACCTTCCTGTTCCCGGTGCGTTTGGAACAAATCATGCTTGTATTCATCCGCGTGGCACAATTGCGCTTGCAATTCCACCATATTGAACTATTCACGGACACAGGTATGCCAATATTTGCTTACACTGCCAGAGAAACGGCCACCGGGCGCGAAATCCGCAACACCGTCGAGGCTGCCACCGAACAGGCCGCCATCGCCGCCCTGCTCAACCGCAACCTGCTGGTGGTCGAGATCCGCGAGAAGACCGCCAAGCGCGGCCAGACCAAGGGCGGCAAGGTCAGCCTGAACGACCTCGTCGTCTTCACGCGCCAGCTCGCCACGATGATTGACGCCGGCATCGCCATTGTCCAAGCCCTCCAGGCGCTGGCCGAGCAGACCCCGAACAAGGTCATGCGCGACACCATCCGCGATGTCTGCACCCGCGTGGAAAGCGGCGAAAGTTTCTCCGAGGCCTTGACCCGCCATCCCAAGGCGTTCAACCGCCTTTACGTCTCCATGGTCGCCGCCGGTGAAAAGGGCGGCCTGCTCGCGGAAATTTTGTCCCGCCTCGCGACCTATCTGGAAAACAGCGAGCGCCTGCGCAAAAAGGTGAAGACCGCCCTGATGTATCCGACGGTCGTGACCGTCGTCGCCGTCGTCATCACCGTGTTTCTGCTCGTCAAAGTCATTCCCACCTTCAAGGACGTGTATTCCGGTTTCGGCGCCAAGCTGCCCGCCCCGACCGAGATCATGATCGGCATCAGCGAAATCATGCAGCATTACCTGATCTACCTGATCGTTCTGGCCGGTGCCGCCGTCTGGGGCTGGCTGTATTTCATCAAGACCAAGCCGGGCCGCGACTTTTGGGACCGCCAGCGCATCAAACTCCCCATTTTTGGCACCATCGCCCACAAGATCTGCCTCGCGCGGTTCACTCGCACCCTGTCCTCGCTCATCCGCAGCGGCGTGCCGATCCTCGAGGTTTTGCAGATCGTCTCCGCCACCGTCGGCAACACCATGATGGAAAAAGCCATCAAGACCTCCGCCCTCGACATCGAACGTGGCGAAGGCATCTCGCAGGCGCTGTCCAAGCACCCCATTTTCCCCAGCATGATCATCCGCATGTTGAGTGCCGGCGAGCAGACCGGCAACATTGATAATATGCTGGAACGTGTCTCTAACTTCCTCGACGAGGAGATCGAAACCACGCTGTCCGGCCTCATGTCACTCATCGAACCGCTCCTCATCGTGTTCCTCGGCGTGGTCATCGGCAGCATGGTCGTCTGCATGTTCCTGCCCATTTTCAACCTCGCCAACATCGTCAACAGCGGCCACTGAAAATCTGAAAACAAAAACCGCCGGAAGAAATTTTCTTCCGGCGGTTTTGTTTGGGGGAAATGATTATGCGGTTAAACCGAAACCAGCTTCGCCGGCTGCGGCTGGAAGACCTTGATCTTCGGCCAGCGCAAATTGATTTGCTCCTCAAACCACTTCCGCGCCGCGTCGTCGCCGTGACCCAGCAAAATCGCGCGCGGCGAAACCCGCCCGACCAGCTCCAGCAAATCCTGCCGGTTCGCGTGCGCTGTCAGATCAAAATCCTGCACCTCGCAACGCTTCGTCACCTGCCCGGCACTCGGGCTGAACACAAACGTCTCGCCCTGTTTCGCCGCCTTGAGGTGGCCCGCCGGTGAATCCGGGTCCGCGTAGCCCACGAAGAAAATACTCTGCTTCTCGTCGCCGATCATCCGCGTCGCCAGCGTGTGCGCCGCCGTGTTCTCGCTCATCATGCCGGCGGTGATCACAAAGATTTTGCCGCCGCTCAGCTTGATGTTGTCCGCCGCGCCCTTTTCCAGCACGACTAGTTGCAGCGCGTCGTTCAGGTGCAGGTTCGTGTGCTGCCGGTGCGTCCGCGCCGCCTCGATGTCGTAAATCTCCGTGAACACGCGGCCCAGCCCGCCGATATAGACCGGCTGTTTTTTCAATTTCCCCTCGCGCATCAGCAAGGCTAGCAGCGCCAGGATTTCCTGCGTGCGCCCCAGCGCGAACGACGGGATCATGATCGCGCCTTTCCGTTTTTCCGCCGCGTGAATCGCCGCCACCAGCCGCTCGATTTCCTTTTCGCGCGTGAAACCCGGCGCCACCTCGCGGTTGCCGCGCGTGGTTTCCATGATCATCACGTCCGCCTTCACGTCCTCGAACCGCGCGCTTTTCAAAATTGTCTGGTCGTGGAAACACACGTCGCCCGTGTAAAACAAAGTCTCCTTTTGGCCGCGCAGCAAAATGCCCGCCGAGCCGAGCGTGTGGCCGGCGTCAAAAAATTCCAGCGTCGGCGACGGTAAACCCGCCCGCGCCTTGTGATACGCCTGCCACTCCACCTCGCGGTTGTATTTGAAACCCTGGAAGTGCGGCGCGATCTCGTCCAGCTCGTCGTGCGTGTAGAGCGGATATTCCTTGATACCCAGCTCGTCGCGCTGGCGCGTCATCACGTTCACCGAATTGTGCAGCACGCGTTCCACCAGCAGATAGCTCAGCTCCGTCATCAGGACATGCGCCTTGGGATATTGCCGGCACGCCAGCGGCAGCGCGCCGACGTGGTCATGATGGCAATGCGACAGCGCGATGGCGTCCACGTCATGCGTATTCACCTTGTTAAACAAGGGCATGGCGGCGCGCCCCTCGCGTTTCGGATGCATCCCCGCGTCGAGCAAAATGCGGTGGTCGTCCAGCTCCACCAGCCACGCGCTCGCGCCGATATCCGTGTCCGGGTTCAAATTCGTGATGTTCACAGGCTAATTAAACCACGGATGAACACGGATGGACACAGATAAATGAAATGCAGGAGTTGAGGGGAGGAGTCCTCGAATACATATACGATATGCGATTTACGAGCCGCTCTCGAAATATCCGGCCGTGCGTAAATCGTATATCGTAAACCGAAAATCAATTCGCCGGATACCGCCAGACCCAGTCGCCGTGGGAAATATCCGGCGACGGCGTCTTGCTCTTGGTGAACGCCCCCACGCCACCGTCGTCCGTTTCATTCCAGCCGACCGAGTAGAGCACAAATTGACCGTCCGTCGTGCGCCGGTATTTTAGCGGTCCGCCGCCGATGACATCATGCGGCACTTGGGCGATGAACTGCGGCGCGAGCGCATCCAGCGCTTCAGGAAATTCCCCATGCGCCAGCCGGTAACGCTCCAGCGCAATGGCCGTGCGCGCCAAGTCCACGGAAGCCTGGGCGTAGGCGATATTCTTTAGGAAGTTTCCCATAAATAGGAACTCCGCACCGAACATTTTCCTCAAGGTATCCAGCGGGTCAAAAAAGCTGACGGCGCTGTTTGCGGCGGCATCGGCTTGCCGAATGAGGGTGGGAGAAATTATCTTGGCATCGTGGTTGACCGCCGGCAAATATTCCATCTGCGTCCGGCCATGCTTCAGAGCGCTTTGGTAAAACCACCCGCCCGGCATATAGCGATAGATGGTAAACATAAATCTGGCATCAATCGGATAGCTGAAGTTCGCCTGGGCAAATTGCGTGTCATATTCACGGTGGCGTCTCAAATAATTGGCTTCTTGGGCCGAGTAAAAAATTTCTGATTTCTGAACATTTTGACAATCCGCCAGGAAATCCGGCTTCGCCAGTTCCGCGGCGAGCGCGACAAGCTGCTCCTTCGAGCATTGGTGTGACGCCAAACCTTCATAAATCGGCTGGAGCGTGATTTGCAAAATAGCAATACGGACGAGCTGCGAAATCAAAAATGGCTCGGCACGAACTGAATCAGTCAGTCGAAGCATGAGTTTCATATCGTCCAACGCCTTTTCACTTTGGCCGTTTTGCAGTTCGGCGATGGCGCGCAGTTGCAAAACCAGCGCGCTTCTTTTCAACGCTGCAAGATGCGGAAGCAAAATCATGGCCGGATTTTCCGAGTTGTAGCCGAGTGGAAACCGCGAGTAAGGCAGATGGCTTGCCTCGCGCAGTTCTTCAATCGCCGAATCATATTTACTCAACGCCAGCAAAACATCTTCGGCGGGAGATTGCGGCTGCAGCGCGATTGGAAATTCATTGGTTACAATTGGTGAATACCGATTTGTTTGAGCAGGTGCGCGATAATATGCCTGCCACGGCTTGAGATCGGTGATGGTTCCACTCGCCCAGCCGCCGTTGGTTGGCGAATCGTTCCAACCGTTATTACGCCAGAGATTCAAATCCAAACGGTCGGTAAAATTAGTGCGTCCATTTTCGGCATATTTATCGCCAAACCAAGAACGAGATCTTTTAGGTCCAAGCACTGCTTTGATGGATTCAACCCAAATCGGAGCCAGCGCAAAATTCTGGTCGTCCGGCACCGGCGGCGGGATGACGCTGGCAAAATCGGAATGTTCGCCCTTGGCCTCCCACGCGTGTTTGAACTGGTTCCAAGCGTGCCAGCCGCGCCAGTCTTCCTCGGCGTAAAAAAGCGCAATCAGCGTGGCAAAACAGGCCAAGCCGAACAGAAATTTCTTGAAGTTGCGCCAGCAGCACAGCCAGCGGATGCCAATCGCGAGCAAACAAATTATTGTCAATGCAATCCCAATGACGCCAAAGAAACGCCATTCATCACCCGACCAGGCAACCCTCAATGAAATCAAGAGGATAATCATCAAGGCGACCATCAGGATCAGCCAACCCAGCAAAAGGCCGCGCCAACCGGTAAATGGTTTTTTCCAGATGCTTTTCGGTTTTTCGTCCATAAATTTTATCATTGGTTAATTCACGCTCTCTCTGATGTTTCTCGCTTCACAAAGTGCCAGAGGACTGGCGCAGTCCAAGACGCTCCGCGTTCATCCACGGCTTCCGTCCGCGCGCCCGCGTCTTGGAGTGCGGCGGCCCTCCGCCGCTTTTCCCCGCGCATTTCAAACCGTAAATATTTTTACGCTCTCAGTGCGTGGGTGGGACTTGTATGTTTTTGACCGGTCGGCGTCGCGCGTCTCAGGCGGCCCGACGAGTTCCGCAAACAATCGCTGCTGTTTCCGTAGTTCCACAATCACCTCCGGCGACGGCGGCGCGGATTTCTCCGCCATTTTCGGCGAGGAATCGCGCATGGAAACATTCACCGCCAAAATAAAAATCCAGACCGCCGCCAAGCCTGCCCATGCTTTCGGATGCGGCCAAAGCAGCGAGGATAGTAAATGGAGGATGGAAGATGGCCGGGACGGTTGCAGGGGGGAGGTGACGGGTGACGGGTGACAAGTCGTCTGCGCGGCGCGCGCGGCCGCCAGAATTTCTCCGCGCCACGCTGTCGGGACAGACCGCAACGGCTGCTGGCTCAAGCGGCGCTCAAATTGTTCCGTTTCATCATTCATCATTCTGCCTTCTTCATTTCCTCGTAAAGTGGACGCAGCCGGCCACGCAATTTGTCTAGCGCGTAGCGATACCGGCTGGCAGCGGTGTTCGGCGGAATCTCCAGCGCGCCGGCGATTTCCTCGAACGTCAGGCCGCCCCACAGTTTCAGATGCACGACGGCGCGCTGTTCCGCCGGCAGTTCGCCGAGGGCATCGGCCAGTTCTTCGCGGAAAACTTTTTCATCCGGGTCGCTCGTCGGCGCGAAGGGCGAAATGATTTCCGCCGCGAAATTTTCCTTCGTCCGCTCGCGCGTGCCGCGCCGCCGCATCAGGTCAATCGCCGCATTGTGCGCGAGCCGAATGAGGAAGGCGCGTTCCTCGCAGACATCGGCGAGCAGCGTCGCGTCGCGGGCGAGCTTGATGAAAACTTCCTGGAGCAGGTCGCGCGTGTCCGCCTCGTTGCGCGTGAGGTTGAGCAGGAAAGCGAAGAGCGCCGGCGTGTGGGCGTCGTAGAGCCGTTCGATTTCCTGTCGGGCGGGCATTTTCACAATGACGCGCCCGCCGGCAGGATTTGTCTAGGCGGAAACGACTTTGGCCGCCGGGCGAGGGCGGCTAAAATCAGGTGAAAACTTTTCTGCCGGCAGGAATTAAGGCGTCGCCAGCCGGTAGAACCGCGCCGATGTCCGTGCCCGGGTTCAAGTTCGAAATAATTCGGAATATTCACTGACTAATTGAATCACAGATGGATACGGATAAATGAAATGCAGGAGTCAAGGCGGCTAGACTATGAATATATTTGTGATATACGATTTACGAGCCGCGCTCGAATTTTCAGACCGCGCGTGAATCGTATATTGTAAATCGAAAATCATCTGGCCGGGTACCGCCAGACCCAGTCGCCTTGGGAAATGTCCATTGACGGTGTCTCACCTTTTTTGAAAACCACCATGCCGCCGTCGTCCGTTTCGTTCCAGCCGACGGAATACAAAACAAAATCTCCATCCGCCTCGCGCCGGTATTTCAGCGGCTGGCCGCCGATGACATCATGCGGCACTTGGGCGATGTACTGTGGCGCGAGCGCGGCGAGCGATTCGGGAAATTCCCCGTGCGCGAGGTGATAGCGCTCCAGCGCAATCGCCGTGCGCGCCAAGTCCACGGAAGCCTGAGCGTAGGCGAATTTTCTTGCCGAAGCGCCAAGCGCTGGCATCAACATTCTTTCAATTATATTATTTGGCGTCGGACGTTTAGTGTCTGCCTCAATGGCGGCGCCAGCGTCTCGAATTTTTGCGGGTGAAATCGTTGCCTGTTTTACATCCGCCGCCGGCAAATAAAATTCCACCATCGGGCGGGCGCAACGAAGTTGGTTTTGATAAAACCAGCCAGTGGGAATCAGCCCGCAGACAATCCGTCCCGGAAGTGGCGGTTTTGCGCTTGCAAAATCACCGGACAGATTTAGCAGTTGATCGGGATGATGGCGCAGATAGTCTAAAATTCCGCCTTGAAACACCATTTCGCCGCGCATGGCTAATTTATAGCTGACCAGATAATCCGATTTCGCCAGCTCCGCATCGAGGTCAACCAGTTGCGCCTCCGACCATTTGTGTTCCGCCAAGCCTTCATAAACTGGTTGGAGTGTAAGGCTCAAAATGGCGGCGCGAAACAGATGTGAAATCAAAAATGGTTCGGTGCGCATGGCGTCAGCCAGCCGCAAGGACAGCTTGACGTCGGCCAACGCCTTTTCACTTTCGCGGTTTTGCAATTCGGCAATCGCGCGCAGTTGCAGCGCTTGGCTGCTTCTTTTCAGCAACGCCAGATGCGGGAGCAAAATTTCCGCCGGGTTTTCATCGTCGTAACCAAGTGGAAACCGCGCGTAAGGCAATTGGCTTGCCTGCCGCAATTCCTCAATCGCCAAATCGTATTTGCTCAACGCCAGCAAAACATCCTGCGCGGGCGTCTGCATCTGCGCCGCAATAAGAAATTCATTGGTCGTGGCGGTCGAATTACGATTGGCATCAACTGGCGCGCGATAATATGCCTGCCACACCGCGAGGTCGGTGAGGGTTCCCTTCGGCCACTGTCCGTTGGTTGGAAAACCAGTCCAATCATTGTTGCGCTGGATATTCAACATCAGCCGGTCGGTGAAATTAGTGCGGCCATTTTCCGCATTTTTATCTCCAAACCATTCGCGCGAGCGTTTCGGGCCGAGCGTGGCTTTGACGGATTCAACCAAGATTGGCGCCATCGCAAAATTCTGTTCGTCCGGCACGGCGGGCGGAACGATGCTGGCAAGCTCAAATTTCTCGCCCTTGGCCTCCCATTCAAGCTTGAACTGGTTCCAAGCGTGCCAGCCGCGCCAGTCTTCCTCCGCGTAAAACAGCGCGATCAGCATGGCGAAACACGCCAGCGCAAATAGCGAGCGTTTTAGATTCCGCCGGAAGAAAAGCCAGCGGATAAAAATCCAACCCGCCAGTAAAATTGTGGCACCTGCCGCGCCAAAAATTAAAACCCCGGCCACCCCCTGTGGCTCAATGATCAGCGGATGGATAACCATCATGATCCCTATAATAATAAGCATTGTCGTTGCCATCAGTAACAACCAGACCAAAAACAACTGAGGCAAGCGAATTGATTTTTTCCAGATGCTATTCGGTTGTTCGCTCATAGTCTTTATTTTTGAAAATAGCTTGCCCTCGGTTGATGCACTTTGGGTGGAAACGGGTGCGGGCAATAAGTGTTTTGACCAATGAGCGCCAGATTCCTCACGCCGGAACATTCTTTTTCGTGCCGCCGCAAATTTATGGTAGTGTGCGGCAGCCGGTTCGACGATGATGGACACAACTCGAACGAAAGGCATCAGTCATGGCACAGGCAATCATGGATCCCGAAAAGGTGCGGCGGTTCGCCGAGGAGCTGCAACGCTTCAACAGCGACCTCGAAAACCGCATGGTCATGCTGCAGGCGCGCTTCGCCGCGCTCGGCGACACCTGGTCGGACCAGGAGCACGAGAAGTTTTCCGAGGAATTCCAGCAGGCGCTTAAGGCGCTGAAAAAGTTCAGCGAGATTTCCCGCCAGCACACGCCGTATCTCTTGCGCAAGGCCCAGCGCATCGAGGAATATCTCCACCAACGCTGACATGACCGAGCGCGCCCAAGTCACCTCCGTCGCCGCCCTCGAATCGTTTCGGGCGGCGCTGCTGGTGTTTCTCACGCACGCCCGTGCCAGCGTGGATGAGGCGCGCGGCGACGTTTTGCGCACGCGGCTCTGGCTGGAAAACGACCAGACGCGGTATTGGGAAAACCAGTTGCGCATCCGCGGGCTGGCGCTGGAACGCGCGCAGGCGGAAATGTTCGGCGCGCGGATGTCCAAGTTCGGCGGCGACGTGCAGGAAAAACAGGCGGGTGTTCGTCGCGCGAAACTGGCGCTGGCCGAGTCCGAGGAAAAAATGAAGCTCCTGAAGAAAAGCGAACGCGAGCTGGATCACGATTCCGAGCCGCTGTTGAAACAGGTGGAAAAGCTCCAGAGTTTTTTGAGCGGCGACATGGGCCTGGCCGTCGTCCAGTTGAACGAATTCATCAAGGCGCTCGAAGCCTACGCCGGCGTGGCTGCGCCCGCGCCGAAAAAAACGGAGGCTGCCGCATGAGCCTCGGTTCCGCCCGCGGCCGGCTGACCGGCATCACCCGCGATTTGTCGCTCAAGTGGGACGACACGAAAAACTACTGGCGCGACGGCAAGAGCCAGGAGTTCGAGCGGCGTTTCATGCGCGAGCTGTTCGCCGAGGTCAACCAGTCGCTGCTCGCCCTCGAAAAGCTGGACGAGCTGTTGCGCAAGATCAGGAGCAACTGTGAATAATCTGCCCGGAACCCCCGAAATGCTGGAGCTGCTCGACGCGTTGAAAAACGCGGCGCAGGATTTTGCCGCGCGCGAGGAAAAACTCGTGCGCGAAAAGAAAACGCGCCTCGACGTCGCGCAACGTCACCTGGAGCAAGCGCGTAGCCGGCTGTTCGAGGGCTCCGGCAACCGTGCGGATTCCTTGCACGGTGAATTTCAGGTGCAGCGGGCGCGGTGCGAGGCGCGCTTCGCGCAGTTCCGGGAAAAAATCAAGCGGGCACACGCCAATGTCCGCCGGCTTGTGTTGGAACAGATTGCCGGGGAAGAGAGCCGCGAGAAGTTTGCCATCCAGAAAGGCACGCTCGATGCCGAGCGGCTGCGCGACGCGTCGCTCGCGCAGTCCGCGGCCGCGCACGCGGAATTCCAGCAGCATCTGGCAGCTTTGCGCGACCTGCTCGCGCAGTCGGAAGCCGCCGCGCGCTCGGCGTTTGGCGGTTACGGAAAATTCCGCCGCCTGCTCGCAGCGGAAAAGTCCTGGCCGGAACCCGTTCTCGATGCGGACATGGACCAATTGTTCGCCCGGCTCCGGCAGTTGCACGGCGAAATTGACGCACAGCTAAATCAGTTCCGAAAAATCTTTCTGGCCACGCTGTTCCGCTTTCTGCCGGTCTGGCTGCTGGGATTTTTCTTGGTGGCAGCGGGTGCCGCCGTGCCGGTGCTGGAGAAGTTTGGTATAAAATCCGTGACGTGGCTGGAAACCGGTGCGGCCATGGTTATTTTAGTGGTTTTGTTCGTGCTGCGCGAAGTCGGTGGAAAACAGGCCGGCGGACTTGCGGAGAAAATAGCCGCCGGTCTCGCGCCGGCGCGGCGGCTGGACGCCGTGTGCTTTGAAAAATCGGAGCTGTGGCTCCAGCAGGAGCAGAAACGGATTCAGGAGGAATTTGAAGGCGCGACGCGCGCGTTGAACCAGCAGTGGAAAACGCTCAATCGCGCAACCATCGCCGCGCGCAACGAGCGGCCGGTGGTGGTGGACCGCCGCGCGCAGCAGGCGCAGGCCAGGTGCGAAAACTTGCGGACGCGGCGGCTGCAGGAGATTGACCGCGAAGCGCGGCAGACCGTCGCGCTATTGCAGGGATCCACCGAGTCGCAGCAGGCGCAGCTTGCCGCCGGTTTCACGGCGGAAGTGGCCAAGGTGGAACGCGAATTCGCCGCGCAGTGGCAGGCGCAGCTGGCGGAATGGAATGCGCTCGTCCCGCCGCTCGCTGATAAAATCCGCGCCGCCGAAAAACTGGCGGATGAGCTTTTTCCCGCGTGGACTGCGCCGGGCTGGGGGAATTGGACGCCGCTGGAACAATTCCGCAGCGCCGTCAAGCTCGGCCGGGTTGAGGTGGATTTGGCGCAGTTCGCCGGCGCGCTGCCGAAAGACGGACGCATGAAGTTGCCGGGCGGAAATCTTTTTTCCGCGCCGCTGCTGCTGGATTTCCCCGCGCACGGCTCGGTTTATTTTGAGACCGGCAAGGACGGCGAGGCCGAGGCGCTGGCGGCGATGAACAATCTGATTTTCCGGCTGCTGTCCGCCGCGCCGCCGGGCAAGTTGAGTTTCACCATCATTGACCCGGTCGGCCTCGGCCAGAATTTCGCCGCGCTGATGCACCTCGCGGATTACGAGGAGGGCAGCATCAATAGCCGCATCTGGACGCAGCCGGCGCAGATCGAGGAGCGGCTCGCGGAGCTGAACGAGCACATGGAAAAGGTCATCCAGATGTATCTCCGCAACGACTACGCGACCATCACCGAATACAACGCGCAGGCCGGCAATCTCGCGGAGAAATATCATTTTCTCGTCGTTGCGTCGTTTCCGGCGAACTTCACCGACACCGCCGCGCGGCGGTTGCGCAACATCGCCGCCAGCGGCGCGCGCTGCGGCGTGTTCACGCTCATCCAGCGCGACGCGCGGCTGCCGCTGCCGCCGGAATTCGTCGCGGACGAGCTTCAGAAAAACAGCGTCTGCCTTGCGCGCGGCGCGAAGGATTTTGAACTCGCCGGCAGGCATCAGCCCGGCGTGCAAGTGATTCTTGATGCGCCACCGACACCGGAAATCGCCACGCACTTTCTGCATCGCGTCGGCGAAAGCAGCAAGGATTCCACGCGCGTGGAAGTGCCGTTTGCGCAGATTGCGCCGGCGGAAAAAGACGTTTGGTCAGCGACGACGACCGAGGAATTGCGCGTGCCCATCGGGCGTTCCGGCGCGACGAAGTTGCAGTGGCTCGAACTCGGCAAGGGCACGCGCCAGCACGCCCTTATCGCGGGCAAGACCGGTTCCGGCAAATCCACGCTGTTCCATGTCATCATCACGAATCTCGCGCTGTCATGCAGCCCGGAGCAGGTGGAATTTTACCTCGTGGACTTCAAGAAGGGCGTTGAGTTCAAATGCTACGGCAGCCGCAAACTGCCGCACGCGAAAGTCGTCGCCATTGAGAGCGATCGCGAATTCGGCTTGAGTGTCTTGCAGCGCGTGGACGATGAATTACGCCGGCGCGGCGATCTGTTCCGCCACCTCGGCGTGCAGGACGTGGCCGGTTACAAGTCGGCCGGCGGCGGCGAACCGATGCCGCGTGCCTTGCTGATGATTGACGAGTTCCAGGAATTTTTCACCGAGGAAGACCGCATCTCGCAGGGTGCGGCGGTGCTGCTCGACCGCATCGTGCGGCAGGGCCGCGCGTTCGGCATCCACGTCATCCTCGGCTCGCAGACCCTCGGCGGCGCCTACACGCTCGCGCGCGCGACCATCGGCCAGATGGTCGTCCGTATTGCGCTCCAGTGCAACGAGGCCGACGCCTACCTTATCATGGACCAGGACAATCCCGCGCCGCGCCTGCTGTCGCGGCCGGGCGAGGGCATTTACAACGACGCGGCGGGTGCGATTGAGGGCAACAGCCCGTTTCAGGCCGTGTGGCTTTCGGAAAGAGAGCGCGACGATTATCTCGTTAAAATCCGCGCGCGGGCCGATGCGGCAGGGAAAATTAATTCCGTGCCGTTCGTCTTCGAAGGCAACGCGCCGGCGGACGTGCGGGAAAACTTGCTGCTGAATTCCGCGCTCGCCGGGAACGCGCCAAAAAATTCCGCGACGCGCGTCTGGCTGGGCGCGCCGAACGCCATCAAAGGCCCGACCGAGGCGGTGTTTCACCGGCACAGCGGCAGCAACCTGCTTGTGGCGGGGCAGGGCGAGGAGCGCACGACGACGATGCTGGCGGTGTCACTCATCGCGCTGGCGGCGCAGTTCCCGAAAGGCGGCGCACGGTTCGTGGTGCTGGACAGCACGCCGCCGGGATTTCCGCAGCGCGAATTCTTGGAATCCGTCATCCGCGCCATACCGCATGAAGTTGTGACGCTGCAAAAAGACAGCCTCGAAGAAATCATGGCGCAGCTCGCCGCCGATTTGAAGCAGCGCATTAACGACGAAGCCGCGCCCGCGCCGGAAACCTTTTTGTTCATCCACGGTTTGCAGAACTTCAAGCGGCTGCGCGCCGAGGACGACTTCAGTTTCTCCAGCGGCGGCGACGGCGCGGCGAATCCCGCCACCACCTTCGCCAGCCTCATCAACGATGGCCCGGCGCGCGGCATCCACGTCATCGCGACCTGCGACACCTACAACAACATCGGGCGTTTCATCGGGCGCAAGGCGCTCGGCGAATTCGAGCTGCGCGTCCTGTTCCAGATGAGCGCGAGCGATTCCGCGAGCCTGATTGACACGCCGGACGCCGCCACGCTCGGCCTGCACCGCGCGCTGTTTTACCACGATCGTGAAGGCTACACGGAAACCTTCCGGCCCTACGCGCGCCCCGCGAACGAATGGCTGGAGGCCGCGTGCCGCCAGTTGCAGGCGGGCAAATGAACCGCAAGAAATGTTCCGCCGGCATTGTTCCGGCGCACCACTGCGCGAGGATTTTCGCGGATTAATTGTGCCACTCAGGGCGCGACCGACCCGGCACTGATTTCAATCAATGCGGGAGGAATGTGGCTGGGATATCCGGCTTATTGATGCCACGGTTGTTGGCGAGTCCGGGAGCGGGAGATTTACTGGAGGTCGAGTTGAGATATGTTGGAAACATGATGCCTAACAAATCGCCAGAACTCAACCCCATTGGCACTGGCAGTTTAGCTATGGGAGCAATGAACGGCCTCGTCTTCTTGGCTGGGGCTACGGCAGGCATTACTTTGCAAATTGTTGGTAGAAGGTGATGACGCTCAGCAACAATCCAATCACGGTGATGATGCGGCGAACGGTAGTTTGTGGAATCTTTTGGGAGAAGTGCGACCCCAGAAAATAACCAGTCACGGCCCCGACACTCATTACCAGCATCCGAGGCCAATCAATCAAGCCCGCCCATACGAACCACAGAGCAGCCACCAGATTGATCAGTGAACCCAGGGTCGTCTTCAGCACATTCATCTCATGAATATTGTGCAGGCCGATAAATCCCAAGGTTGCCAGCATCAATATCCCGATGCCGGCACCAAAGTAACCACCGTAGATGGCAACAAAAAATTGGAAGACAATGGCCAGGCCTAGCTTCCACCCTCCGGCCCGGGAGCCATTCTCCATTTGGAAGCCAACCAGTTTTCGAAATATCCCTTGCAATAAAAACAGCACGGTGGCGAAGAGGATGAGAAACGGCACCAACCTCGCAAAACTCTGATTGCTGGTGTGGGTCAAGAGCACGCTGCCAATCAATCCACCTAGCAAACTCACCGGCAGAAAATAACGCAGCCAAAATGCCACTGGCTTCAGATGCCGTCGATATCCAAACATGCTGCCGGAAGTGCCGACAACCAAGGCCAAAGTGCTGGTGGCATTGGCCACGATGGGTGGGGTTCCGAAAAACAGGAGGGTGGGAAACGTGAGGAGCGTGCCGCCACCGGCGACGGCATTGATGGCTCCACCGCCTAAAGCGGCAGCCGTCAAACCGATGACTTCAGGCGTGGTCATATCTATTCAACAAAGCCTCATTATGGCGTTAGGGCGGCAAGAAAATCAAATCTCCCCAATCTTCGTCCACAATGGTTCAAGGTCTGCGTCATCCAAAGCCATCAATCGAATGTCTTTTTTGCTAGCCAGATCACCCGCCTTTTCCAAGCACTGCATCGCCTCCTTCATTTTTCCGAGCTGACAGGAATAGCACGCGAGGTTGAACAGCATCAGCCATTCGTTCGGAAATCTTTCAATCACTGGGATCAAACAGTCGTATGCCTCCTGTGTTTTTTTCAATTCATGCAAAGCGTAGGCCAAATGAAAATGTCCCCACGGATTGTCAGGCAGCATCTCGCTCATCTCCTTCGCCACTTCCGCCGCCAGATCCCATTTCCCGACTTGCGAATAAATCTGGTAGCGCAGTTCAAGAACTTGCGGATGCGCCCTCAACCCAGGACTGATCTGTTCCAGTTCTTCGTTGGCGGCTAGAAAATTACCCAGACCAAGCCAGCCTTCAGCAGCATCGAGGTGGCGTTGGTCTTGGAGCGGCAGTTTTTTCACGACTGGGGATTAGAGAAGGGATTTCACCACGATTTGATGCAGTTGGTTTTTGATTTCCACTCGTTCCGGGATAACGTTCTTTTTGACCAGAGTTTTTAGCAACGTATCTAGCCATTCCCGCGACACCTCAATTTTGCCTGGCTCGAACACTGGATTTTTACCATCTTCCTGCAAAAGACGATAGCCAGAAAGCCTGATCTGAACGCTATCTTTTTCTCCCTTCAATTCCAGATCTACACTGATGGTCTTGTTTTCTTTGTCAATTTCCAGCCTAGTCGTCTTCCCATATTTTTTCAAGATGCCGCTGTTGAGTTCCGCCATGACTTTTTGGATTTGCGCACCCTTCGGCAACATCCTGAAAAAAACGATCTTTACCGTATCCATCAAATCACCGCCTACGTTGAAGAAATCGCTAAATTGCATGGGGGCAAATATGAATCGGGTTTCGTTGAGCAGCAAGTATTCAAAATCCGACCCAGCCCTACACAATGCTCAATGCCTAATTCTGGTTTTTCATATTTTTGAAACGTGTTTTGAAGTGTTTCAATTTGGGTCTAGTCAATCAAACCAGAAAATGCGGCGTTTCAGGCCAGCGGATGCTCCCCGCTGTTGCATTTGCAAAGTATATAATCCCGGCGAGGTCATGGACAGTTGGACGGTATTTGTCATTTGCGAACAACGGCTGCGGGGCGGCTGCTGGCATGTTCATGGATTGCTTTACCTAGCCAAGCAATGGTTTGCCCAAGATCTTTCATATTGCGTGAAGCCTCATCGTCATTGCTCACCTCACCCTTGTCCCGACCGAAACCCAGGTTCCAATACGTTGATCCCGGAACAATGACCCCGGACATGAGGAACATGTGGTTCATCGTGTCGAATGCGTGAGTTCCACCGCCTCGCCTGACAGCCACCACGGACGCGCCGATTTTCCCCCGAAACAATCCTCCATTAGCCACAGCCACCAAACCAGACCGGTCTAGCAAAGCCTTCATCTCTGCGCTGACGTCGGTGAAGTAGGTGGGTGAACCGAGAATGATGGCGTCCGCTTCAATCATCTTCTCCATGCACTGATTGAAGAAATCATCCTTCTGACTACAACGGGAATTCTTCTTTTTGAAACAGTTGTAGCAAGCCTGGCAACCTCGAATCGGTTTCCCGCCTAGCTGGATGAATTCAGTCTCCCAACCAGCTTCTTTGAGAGGGGCCAAAACTTGTTTCAACAGGATTTCGGTATTGCCGCCTTTTCGCGGGCTTCCATTGATGGCGATGGCTTTCATAATTCAAATGGGTGAGACACTGCTTTAGTCAACGGATACGCCGGTTATGAATCTCACGCTCCACTGATTTTGCCATTCGCTTTCCACTCCGAACTCGCAGCAGTCTCATGGTTTTCAGAATTTGTGAAGTTGGCGAAAACCTCATTGGCTGGGTAAAAAGAAACAGCGGCGATAGGGAGGTTCTATACAATCAAATCAATTCTTAATGCGCAGAAAACCTAATAATATCACCGGTTATCTGATGTTTTCGCTGAGGGTGCACTCGCTTGGCATTGTCGTTGCTGGATGTTGAAGAAATGAAAAAAGTCGAAGCCATCATCCAACTTTCCAAATTGAATGAAGTCCAAGGTGCCTTGGAAAATATCGGTATTGATGAGATGACCGTTTGTGAAGTGAGGGGATTTGGTCGGCAGAATCAGCATAACGAAATCTACCGTGGCAAGGAATACACCGTAAATTACCTGCCGATGGTCAGAATCGATCTGGTCGTGGAGGATCAAATCTTGGATCAGGCAGTCAAAGTCATCATCCAGTCTGCCAAGACCGGCACAATGGGTGATGGGAAAATATTGATCTCGGATGTAAAAGAAGCTGCTTACGCTTTGGCGATTTGAATGTGACGTGAGCTGGTATTTTGGTCCAACCCTGGCATTGAATGAGTGCCGTGTGTTTCCCGCCAAATTCAAAACAACGCCAACTGTTGGGCCGTAGGCTCCCTTAAATTGCTGACTCCCAGCCCAAGCAAACGCAGAGGCCGATGCACCAGCTTTTCCCTGCCTAAAAGAAAACAGGCTAGCCGATATATTTCGTTAACGTCGGCAATCGGTTCTTCCATTGAGATTTGCCGGGTAAGCGTAGTGAAATCGCTGTAACGCACTTTGACTTGAACGGTGTGCGCTGCCAATTGCCGGTGCTTGAGCCGCTTCTCAATATCCGCCGCCTGTTCTTTTAGGCAACGACTTAAAATCTTCCGATCATCCGTGTCTTGCAGAAATGTTTCCTCGCCACTGATGCTCTTGATTTCATCCCCCAACTCCAAAGGCCGGTCATCTTCACCAAACGCAAATTGTTTCAGTGTCGGGCCAAATGAACCAACCAGTGCCCTCAAATCGCCCGGGTAATCTTGCAAATCTCCAATCGTGCTGATACCCGCCTTGATCAAAACCTGTTCCGTGACCTTGCCCACACCATAAAGTGTTCGGACTGGCAATGGTCTTAAAAACTGCACCTTTTCAGCATCTGTAATCACCGTCAATCCATCCGGCTTTTGATGGTCACTGGCAATCTTGGCCAGGAGTTTGTTGGACGCGATGCCGATGGTAGCGGTCAAATGCCGTTCAGCTTTAATCCGCTGCTTCAATGCCGTGGCCAGTGTCTGGGCCTTTTCCAGTGAAGCAGCCATCGTTTCAGCTTGGCAAATTGCAGACATGTCGAGATATGCTTCATCCACGGACATCTGCTCCACAACGGCTCCGGTGCGGGCGATGATTTCCATGATCTGATGAGACTCTTCGCGGTAGGCATCCATCCTGGGACGAACGAAGATGCCTTTGGGACACAGCCTCGCAGCCGTTGAACTGGGCAAGGCTGAACGAACACCAAATTTCCTGGCTTCGTAGCTAGCGGCACACACCACACCCCGTTGAGTTGGAGGCGAGCCCACGATCACTGGTTTACCGCGCAAATTCGGATCATCCCGCTGTTCCACTGAAGCGTAGAAGGCGTCCATATCGAGATGGAAAATGACCCGAAACATCTGGCCAAATATCAACAGGCATCACCACTTTTCCCAGTGAACAGATTCCGGATTGAATCGGGTGCGCGACTCCTTCACCTCGCCGGGATACCCAATTGAAATGCACGACACGGGCATCACCTGATCTGGCAGTCCTAAAATCTCCTTCACGTTCCTGATTTTATCTTCCCGTGGATGAATGCCCAACCAGCAGGCTCCCAATCCAAGGGCATGCACCGCCAGCAGCACGTTTTCCGTCGCCGCTGAACAGTCCTGCAAAGCGTAGCTCAGCTGTTGGTCGTGGGCTGCCTCCAGATCAGCACACACGGTGATGCACAGGGATGCCGTATTGAGCATGCTGCCGTTGGCCAGAACGTTGGCGAGTTTGGACAGGGTTTCCGGCTTTTGGGCGACCACAAAACGCCAGGGATCCTTGGAGACGGCTGAAGGAGCCGCCATGGCGGCTTGCAGCAGCTTTGTGATGGTGGATTCGCTGACTTTGCCAGGCTTGTAAACCCGGATGCTGCGCCGACCGAAAATAAATTGCAGTTGGTCTGGTGTGTTCATGGTGGATCTGACGCTAGCAAACTGGTTGAGCAATCGACAACTGCATATTGAACGCTTTCAACTTGCACAAGAAAACCAACTGAAAAGAGAATGACTGGTGTGGGCGTATCTACCACTGACTTTCTCTTTCTGTTCTTTCACTACGACGGTCTCACGGGTTTCGCGCCGTCTAGAAACCGTCAACTGCACTCACGCTCACACCAGCCAAAGCAACGTCGTCCTGCTTTGCGTGATGTCAAGGTGGTCAAGGGCGATCAAAAAAAGCCAGAGAAACAGACGGAGCAAGTGGCGTTGCTGTTAAAATCGGGCCCACTCAAAAGACTCCAACTCGATAATTTCAACATCCTCAAATATCCCTAATGCGGCAAATACGGTTGTGTTTGTTATGCGAAACCGTTATGCATTTGAAAGCGTTGAAAAACAAAAACCCAACGGAACCATTGATTCCATTGGGCTTATTAATGAGTGGTGGTAGGTGATGGATTCGAACCATCGAAGGCGTTAGCCGACAGATTTACAGTCTGCACCCTTTAGCCACTTGGATAACCTACCACTAAACGGACACAGATTAAGCCAGACTGTGCCGCCGCGCTCAAGTTCAAAGTTCAGCGTTCGGGGTTAAGCCTTGGGCGTGTGAGAGAAACTTTGAACTCTGAACTTTGAACGGCTAATCTGTTCCGATGTTCGATTCGTTAAGCAGCAAGCTCCAGAACGCCTTCAAAAACCTGCGCGGTCTCGGGAAAATTTCCGAGAGCAACGTCGGCGAAGCCCTGCGCGAGGTGCGGATGGCGCTGCTGGAAGCCGATGTGAATTTCAAGGTGGCGCGCGATTTCATCGAGCGCGTCAAAGTTAAATCGCTTGGCGCGGAGGTCGTCGCCAGCGTCCAGCCCGGTCAGCAAATCATCAAGTTTGTCAGCGACGAACTCACCGCCTTGCTCGGCTCGCAAAACGCCGCGCTGAATCTTTCGGGTAATCCGAGTTGCCTGATGCTGGTCGGTTTGCACGGCGCGGGCAAAACCACGTCCGCCGGCAAACTGGCGCGGCTGCTCAAGAAGCAGGGCCGCGCGCCGCTGCTCGTGGCGGCGGATGTTTACCGACCGGCGGCGATGGACCAGCTCGAAACGCTCGGCAAACAGGTGGAAGTGCCGGTGTTCCTCAAGCGCGGCGAGACGGATGTTCTGAAAATCGCGCGCGAGGCGCTGACGTTTGCCAATGCCAATAACTGCAACGTCCTGATTTTCGATACCGCCGGGCGTTTGCAGATTGACGAGCCGCTGGTGCAGGAACTCGTGCGATTGCGCGACCTCGTGAAGCCGCAGGAAATTCTGCTCGTGCTGGACGCCGCCACCGGCCAGGAAGCCGTGAATGTCGCCACGCATTTTGACCAGGCGCTGAACATCACCGGTTCCATTCTCACCAAGCTCGATGGCGATGCGCGCGGCGGTGCGGCCTTGAGCATGAAGAGCGTCACCGGCAAGCCGATCAAGTTCGCGGGCGTCGGCGAAAAGTTGGACGAGTTTGAGCCATTTCATCCCGAACGCATGGCGTCGCGGATTCTTGGCATGGGCGACGTGGTGAGCCTCGTTGAAAAAGCCGCTGAAGCGGTGAACGAGGAGGACGCCAAGCGCATGGAAGAAAAAATGCGCAAGGGCGAGTTTTCGCTCGAAGATTTTCTGGAGCAGTTGCGCGCGATGAAAAAACTTGGCTCGCTCGAAAACATCATGAAGATGCTGCCCGGCGGCGGCGACGCGCTCAAGCAGATGGACATCGGCAAGCAGGAAAAGGAATTCAAGCGCATGGAAGGCATGGTTTGCGCGATGACGAAAAAAGAGCGGCTGAATCCCGTCATCCTCAACGCCAGCCGCCGTCGCCGCATCGCGACGGGCAGCGGCGTGACCGTGACGGAGCTGAACACGATGCTCAACAAATTTTTCCAGATGCAGACGATGATGAAAAAGATGGGCAAAATGTCCAAGATGATGGGCAAGATGGGCGGCGCGATGCCGGGGATGTTCCGCCGATAGTTTTTCTTTCCGCATTTGTGCCAGCCGTGCCAAGCGTGATGCCGGTTGGCACAATTCGTTGTGCCATAATTTTCCAGTCGGCTGGTTCTTCCAAAAACGTGTTCTTCAGAAACTGCTGATTCTATTGGCTTTTACGCGGTTGGCGACGTTGGCATCGCACAAGCTTTAAGTGGGGTGTAGAACAAATTAACCATTTAACAAAAGGAACAAATTATGAAATTGATGCCATATCAACGTCCTTCTCTGGCTTGGCCGACGTTCGGCCGGCTGACCAGTTTGCAGGATGAACTGGATCGTTTGTTTGAAGCCCCGATGACCGGCTGGGCTCCGGCATTGGACGTGCATGAGGACAAGGAAAGCTTCAGCGTTCGCGTGGAACTGCCCGGCATGAAACGCGAGGATATCGAAGTCTCGCTGCAAGATGGCGCGCTCGTCATCACCGGCGAACGCAAGGAAGAAAAAGTCACCGAAGGCACGGAAGTGCATCGGCAGGAGCGGTTCTATGGAAAATTTACCCGGGCGCTGACGTTGCCGGCCGCCGTCGCCGGTGAGAAGGTGAAGGCGCAATACAAGGACGGCATCCTGACCGTCACGCTGCCCAAGGCTGAGGAATCCAAACCGAAGGCGATCACGGTCAGCGAGTAATCAGGGCGAAAGTCAAATGGCGGGAACCAAGTACGGTTCCCGCCTTCTTTTTGGCGCGTCGCTCAAACGCGCAAGTAAACGTAAAGCGAGAAGGAAACGGCTACCATGCCAGCGGCGGCGGCGAGCGACCATAGCAAGCTCTTCTGCCGCGCCGCGATGGCAAACGTCGAGACGATCACGCCCAACTGCGCTGCCAACATGCCGAAGAAAAACTTGGCGCTGCGCTGATGGTGATGCTCGGCGGAGATGTTGCCTTTGCGCACCTGCAATTCATAGATGCCGCCGATGGCTTGGTTCAATCTCGCCTCGGCGTCGTAGCGCTCCGCCGAGTAGCGCATCCGCGCCGCGCTGAAATTGCGGAACACGCTTTTGTCACCGGGCATCAGTGTTTCGTCCAGCTTGTCTGCGGTTTTGTTGATGGCTTTGGTGGCGTCGTCAAAAGCGCCGGCGGCGTCCTTGGCGGCCATGAGCGATTCATCGAGCGTCTTGTCTTTGATTTTTGCAAGCAGCGCCGTCACTTCACTTTCCGGCTTGGAGCTGGTTACCACGGCGAGCGCGGTGTTCACGCTGTCGTCGAATTTTGCCGGCGTGGCGGTAGGAATCTTGTTTTTCACCAGCGCGTCAACGGTCGCCGCATCCGCGCCGGGCAAAACGTCCGCCGTCAGCGGATTCACCTCGCTCGTCGCGACGAGCAAATCCAGCGTATTGTGCGCCACGGAGCTGCGCAGTTTTTTAGCCTGGTAATAACTCCACTGGTCGCCGGCTTTGGACTGGAGCTGCGCGGCCGAGGCGCGATCGTATTGCGCCTTGGTCATCTCGCTGGACGCGAGGCCGGCGAGCATGGTGGCGATCACCGTCATCACGATGGGTGTTGCGCCGAGGATTTTGCCCCACTTGTTTTGCGGTAAATCCTTTTTCAAATCGTCGGAAATTTGAATTTTTGGAGCCATAGGTTTTAAGTATTTCTGGCGGCAGCTTACACCGGAAAAAATTCTTGGCCAGCCCCCAAATGCAACCCGCGCTTGAGCTTCGGCCGGATTTGGCCTATTTCTCGGCCATGTTAATCGTCCATGTTCACGTCCGGGTGAAGCCGGAATGTCTCGAAGCCTTCAAGACCGCCACGCTCGCCAACGCCTGTGCCAGCGTGCAGGAACCCGGCGTCGCGCGCTTCGATGTTGTGCAGCAGGCCGATGACGCGACGAAATTCGTGCTCGTCGAAGTCTATCGCGATGCCGCTGCCGCCGCCGCGCACAAGGAAACCAAACACTATCCGGTCTGGCGCGACACCGTAGCCGTGATGATGGCCGAGCCGCGCACGAGTGTGAAGTTCAACAATGTCTTTCCCGACGATCAAAACTGGTGAGCATGAACTTTGAATTCGCCACCGTCACGCGCATCGTCTTCGGTGCGGGTGCCGTCGCCCAAATCTGCGCCAACGTAAATAACCTTGGCCGCCGCGCACTCATCGTCACCGGCAAAAATCCGACGCGCGCGGAAAAATTGCTGGCGAACCTTTCCGCCAGCGGCATCGGTGCAGCAACTTTCGCTGTTGCCGGCGAGCCGGAAATTACCACGGTCGAAAACGGCGTGGCGGTCGCCAAAAAGGAGAGTTGCGATTTCGTCATCGCCCTCGGCGGCGGCAGCGTGATGGACGCCGGCAAAGCCATCGCCGCGATGATGACGAACGAAGGCGGAGTGCTGGATTACCTTGAAATCATTGGGCGCGGCAAGGCGCTGACGAAACGGAGCGCGCCGTTCATCGCCATTCCCACCACCGCCGGCACCGGCGCGGAAGTCACGCGCAACGCCGTGCTCGCCTCGCCGGAACACAAAGTCAAAGTCAGTTTGCGCAGCCCGCTGATGTTGCCGACGGCTGCGGTGATTGATCCTGAACTGACCCGCGATTTGCCGCCCGCGCTCACCGCCAGCACCGGCCTCGACGCGCTGACGCAACTTATCGAGCCGTATGTTTGCCTTCACGCCAATCCAATGACCGATGGTTTTTGTGAGCAGGGAATTTTCCGTGCTGCGCGCGCACTGCGCGAGGCGGTTTTCAACGGACAAAATAAATCCGTCCGCGAAGACATGGCGCTGGCCGGTTTGTTCGGCGGGCTCGCACTGGCAAACGCCGGGCTAGGGGCGGTGCACGGTTTTGCCGGACCGATTGGCGGAATGTTTCCCGCGCCGCATGGGGCGGTTTGTGCTGCGCTGCTGCCGCCCGTCATGGCCGCAAACCTCCGCGCATTGTGCGAGCGCGAGCCGCAAAATCAGGCTTTGGCGCGCTACCAAAAAGTTGCCGCACTGCTCACCGGCGATTCACAGGCCACCGCCGCCGCCGGCGTGGAATGGGTGCAAAAACTGGTCGCTGATTTTCCGGTGCCGAAGCTCGGCGCTTACGGCATTCGCGAGGAACACGTCGCAGGCATTTGCGCGAAAGCCGCCAACGCCAGCAGCATGAAGGCAAATCCCATCGTGCTCACGCCGGGCGAACTGGCGCAAACGCTGCGGTTGGCGATTTGATTTTGAAATGGAATCCATCTGGCAACAACCATCGGTCATCGTGCAGACGCAGCTTATCGCGCGCAGCCTGGATCATTGGACCGGCCGCGCGTTGCTGCCGGGACTTTTCAATCCGCTCGGTCTGGCAAAAAATGTTTTTGAAGCGCCGTTCGTCCTCGTCTCGCACGGCACGGAAGCCGACCCGGTTTTGAATTACGGCAACGCTGCCGCGCTGGCGCTCTGGGAAATGCCATGGGTCGAACTCACGCGCACGCCGTCGCGCCTGACCGCCGAGGCGCCCAACCGCGAAGAACGCGCCCGGCTGCTCGCGGCGGTGACGGCGAATGGTTTCATTGACGATTATTCCGGCATTCGCGTTTCCAAAACCGGTCGCCGTTTCCGCATCGCGCAGGCGACGGTTTGGAACCTGCTCGACGAGCGCGGTCGTTACGCCGGTCAGGCGGCGATGTTTTCGCATTGGGAATTTCTTTGAGCTTGGCGCGTGACAAACTAACCTTCTGGCCAGTGAAATTGCCCGCCGACCAGACCGAGGCCAGCCAGCGCAAAATTATTCTGTTGCTGTGCTTTGTCGCGGCACTGCGCGTCTTCGTTTTTTCTGCCGCCTTCCCGTTTTTCGGCGTCGTGGATGAACAGGCGCACTTCGACTTGGTGATGCACTACGCGCAGGCCGCGCCGCCGCGGACAATGCCGCACACCAGCGCCGCCGCCCTGCCCTACATCGTCTGGTTCAGCACGTCCGAATACCTGATGACTCCGGAATCGCAGCCACACGGACATTTCGCGCCGCCACCGTGGCAGTTGCCGGAAAAGGACGCGGAAATCCGGCTGGCCCCGCGCGAAAAATTCTGGCGCGAGACCGTCATCAATTACGAGGTAGCACAGCCGCCGCTGTATTACGCGCTGGCCGGCGGCTGGTGGCGCGTCGGCCAATGGCTGCACTTGTCCGACGGCGACCGGCTGCTGTGGCTCCGGCTGCTGAACATTGCGTTGCTCGCGGCGCTGGTCTGGCTGGCCGGCGGGGCGGCGCGGAACCTTTTCCCGGAAAACCGTTTCGTCCAAGTGGCCGTGCCGGCGCTCGTCGCCTTTTTTCCGCAGTCCATCTTTTACGCCATCAACAACGACGTGATGTCGCCGCTCGCGTTTGGCGCGGCGTTTGTGCTGCTGGTGGAATTTTTCAATGTGGAAATTCCGTCGGCACGGCTCGCCGCCGGCATGGGGCTGGCGCTGGCCGCCGCGTTTCTGACCAAGATTTCCAACCTGCCGCTGCTGGCGCTGGCCGGCCTTTTTCTGGTGCTGAAAATGTTCCGGCTGTGGCGTGGTGGTAAATTGCGCGCCGCCCTGCCGGCCTTCGCGGTGCTGACTGCGTGCGCCGGCCTGCCGATGGCCGCGTGGCTGGCGTGGTGCAAGGTTTGGTTTGGCGACTTTACCGGCACGGCGCAAAAAATCCACTTCCTCAACTGGACGGGGCAGCCGTTCGCGGCGTGGTTCCATCACCCGTTTTTTTCGGCGCCGGGATTCTGGTATTTTCTGAAGGGCAACCTCGCCTCGTTTTGGTTTGGCGAACAGATGTGGCATCGCCAGCCGCTGACGGCGGGCGGGGCGGAGCTGGCCATGGTCATTCTTTCACTGGGCGTGCTGACCTTTGTCCTGGCCAAGCTGCTGCGCCCGTCACCGTCGTTCACC
The DNA here is from genome assembly GCA_964444085.1 of uncultured Bifidobacteriaceae bacterium. Lineage (GTDB taxonomy): Bacteria > Verrucomicrobiota > Verrucomicrobiia > Limisphaerales > UBA11358 > UBA11358. Next base: position 7,510 of record CAYUGC010000014.1, on the reverse strand, counting down.
GCGTCCCAGCTCACGGCGCTGTGGTTTGGCCTTGCGTGCCTCGCGGCCTCACTCGCCTTCTTCGCGCTGTTGTCGGTGAAATATGATTTTCAGGACTGTTTTTATCCGTCGCGCGCGCATCCGTTTTTCGTCTCCGGCCGGCTGATGCTGGGGCTGCTGGTTCCGTTCCTGATTGTGTTCGCGTGCGGGCTGGACCGGCTGCTGGCCGGCTGCCGGGAGCGTGTAAGATATCTGGTGCTAGCCGCGCTGCTGGCATTCCTGCTTACGTCGGAAATCACGGTGGCTTGGCCGGTTTTTGCCAGCGAATACAACTGGTTTCACCTCTGAAGCGGCGGGTCACTTGGCCGGCTCGGCGGCGGACGGGGCGAACAATTCTTCCACGCTGCGGATCGGATGCAGCGGCGCGAGCAGCACTTTCGGAAGGAAATACACCGGCGCAACTTTCGGGTCTTCCAGTTTGCCCGAAACGCGGCACTCAAAAATCTTGCTCACCGGCGTAAACACCAGGCTCAAGACCGAGCCGATCATCGGCGTGTTGCGCAGCAGTTGCGCCGTGGCGCGGGCGTTGACATTTTCGTCCAAGTCCACCGTGCCGGTGTAGTTCACCAGCATCGTCGCGGTGTGGATGGCCAGCGTGTCGGTGAATATCACGCCGTTAGTCATGAGGAAGCCGCCGGCGGCGTCCGTCGCGCGGCTGTTGCCAAGGCCCGGCATCACGGTGTTCACGCCGCGCGAGACGAGGCCAAAAACCGGGACGTTCCAAAGCTGACCGTTGCGCAGTTCGGCCAGGGCGATGCCGTTCCACGTCCGCCAGTCATCGGAATTCGCGCGCGTCACCGCCATGACGCCGGCCAGCGAACCGCCCAGCTCGTTCGTCGGCGACCACAACGCGAGGCCCATGCGGTGCAAATCCACATTGGTGCCGGCCAGGAAAAATTCAAAGTCCGTACCCTTGATGTCCGGCGACACGTTGAAATTCCCCCAGCCGCGTGCCTCGCCGCCGTAGCACTCGCTGATCGCGTTCGTGATGACCAGAAAATTTTTCCGCCAGAGAATCGTGCCGGTGATGGCTGGCGTCTGGAACTTCCGCCAGCGGAACGGCGCGGTGCCCACCACGTCCACGCGCAAATCCGCGTCGTCCGTCAGGATTTCGCCGTCGGGCCGGTGGCGCAGTGGAATCCAGCCGTTCACGCGTGCCTCCGGGACGGCGAGAAATTCATACGGCCTCATCGCCGCCTCGGTTTGCGGGCCGATGGCGTGGCCGACCACCATCGGCTCGATGTGGCCCGCGCCGTTGGTCAGGAATATTTTCAGCCCCGCGAGATCCAGTGTGAGTTTTTCCGCCGAGAGAATTTGCGCGCCGCCCGCGCGGGAAAGCGTCGGTTGGAAAAATTCCGCCGTCAAATTCGAGTAGGCCAGGCTGGCCGTCAGCCGGTCAATCGTCTGGCCGCGCAGCGCAAAATTGGCCACCGCGAGCTGGCCGGTGACGCTCAAACTCTCCGGCGTCCGCAGGTTGCCCGCCACTTCCAATGACAGCGACAGCGGCTCTTGGAACGTCAGGCACGCAAACCCGTTCACCGCGTTGCTGTCCGTCAGGAACGGGCGCACGCTCGTCGCGTCGAACCGGCCGCCGAGGCGGCAGCGGAAATTTTTCGTCGCCTCGCTTTCCTGTCCGCTCAATGTCAGCCGCGTTCTGCCCTGCACCACCATGAAGTCCGGCACGGTCAACATCAGGCCAGCGAACGAAAAGTGCGCGCGCACCGCGTCCACCGATGCACCACGAAATTCCCAATTGGCACCGTCCAGCGCGCCCGTCAGATCCAGCGAGGACTTGATGGCGTCCGGCCATTTTTCCGCCGGGCTCTCCCACGGCGGCAGCACCAGCGAACCGCCGGCGTTTAGATGCGGCGGTTGCCGGCAGATAACGCGCGCCAGTTCCGCGCGCACTTTATCCGGCAGCAGCGTCGCTAAAACGTGCGGGTCAAAGTTTGCGTTGTTCGTGAACGTGACGGTGCGCGTCGGTACGTCGAGTTCGGCGCTGGTCGCGATTTTTCCGCCGCCAACCTGTGCCGTCAGTGTCGTCACGGAAAGTTTCGGCGCGGACCAGACGCCGGTGAAATTGGCGGCACCCGTGTCGAGCGCGGTTGTGCGCAGCGCACCCAGCCGCACCGACCACGCGAGACGGAATGGCTGGAGGTTCGTCCAAAAGCCCCACGCGGCCTCGGCGTTCGACGGCGCGTCGGCGGGTTCGGTCAGCGTTGCGTCGGCGCGAAAATCTTGCGCGTCGAACCACGGCGCGCTCACGCCGGCGGCCGTGGCGCTCAAGCGCACGGCGACGGAATGGACGTCGCGCGCGTCGCCGGACAGCGCGAGGCGTAGTTGCGGCTGGCCCTGGAAACGAAACTGCCGGAGCGCGTCAGAAAACATTTTCAGCGAGGCCTGCGACTGCCTCGGGTTTGGGCTGCGGCTGCTGGCGAACAGTTTCCAGTTCGCCATCTCCGGCGCGTGCGCCAGCTCGCCGCTGATGCCGATTTTGATGCCGGAAAAATCCGCGTGGAAATTGTCGAGCGACCACGTTTCACCGGCATTGAACCGCAAGTCGGTCTGCAGATTGGTCAGCGTGAGCGCGTTCGTCGGCGAGAGCGGCAGCGTGAAGGTGCCGCCGCGCAAAACCACGCCGTCGAGTTGCCAGCGGCGGCGGAGAAGCGCGGAAAAATTCAAGTCCAGTTGCACCTCGCGCGCCGTGAAGTCCGGGCCGTCGCCGTTTTGCGGCTGGCCGACACGGACGTTTTCCGCGACGAGGCCGTGGATGAGGCTCAGGCGCATCCGGGAAAATTCCAGCTTCACGCCGTGTCCGGCGAGCGTGGCGACCAGGCTCGATTTTACAAAATCCGGCAGGCCGACGCGGTTGCACCAGAGGAACGCCGCGAGCACCGCGAGCACCGCCAGCCACGCGGCGAAGCGGACGCAGCGGAAGGCGATGCGGCATTTGCGCCAAAATCCAGGCATATCACGGGGCGTTGGCCGGAATCGTGAGATACGTCACGACGAATTGATACAGCACCGGCGGGAAGACAAACACCCAGCGGCTGCCGTCAAAATTCACCGACGCCAGCGCCGTCTGGCCGCGCGGCAGTTCCATGCCGAAATCCACGCTCTGTTTTTCGCCCGTCTTCAGCTCGATGGTGAGGGCGAGGTTGTCCGGGTTCAGCCCGTATTTTTCCGGCGCGGTCACGTCGTGGCCAACCCAGCCAGTCGCGGTGAGATCGCCGAGGCGGTGAAGCGTTTCTTCGATGGCCGGCGGATTGATGATTCCCTGCGAGCCGGGGCCCAGTGACCACTTGTTGTCGCCGGTGCGGATCATCGTGCGGGCCTTGCCGTTTTGTCGCAGCGTGACCTGTGCGACGTTTGTCTCAGAAAAACTCCAGATGCGGCGGTCGCGGAATTCCCAGCCGGCCTCTGGCAGACGGGCAAAATCCTCCGTCCGCAGCGCATAGACAAAACCCTCGTCGGCGCATTTCACCAGCACACGGTTTGTGTCCGTCGTGCTGAACAGCAATTGTGTCAGAACGTTGTTCGTGTCTCCCGCCGCTCCGCGCAAAATGATTTGCCGCGCCGGCGTGGCGAGGCCGAAGCCCTGCAAATCGGAAGTGGTCGCGAAGTCCTTCACGAAGTCCGCGACGCGCAGGCCGGTGAGCAGCTTGAGGAAATTATGCACGTTCTCCGCGTCGGCGGGAAATTTCTCGCCGGCCACCGTCCAGCGGTTTTCGCCCTGCTGTTGCAGGCTGAAGTGATTTTCGCCCAGCACTTCGATCTCCCCCACCGGCCCGGTCAGCGCGAGGAGGTGCGGGTCGCGAAAATCGTTCACCGCGCCGCGCCAGGCGGCAAAATTTTCGCCGGCGGTGGTCACGACAGCGTTCCAGCCCTCGCGTCGCGCGTAAAACTGCGACGATGAATCTGCCGAATTTTTTCCGACATGGACGGCGGCGGTGAAATTGGTGCCGTGGCCTAGCCACACGTCGAGTTCCGCCGGCTGCAAACCGTAACTGCTCAAATCACGCGGATCGTCGGCGACGAATTGCGTGACGTGCCCAGACTGAAGCTGCTGCAGCGCGGCGGCGATGCGCGTGCCGTCCGCCCGCGCCGGATAGGGCCGAACGATGCGCCACAAGCGGTTCGTCGGGTCGCGGCGGAATTCCAAAACTTTCGCGCCGTTGGTGACAACGATCCAGTCGGTCGTGCCGGCGGCGTCCACGAGCGCGGTGTCGCGCCACTCGTCCGCCGCGCGCGGCAGCCATTGCAACCAGCCCGCGTCCGTCACGAACGCGCCGTCGAGGCCGACGACGCGGATAAAAACCTGGTCGCCCGGCGCGGTTTTGTTGCCGACGAGCAAATGCCAGCTTTGTTCGCCGGCGAAAATTTCGAGGCGGAACTGCGGGTTTTCAAAACCGAAATCCGCCTCGGCATTTTTGTGGGCGCGCATCTCGGCGGCCGTGAGGCGCGTGGCGGGCGCGAGTTTTTCCAGCGCGTCGGCAAGCGCCGCGATGGCGGCGGCCTGCGCGGGATAGGCGATTGGTTTTTGCAACTGCCAGACGTGGTTGCTGCGGACGGCCTCGATTTCGCGCGCGCCGGCGGGGCTGATCTGAATGCCGGTCAGATCGGCGGCGTGCAGGCCCGAAAGCAGATTGCCGGCCTCCGGCGCGGCGGGCAGGAGAAATCTTTGCGAAAGCCAGATGCCCGCGAACAGCGCGGCCGCGAGCACGAACCAAATGCCTGTGGTCTTGGATTTCATTGGCGGCGGACGAGCCAGACGAGCCAGCCGAAGAACAGCACGCCGCCGGGCAGCGCGCCAATCAGCAGCCAGCGGAGTTGCTGTTGCTGCTGTTTCGTCAGCAGCAGGCGGAATTCCGTGACTGGTCGCGGGCCGATGCCCTCGAGCAGTTGCGGCCGGTCGAGCAGCCAGTTGGCTGCGCTGTTCAGGAAATCGCGGTTGGCCGCGCTTTCAATCCAATGGTTGCTCAAAAAAACGGAGTCGCCCGCCACGACGATGCGCGTGTTGCCGCGCGGGTTGGTCACGCCGGGGACGGGCTTCTGCTCGATGGCGGCCATGAGCGAATAGCTGCGCGGCGCGGCGCTGCGGTCAAGGGCGAGCGTGCCGGCGGCGCTGGTGCGCGCGAGTTCCGTCACTTCGGGCGTGTTGGCCGGTGGCTTGGCCGAATTGATTTTTTCCACCGGGCGCGGCAAGACGATGTGCAGTGCGAAGTCGGTGAACGAATTGACAATCGGATGCTGGCCGAACGCGCGCACCTTGATGTCCTGGCCGGTGATGGTGTTCGGATCCTGCGCGATGTCGGCGACGACATTGACGCCCCAGTGCTGCAAAATCGGCTCCAGCCCGGTGGCGCGCTTGAGCGAGGCGTAGTTGAACAGCAGCAGCAGTCGCCCGCCCTGCGCGAGATATTCATCAATGCGTTGCAGCTCGATGTCCTTGAACTCCGCCGCCGGCGCGGCGATGACGAGCAGGTGGCAATCCATCGGCACGGCGCTGTCGCCGATGAATTCAAAGTTTTTCACGGCGATGTAATTCTGCTGGAGCGTCGCGCCGAAGTTCAGGTAGCCAAAATCGCCTGTGTCTGCAAGCGACGGCTCGCCGTGGCCCTGCAAGAAATACGCGTGCAGCGGCTCCGGGTTCTGGAGCGCCAGCAGCACGGCGGTGAACATCTTTTCGCCGGAAAACGAAATCGGCTTCTTGCGAAACTCGCGTTCTTTCTCGTTTGGCAACTGCTCCAGCGTGTATTGCGTGAGCGCGTCGCCGGAGACCATCTTCACCCGCCCGCCGCAGTCGAAGATGACCAAATCCTTGTCCGCCGCGCCCGCCAGCTTGTATTGCGCCTTGACCTGCTCGGCCTCGCCGGCGTCGCGGACATAGTCCACCGTGTGCAGGGAAATGTTCTTGTCCGCCGCGCGGTATTCGTTCAGCAACGCCACGATGTCCGGATAAAACTCGTCCTTGCGGTCGAAGTAAAGCGTTACGTTCACCGCGTTCGTCATCGAGTGCAGCACGTTCAGCGTGCGGGACGACAGCGCCACGCGCGTCTGCGAACTCAAATAGAACCGGTGGAAAAATTTCGCGCCGAGATAGTTCGCCATCACGACCACCGCCAGCACCAGTACCGTGCGCAGCACCACGTCAAGGCCGATGCCCCACCGGCTGGCCGGCGAAAAGCTGGAACGGAATTTTTTTTCTTCGCTCATTTATTTCCAGCGGCGGCTTTCCACGACGCGCAAGGTCAGGAACAAAAACAGGAACGTCGCGCTCGCGTAAAACGTCACCGCGCGCGTGTCCACCACGCCGCGCGCAAAATCGCGCATCTGCTCGAACAGCGCAAAATACGAGATCACCTGCGTCTGCCAGTGCGCCGACGCCGGCAGCGCCTCGGCGAGAAAGCCCAGCGCGAACAGGCTCACGCCCAGCACAAACGCGATCATCGCCGCCGCCATCTGGCTGCGCGACAGCGACGACGCGAAGCAGCCCAGCGAGATAAAAAGCCCGCCGACGAGGAGAATGCCGAGGAACATTCCGCCGACCGTCCCGCCGTCCAGTGCGTTCTGGTTGGTGAAGTGCCGCACGACGAACAGGCACCCCAGCAGCGGCAGCCACGCGACGAGATAAAAAATCAGCGCGCCAAAAAATTTTGCCAGCACCACCTGCGCGTCGCCCACCGGCGTGGTCATTAGCGTTTCAAAAGTTCCCGTCGCCTTTTCCAGCGCAAACACGCGCATCGTGATCACCGGCGACGCCAGCAGCACAATCAGCCAGAAAAAATAGGTGCGGTAAAACATCTCCGTCACCGGCATCGGTGACGGGTCGGTGCCGAGGTTGTGGATCAGCACCACGAAGCTCAAGCCGGTCAGCAGCGTGATGGCCGCGATGATGACGTAGCCCGTCAGTGAAAAGAAAAATGACGCCAGCTCGCGCCGCAGGAGCGCCCAGAAAATGCTCATTCGACCGCCTCCGTGGTTGGCCGCGTGACTTGCATGTAGATGTCCTCCAGCGAATGCCGGCTGCGCGTCAGCTCGCGCAACGCCCAGCCGTTCTGCCCCGCCAGCGCAAAAATCGTCGCCCGCAAATCCGCGCCGTCACGCGGCGTCAGAGCGCAGCGGAAAAATTTCCCGTCGGTCGCCACGATGTCCAACTGCTCCACTTCCGGCAGGTGTTCCCAGGCCGCGCGCAACGCGGCTTCCGGCGCGGCGATTTCCGCGATGATCTGGCTGCCGCCGGCCATGCGCCGTTGCAAATTCTCCGGCGTGTCCGACGCCAGCACGCGGCCATCGAACATGATGAGCACGCGCCCGCACATCATTTCCACTTCCGGCAAAATGTGCGTGGAAATCAAAACCGTGTGCTTGCCGGCCAGGCTTTTGATCAACGTGCGGACGGAACGGATCTGCTGTGGGTCGAGGCCGATGGTCGGCTCGTCCAAAATGATCAGCTCCGGGTCGTGCACCA
>CAYUGC010000013.1:0-34067 GCA_964444085.1 uncultured Bifidobacteriaceae bacterium | reverse complement strand
GTCTTGCCGCATCGTCTTCCCGAAGGCACGCCAGAAGATCCAATGATGATTGCGACTTTGTCGTTTAGCCTTTTCGGCAAACTTGGATGTTATGCTTCATTTGAAGACATTACACGTATACCAATCACACCACCGAAAGCATGATGAAGATGCACCAGCACACGTTAGATTCGCGGCCTAACCAGTCGCCGGAGCCAACTATAACGTTCGCTGCGCGAACTGTGATCGCTGTTCCGCCTGCGTTCCTGCCTTCACTGCGTTACGGCGTGGCAAGTCACTTCGGCGCGACAAGCGTGGTTCACATCACGAGTTGGCGGTGGCTCAGCTTTTTTCGTTAGGCAGCATTACGCATTTATGAACACTCGAGCATACATATTGTTGTTGGCCGGTTGTTTTTTGCTTTCAGCCGGATGTTACCGCGAGGCTACGATTCCGAGCGACAGCTTTCGACTGACGGTCGAGCGCGTTATCACTGACCGAGATATTGTTGTTTCACTTCTCAAGATCCACGTCCGGCACAACGCAAGCATTTCGCTGTCTAGTGAGTTCTCCCACTGCATGACTACTTTGGCAGATTCACCCACAGATGCACCCAGAGATGGTCAGGTGGCTTTGACGGCATCGCGGATTACACGGCAGGGAGACGACTTTGCATATATTCAGACATTTGTTGGAGCGAAGCCTAACGGCGGCTCTGGTTTTACCGGCGGCACGGCGGTTAATCCGGTTCCGGTGACTACGACGCTTGGCGCCTATTTTTCAGTTTCTGCGACCAGTGGCGATTACAAATTGGACACGCCGGTTGAGATTGGCAAGCTGAACGGCAAGCCGGTGACATTGGTTGTTGGCAAGCCCATAAAGTGAGGATGACCAAGCAGCCTAACACCTATCAAGCCCGACAGGTCAAGTCGCCGGAGCCGTTGGCGCTGGCCGTTCCGCTATCGCGGTTCACGTCACGAGTTGGCGGTAGCTAAGATTCTTTTCGTTAGGCCACATTCGCACCTGCAAAACATGAAGCTACTAATTTCGACATTTCTGGCACTCGTCATCTACACGATTGCCGCCGATAGTGAGCCATCCCCCAATACGATTGTCACATTCATAGACCACGCTCACGACTCCGTTATCTATTCAAACACAGTGACCGGCTCAAACTGGACACGCAAGATTAACTACCCACCACCACCGATTTCGCTGCCATACACATTCAGAGACGCTGATTCTGGGATTGTATTTTATGTTGAGAGCGATGGTCGTCATGTTTCAGCAATCAGCCCGGAAGGCAAGATTCTCTGGAGCAGAGACCCGTTTTTAGACGCGCATCTTGAGCACTACCGAACGGATGCCCCGCGCATTATTTATCTTAGCGAGGTTGATAAGACTGACGAGCCGCACCAGTGGATCGTAAATGTTATGGCTCACAAAGGCGTCAGCAAGTATGTGTGCATTACTTACAACTCATCACAGTCTGGATGTCTTGACTTTAAGACAGGTGATTTCACATTTTTAGGACAGGATTGACCATGATGCCTAACAAATCGCCGGAGCCAATGCCTTTTGGCGCTGGCCGTTGGCGTTCCCAACGCGGCCACGATATGGATGAGCCAAATATGAAGATTGCTGCGCAAACTGTGATCGCAGTTCCGCCTGCGTTCCCACCTTCACTGCGTTACGGCGCGGCAAGTCTCTTCGGCGCGACAAGCGCGGTTCACGCCGCGAGTCGGGGGCGGCTCAGCTTTTTTCGTTAGGCCGCTATGGAATGGTTCACCGATGACCCACGCCGCGGACAGGTCGCACTGACCGTAGTTGTTCTCGTTGCGGCAGCTGTTGGCATTTGGTTCGGCCGGAGACGGCTACTTGTCGCTGTTCCAGTTGCACTGGTGTTTCTGTTTCTGGCGGCGATTGCTATACCGAGTGCGATACCAGCGCGCCCAGCCGCTCAGCGAAATGCTTGCATCTTTAATCTACGGGTCATTCAAGACGCGAAGATTCAGTGGGCTAAAGCACATGCTAAACTGCCTGGAGATATTCCTGCCGAGGCCGACCTTTACGGCACGAACGGCGTTGGCGGCATTCTCCGCCACCGCCCCGAGTGTCCACGCGGCGGCGTTTACACTATCGGAGCGGTGGGCCAGAATCCGACATGCACCTTTTCAAACCGAGGACATATATTGCCATGAAGCGAATATGGCCTAACAAGACGCGAGGCTGTGTGAAAACTCCCGCGCAGAATTTCGGTAACGATCGAATTTCCGATATGGAAGCCTTTGATAAAATGAACCGGCGGATTCAATGGTTCAAAAATGAGTTTTTGCACAGCCTCTCGCCGGAGCCCCTAACCGCCGTTGGTCATCGCAGTTCCGCTGTCGCGGCTTACGTCGTTAGTCGGCGGTGGCTCAGCTTTTTCGTTAGGCAGCATGACGCCATCACCTCACAATCGAGCTTTGTTTAGTGTTATATCCATGCTGACAGTATCTCCGTTTGTCGCGGTTTTAGTTTTGGTTTGTTGGAATCCAGAGCGTTGGGGGGGTTCGGCCAATCCTTTGGTCATATTTGCGATGTCTGTTTCGATGTCGGTTTTTGCCGTTGCCACAGTTCCGCTTTGGCCGACATACTTTCCTGCAATTGTCGCGACTCCATTTATCATGCGCCGCGTTGCCAGCCTGCATTATTTCAGGAGTTGGCCGCTTTGGATCATTCTTGGCCTTGCTTTTATTCTCGGCACTATTGCTGGCGTTGCTGTTATCAGCATTATCGTGCCTTGGGGTGATTCGTTAGATTTGATTTTGAATTGGATTGCGGCTGGTGCAGTGTCTGGCGGGGTTACCCTTGTTTTGATTTCTTCTATTTACCGTTATGAAAAACCTGCTGCCTAACAAGTAGCGAGGTTGTGTGAAAACTCCCGCGCAGAATTTCGGTAACGATCGAATTTCCGATATGGAAGTCTTTGATAAAATGAGCCGGCGGATTCAATGGTTCCAAAATGAGTTTTCACACAGCCTCTCGCCGGAGCCAACCGACGTCTCGTCAAGCCGTAGCCTTAGGGCGAAGGCAGATGGATCTGTCAGCTCCTCTATCGCAGTTCACGCTGCAGGTCGGCGGTGGCTCAGTTTTTTTCGTTAGGCGACATGCAACAGCCATTGACATACATTTGGAAATCGAGACGGTTATCTGTAATCACTATCGGTATCGGTTTGGCTCCCAATCTTTTTGTGCTACTGACAGGCCTCCAGTTCTTCTTTGTGTCTCCCGGAAGCGCGATCCGCCCGATGGGATGGGTTGCATTGATTTGTATATTGCCTTTTCTGGCTGGCTTTATCGCGATTCCCTTCGCGCTGGTTGCGATTTTTGTCGAGCGGTCGGCGCTACCACTTATTGGAGCCGCTTTGTCATTAATTCCTCGCATGTTTGGTCTTTGGCTGATGCATTTCGCAGCAGATAATATCGGATTTACACTAGCACCATGAAGTCGCCTAACAAGTCGGCGGTGGCTCAGCTTTCTACGTTAGGCGGCAGCGCGATTATGAAACGTTTGTCGAGATTGTTTAGAGCTAGATGGCTGCGAGTGTTCGCCTTTGTGATATTTGTCGCTTATGTGGCGTTGTATTATTATCGCTGGGAGATTGGGTTGATTAGTCCGTCAGTTAATGCCACATATATTTATTATTCGAGTGAGCGATTTGGGTCAGTGTTTCGAGTTGTATATTATCCAGCTTACAAGATTCACCGTTTTTATCAGAAGTTGAGCGGAAGTTCGCCGGAGATCTATTATGAGGACAGAACAGATTGGTGAGTTGTGTTCAACAAGTCGCCGGAGTCAATCGGCGTTGGCGCTTGCCGTTCCGCTGTCGCAGTTCACGCCGCGAGTCGGCGGCGGCTCAGCTTTTGTCGTTAGGCGACATTCGCACCGCCATGTTATGATCGCACGCTTTATATGTTTGGCATTACTCGTCTGCCATGCGGCGAGAGCTAGTGGTATTCCTGATTTGGAGCGTGTTCATACAAGCGAGGATTTAGCCAGATATATTTCCTCGATGACCACAAATGATTTGGCGTTGAGTGTGGTTCTTCGCGGCTTGGATAGCACCAATTCGATCACCGTTACTCCCTACACGGTCGCGATTCCTATTCGCGAGATTTATGGCACCATAGCCGAAGTCCGCTTTTCAGATAAGCTTGGATCTGGATTTTACGAGTCTGGCAAGAAATACGGCGTTCGCGAGATTTGCGCTTATCAAGACACCAAAGGCGAGGTGTATCGCTTTCACATTGGGATTTCTGATGAGCGACAGTATCATTTGATGAAAAGTCTGATAAAGCAGAGGACACACCATGACATCTAACAAGTCGCCGGAGCCAATGCCTGATGGTGCCAGAAGTTCCGCAATCGCGGTTCACGTCACGAGTCGGCGGTGGCTCAGCTTTCTACGTTAGGCCACTTTGTGCGCTATGCAGAAAATTGTAATCATCGTCTGTCTTTTTGCCTTGATAGTGTGTGGCTGTAATAAGCCAGAGCGGGTTACTGGAAGATTGTCTTCAGGCGATGTAGTGCGGATTACGGAGATTGTTCGGCAGGATGTGGCAAAGAGATACGGAGGATTTGAGCGCATCAAAACCATAGACGAGACAAACGGCGCGGTCGAGGTTTGGTATGCAGGCAAGCACGCCAGATGGGGCGAGGCAGGTTATCGTCTTGAGCGAACGACGAATGATTGGAAGATTGCAATAGAGTATTTTAGATAAGATGAAGTCGTGGTTTAACAAGTCGCCGGAGCCAATCGCCGTTGGCGCTTGCAGTTGGCGTTCCCAACGCTGCCACGATATGGATGCCCCAAATATGAAGATCGCTGCGCGAACTGTGATCGCTGACGCGAGTCGGCGGTGGCCCAGATTTTCTCGTTAGGCAGCTCCCATGAGCGAGCATCGGACGTTAAGACTTACTCGGCCTAGATTTAGGAAGCCGCCGCGATTTATCGTTTTGCCGTTTTTAGCGTTGCTTGTTATTTGCTTCGGCGTTCACGTCTTTTTTCTTTTTCGCATTGATGGTGTTTATGAGGACTTACAGATGGGCTGTGACTGTAATTATGAATTCAAGGGTGGACAGATCTACATAGTTGAAGAAGACGGTCTGGATCACATCGGAACATACACGCGAACAGGAGACAGATGGGTTTTCAAAACCTTGAAAGGGCTTGGAGGAGAGTTTTACATGGAGTCATCATTGCTAGGCGTGAAGTGGTCGTATCCACAGTTTTACGGCGGTGCAAAGTTTTTGCCAAGAAGATGCTTTTCTCCGTTTGCAGCTACACTTTATGATTGGCATATCAGATTATGACGTCGCCTAACAAGTCGCGAGGCTGTGTGAAAACTCCGGCGCAGAATTTCGGTAATGATCGAATTTCTGATATGGAAGCCTTTGATAAAATGAGCCGGCGGATTCAATGGTTCAAAAATGAGTTTTTACACAGCCTCTCGCCGGAGCCAACCACCGTTGGCGCTGGCAGTTGGCGTTTCCAACGCTGCCACGAGTTGGTGGCCCCAAAGGAAACGTTCGCTGCGCGAACTGTGATCGCTGTCGCGGTTCACGTTGCGAGTCGGCGGTGGCTCGGTTTTTATTGTTAGCCGTTTTGTAGTTTAATCCAAATGATCTCAATAATACTTTCCGACGCATGGCGACTGTTCCGCGAGCGATTTGCCGTCATCGCCGCAATCGTTGTTGTGGTCTGGCTCCCCTGTGAGTTACTTAGCAGCTACCTTGACGCCTTCGTTTTTGGGCCAGACGACATCCGAAAGTCTATTCGGTTTGCCCAGCTTCTCGATAACTTCGTCGGTATCATTGCCACCGCAGGCGTTACCTTCGTCGCATTGACTTCGCGTTCTGGACAGCCAGCTACCTTTGGCAGCGCCATAGGTGCTGGTTTTGGTGCGTGGGGGCGCATGTGGTGGACACGGTTTCTTTCCGGCATCGCCTTGCTCTTTGCCTTCCTGCTTCTCATCATTCCAGGAGTGTATCTTCTCACGCGCCTCTGTTTTATTGAGAGTATTGTTGTAGCAGAGCGCATTTCTGGCAGTGAGGCCATGCGACGTAGTTTTGAGATCACCAAAGACCGTTTCTGGCCGACATTTAGACTCGGACTTGTCCTTCTCCTTTTTCTTGTTTTGCCCTGTGCGGTCGTGATTCTGCCCACAGCCTTTATCCCAGCACTCGATCACTGGCTCATTGACGCTGCCTCGCAGCTCATTTGCGATGTCATTGGTGCATTTACCACGGTTGCTCTATTCTGCGGTTACCATGCATACTCCAATGAACAAGGAAACGCCTAACCAGTTGCCGGAGCCAACCGCCGTTGGCGCTGGCAGTTGGCGTTGCCAACGCTGCCACGATATGGATGCCCCAAATATAACGTTCGCTGCGCGAACTGTGATCGCTGACGCGGTTCACGTCACGAGTCGGCGGTGGCTCAGCTATTTTCGTTAGGCAGAATCGCGCGTCATGCAAGATTTTACCACAACTTGGCCGGAGTTGATTCCTTTCATCTTTTTATTTGTTCTCGCGGGAATTCTGGTGGCGGCGTTTGTGATTTTTCGAGAGAGACCGAGTGCAGAAGTTGTCACTTTGGACCGATGGCGGCGCTGGGCGCGTCGGACTGCCGTGATTCAGGTAGCTTGTTTTCTGGTTTATCCGATGTTTATTTGCGGTTGTCACTTTCATGCAGAGGCGATTCCTGCGGGTTTGGTTCCAGTGGTTTGGGGTTTTTACACATATTTTTGTTACCGGACGAGAGGCGAGCATTGGGTCGGCTTGGTTGGCGGAGCGCTTTCAGTTTTCTGGTTGTATTTCACATGGGATTCAAACATAAGTTTTGCGTTCACGAGATGATGCCGTCTAGTCGTCGGAGCCAATGCCTGATGGCACTGGCAGTTGGCGTCCCCAACGCCGCCATGATATGGATGCCCAAAATGAATCGTTCGCTGCGCGAACTGTGATCGTTGTTCCGCCTGCGTTCCCGCCTTCACTGCGTTACGGCGCGGCAAGTCACTCCGGCGCGACAAGCGCGGTTCACGCCGCGAGGAAGGCATGGCTCAGTTTTTTTAGTTAGGCTGCTTATGGTCGCGACTTCAACATTTGATGACTTTTGGCGTGCGACGCAGACAAATCAGCATTTGGTGTTTGCATCGGTTGGTTTGGGTGTGTTTGTTGCCTTCTGTTTTTTTAAGCCATTCTTCGGCGATTGGTCAGGATTTTGGGAGTGCATCAGATATTGGTTTACACCAGATTTGATTTCTATGTTTCGAGGTGAGTGGGATGAGGACAGATGGGCGACGATGAAGCTGTTTGTCTGGTTTGCTTTGTCTGTTGGCACGATGCTTTTGGCGTATTACCAGTTGCCAGATAAGTTTCCGCACATTTTTCACAAGACAGCATGACAACGAGCAGTTTAGTTTCACATTTGTAGTGCGACAAAAGGGCGGTTTAATTAAAACGGTGGCCGGGAATTGAAGGTCCGCCCGAAACTTCCGCGAGGTTTTGGACTGCGGCTCTGCCGCTCGGCGTTTATCCGCCGGCGATGGGCAAGCGGCAGGGGGCTGCCGCAGTCCAAGACGCTGGCGCGCATTCCGGTCACGCTATTCTGCGAGCCTCGACATACTGACATACTGAAATGCTGACATGCTGAAACTGGAAAACTTGAAACTTGAGACCTGAAACCTGACAAAAATGATTGGCCGCGAAAAGGCGCAGAAGGCGCAAAAGAAAAAACGAGGATGGCAAAACCTGGACCAAATGCTGAAAAGCTGAAAACTGAAATGCTGAAAGCTTTTTTAAACCCAGATTCGAGGATGAGAACGAGGACGAATGATGAATGGCGAATGACCAAGGGTACTGCGGCAACCGGCGGGCTGGATTCCCATTCTGGAACCCGCCGGCAGGATGCCGGCGCTCCCAGGGACTTGGTTCCGGGGTTCAAGGCGTGAATATTCGGTGGGGAGCCATCATTTTCAATGGCCAATCGCCCATTTTCAAATCCCCGGAAATTCCGAGGACGGGTGACGGGTGACGAGTGACGAGTGGGAGCGCCAAAACTTCTTTTTCAGACCGGATCTAAGCCAGCGCGCGGGCGATGATTATTCCACTCTTCGTTCCGGCCGCAGTTTACGGGGCTTCCAGAAGGCGACCCAGAAGAAAAACGTGCCGCAGCCGTTCAGGCCGAGGATGAAGCCGATCTTGTAGGGGCGACCCTCGTTGTTGGGCGCGTAAATCGGCACGTCCTGGCCGCGCAGCAAGCCCGGCAACGCCGCCGGCATGAGCGCGCCTTCCAGCAATCCCGTGTAAAAGCCGGCGGTATAGTCCGTCCGATAATAGCGCGGCGCGGCCCAGCCCTGCGCAAAAATCAGCACCAGGCTGATCACCGTCATGGCCACGACTTTGATGACGATGACTTTGGTTTTTGAGAGCGGCTCGGCGGACGGATTGGTGGCGGTGGAAACGTCGGACATCCGGCAAATTTTCCGCTGCCGCCACACTTCGGGCAAGCAGATAATGGCGCGGCTTCATTCTTGACGCCCCCAACCGCGCGGCCATACTTGGCAGAATGATTTTTGACGCGAGTCAGCGCTTCAAATCTGGTGTCGTAGCGGATTCAAAAAACTGCCGGTTTTGCCGTCGGGCACGGTTTCCCCAAAGCGATCCACCCAAAAAAATCTGACGCCCAACACGAATGATCCCAGAAACGGACCCGAAAATCATCGCCGCGAAACTGTGCGAGTTTGCGCGCACCAACTTTGTCGCCGAAGGCGTGGAGTTTGACGAAACCAGCCCGCTGTCGGACGCGGGCATTGACTCGTTCGCGCTCGTCGAGCTGGTGCTCTTCTGCGAACGCGGGCTCGGCGTCCGCGTGCCAGACTCGCATTTGACCGGCGACAACCTCGCCTCCATGTCCACGCTCGCCAACTGCATTGCCGGGCTGGCAAAAGCCGGCCAGCCGGCGGCGTAAAAATATTTCGCGCCATGCCTGAACTTCCCCGCCAAATCGCGATGGCCGCCGGGGATTATTTCATGCACGGCCAGGATCTGCGGATGCGCCAGGCCGGCCTGCCCGGCAACGCCTGCTGCGCCGTCCTCAAGCTCGGCGCGGGCTTCGACCTCGAACTGCTCCGCCGCCGCCTCGCCGCCTCGCCGATCATGGACTGGCTGGCGCGGGCGCAGGCGTCGCGGCCATTGCCCGCGATTTTTCCGATGCGCTGGAATCTGGCGAAAAATCCGGAGCCAATCCTTTTTGAACATAAGGCCGAGGCCGGCGACGCGGACAAGCCGTGGTTTCTGCCGCCCATCGTGACGCAGCGCGAACTCCACGCGGAGCGCGCGCCGGGGCTGGTCTTCGATGTTTTTCGCCACGCGGACGGCACCAGCCATGTGTTTCTTTCGTGGAACCACACGCACCTCGACGCGCGCGGCCTGGACCTGCTGCTGAACCACCTTAACGCCGACGACCCGGCGAAAGCGGAAGCGGCGGTAAAAAGCTTCATCCATCCGAAGCAAATCAACTCCACCCTCGGCCAGTGGTGGGCGAGCGTCGGCAAGGCGCGCGGCTCGGTGAAATGGCTCAACGAATCCGGCGCGGACCCGCTCTTCAGCCTCGTGCCGCCCGGCCCGCGCGCCGCCGCGTGCCAGAACCGCTACCGCGTGATTTATTTCACCGACGAGGAGACGGCGCGGATTGACGCGCGCTGCCAGAAATTCAACTGCGGTTTCCGCCGCAGCCATTTTTATCTCGCGGCGTCGCTGCGCGCGCTGCACAACGTTGCCAGCCAGCGCGGCAACAGGGACGGCGCGTATCTGATTCCCGTCCCGCACGACACGCGGAAGCGCGGCGCGAACGGCCCGATTTTTTCCAACCATCTCTCGATTTTGTTTTATCGCATCGCGCCGCAGTTCGCCGGGCGCATCACGGACATCCTCGGTGAATTGAGCCGGCAGATGACCGACCAGATCCGCGACAAGTTTCCCGAAGCCTGCATGGCCGCGCTGGAGATGTTCAAGCCGCTGCCGCTCGGTTTTTACATCAAGCATCTGGGCAAGCCCACGCGCGGCAACTTCGCGGCGTTCAGCTTCTCCGACTCCGGCGAGACGTGCGCCGGCATGAAGGAATTTTGCGGCGGAACAATTTCCGAGGTCACGCACCTCGTGCCCGCGTGGCGTCCGCCCGGCCTGATGCTGGTCTTTTTGAAATTCGGCGGCCGCCTGTCCGTGCAGATTTCGTGGGTGGACGACTGCGTGTCACCCGCCGAGGCGGAAAACCTGGAACGCGATGTCCGCAAGGCATTGCTGGAGGAGGAATCATAATGAACATCCTACTGGTCGCCACCAACCGCGAAAAATCCCCGTATCCCGTGGCGCCGATCGGCGTGCTGTGCGTCGCCGGCGCGGCGCGCGCCGCCGGGCACGACGTGACGTTCCTCGACATGAACACGGCGCGGTTGCCCAAGCTGGCGCTGCGCTCGGCACTTTCCCGAAACCATTTCCAGGCCGTCGCCTTCGGCATCCGCAACCTCGACAACTGCTGGTATTTTCAGCCGCGTTCCTATTTCGACGATGTGCGGGAACTCGCGGAAATCGTCCGCGAAAATTTCCCCGGCCCGTTCATCCTCGGCGGCACGGGTTTTTCGGTCTCGCCGGAAGGCTGGATGAAACGCCTCAACGCCGACGCCGGCGTTCTCGGCGAAGGCGAACACACCTTTGTCGAACTCCTTTCGCGGATCGAAAAAAACCTGCCGTTCAACGACCTCGACGGCGTCATCACCGCGCAAAAGAAATCCGGCCAGCCGTCAACGGCCATCCCGCGGCTCGGCGAACTTCCGCCGCCGGCGCACGACCTCTGCAAATATTCGCGCTACCTGCGCGGCGGCGGCTTTGTGGGCGTGCAGACCAAGCGCGGCTGCCCGTTCAAATGCAACTACTGCATCTACCCGCAGCTCGAGGGCAAGCGCTACCGGCTGCGCCCGCCGGAAGCCGTCGTCGAGGAAGTGGAAAAAGTTTACCGGCAGGCGAATGTCCGGCACTTCTTTTTCGTGGACAGCGTTTTCAACGACCCGCCCAAGCACGCGCTCGCCGTGTGCCGGGAACTCGCCCGCCGGAAACTGCCCGTCCGCTGGAACGCCTTTTGCAATCCGCTTGGTTTTGACGATGAGATGGCGCGCGCAATGGCCGAGGCGGGCTGCAGCGGCGTGGAATTCGGCCTCGACGTCGCCAGCGACAAAATGCTTGAAGCGATGGCCAAGCCCTTCGGTCAAAGGGAAACGCGCATCGCCCTTCAGGCCGCCTACGACGCCAAGCTGCCGTTCGCCAATTTCATGCTTTTCGGCGGCCCGACGGAAACGTGGAAGGATGTCGAGGACTCGCAGAATTTCCTGCGGGACTGCGCGCCGGCCAACGCCGTTTTCGCCGTCGTCGGCATCCGCGTTTTTGAAAACACGCCGCTCGCCGCCACCGCCGTCGCCGACGGGCAGCTCGCGCCGGACCAGGATTTGTTCCCGCCGGCGTATTACCTTTCATCCGCGATGGCCGAGGACACGGAGCCGAAGCTCGACCGCATTGCGCGGCGCGACGAATCGTGGACTTCGCCGGTGGACTGGCGGCGGTTCGTGACGCGCTTCGGGCAGAAAGTCACCGTCGCGCTGAACGTGCGGCCGCAGTGGAAACATCTTCGCAGCTACGGCCGGCACGCGCGGAAACAGGAAAAGTAATCCATGGCCGCCCCGCAACTGAACTGCGACGTGCTCGTCATCGGCGGCGGCGCGGCGGGCATCGCTGCGGCGACGGCGGCTGGACGTGCCGGTGCGAAAACAATCCTGCTGGAGCGCCACGGCTTTCTCGGCGGCCTCGCCACCACCGCACAAGTCGGCACCATCTGCGGTTTGTATCTGCGCGACACCGCCGGTGCGGAAGCTGTGCCGGTCGGCAACGGCTTCGCGCAGGAGTTCGCTTTCCAATTGCAACACGACGGCGGCACCAAACCGCTGTGCGTGGATCGCGGGCTGTGGGTGCTGCCATATTTGCCGCCGGATTTTGCGCGCGTGGCCGATGCAGAGGTCGCCGAAACCAAAAACGTGCAACTGGTTTTGCACGCCACCGTTGCAGACACCCGCGCGGAAAATTCCAAAATCATTTCCGTCCGCGCGCTGGCGTGGAACGAACCGGTTGAAGTTATTCCGAAAGCCGTCGTGGACAGCACCGGCGAAGCCACCGCTGCCGCGCTGGCCGGTGCTAATTCGGAAAATGGCGCGACCGACCAGTCGCCCGCGCTGGTTTTCGTTTTGGAAAATGTTGATCCCGGTTTGGCGCAACGCGGCCTGCTCGAAGTCCGCCGCGAACTGCGCCGCGCGGTGGAAGCCGGCACGCTGCCGGCGATTTGCGAGCGGCTGGCGCTCGTGCCCGGCACCGGCGCGAACGGCCGGCTCGCGCTCAAGTTAAGTTTGCTGCCGGCAAATCCCGACCGCGCACTCTGGCAGCAGGTGACAGATTGGGAACGCGAGTCGCGCGCCCTGCTCGCGCCGCTGCATCGCTTTCTGGTCGAGAACGTCGCCGCGTTTCGCAATGCGCGGCTGGATTCCGTCGCCCCGCAGCTCGGCGTCCGGTCCGGGCGCAGAATTTTGGGCCGCGCGCGACTCGCCGATGAAGCCGTTTTGAAAGTTCAAAAATCGCCGTTGGGAATTGCGCGCGGTTGCTGGCCGATGGAACGCTGGACGGCTTCGCCTCGACCGGAGATGAATTATTTTGCCGAGCGCGATTTTTACGACATCCCGCTGGACTGCCTGCGTCCGGTAGAACTGGAAAATGTGTTTGTCGCCGGCCGCTGCCTCTCGGCCGAGACCGGCGCGATGACTTCTGCGCGCGTCATCGGCACCGCGCTGGCCACCGGCTGGGCAGCGGGCACGGCGGCGGCGTTTCAAGCGGCGGGCAAATCATCCGACGAAGCCGTGACAGCCATTCGGAAACATCTGTCAGGCCAGACGTGACGGCAACGTCATGGACTGCGCTTTCGCGTGGCCGGCCAAGTGAACCGACCTGTTCCGAAAGCGGCGTGGCGCTGCGCTTCCCGCCGCAGTCCAAAATTTTATTCTCCGCGCAACCGAGCCTTGCCCCGCGCGCTTCAGAAATTTAATCTTCGCGCATGAATGTTTTTGCAACCCTCGCCGCTTCCGCCCGCCAATGGCCGGAACGCACGGCTATCATTGACGCCGGCGGCGCGCTGACCTACGAGGCACTCTGGCGCGAGGTCGAGGCGCTGCGCGGCCAGCTTGACCGGCTCGGCGTGAAGCCCGGCCAGGGCGTCGGCGTGCGGGCGCGGAACGGCCGCGCGTTCGTCATCGGCGCGCTGGCGGCGCTCGGCTGCGGTGCGGTCATCATGCCGATTCATCACCAGATGAAGCTGGATGAATTAAACGACATGCTCGCCACCGCGCCGTTGTGCGCGATTCTCGACGAAAGCATCGGCGCGCCGTATCCCGGCCAAACCACCGCGCTTGAAAATCCCGGCGCGAACGGCCTGCGTTTCACGCGCCTCGAAAATTCCCAGCCGCCGCTCGCACCGGGAATTGCGGATGCCGCGTTCGTGCGGTTTACCTCCGGCACCACCGGCGCGGCGAAAGGTGTGGCGCTCACGCACCGCGATATTTTGGAGCGGACGCGCGCGGCCAACGCCGGGTTGAAGCTGACGAGCGATGATAGAATTTTGTGGGTGCTGCCGATGGCGTATCATTTTTACGTCTCCATCATTTTGTATCTGGAAATCGGCTCGACGGTGATTGTCTCCGCCGATTTTCTCGCCGGCAGCCTGATTGATACCGCGACGAAACACGCGGCCACGTTTCTCTACATCACGCCGATGCACGTCCGCATGATGAACGGCGACACGTCGGGCCGCGCGCTGCCGCCGTCGCTCAAGCGCGTGATGTCGGTCTCGGCGAAATTGCATCCGCAAACCGCGCTGGATTTTCTCGCGAAGTACAAAGTGCCGGTGGCGCAAGGCTACGGGATCATCGAAGTCGGTTTGCCGATCCAGAACAACGACGAAGCCGCCGAACATCCCGAAGCCATCGGCCGGCCGGTGGACGGGTTCGAGGCGAAAATCGTGAACGACAAATTGCACACGCTGCCCGACGGCCAGACCGGCCAGCTTGCGCTGCGCGGGCCGGGAATGTTTTCCGGCTACCTGAACCCGCCGCGTTCGCGCGCAGAAATCATGCACGACGGCTGGTTTCTCACCGGCGACCTCGGCCACCGCGACAGCGGCGGGCGCATCGTTTTGGACGGGCGCACGTCGTCCGTGATCCACGTCGCCGGCCACAAGGTTTTCCCCGAGGAAGTCGCCGCCGTTTTGGATCATCATCCGGCGGTGCTGCGCTCGCGCGTTTCGGCGAAACAGCATCCGCAGATGGGCGAGGCGATCCACGCGGAAGTGCAACTACGGCCCGGCCAGCCGGCGACGAGCGAGGAACTCATCGCGGTTTGCCGGAAAAAATTGTCCGCGCAGAAAGTGCCGGCCACATTGGAAATCGTCGCGGAAATCAAGACCACCACGAGCGGTAAAGTGCGGCACGGGTGATGGTTTACGCAGCCACCGTTTGCTTGGCGCGGCTGGCGAGAAAATCACGCCGCCACTGGCTGCGGGTAGGTTTGCCGGTGCCGGTGCCGCCGATGGATTCCACAAACCACCATTCGCGCGGCACCTGCCAGGCGGGCAGCTTCAGCAGCAGAAAATTCTTCAGCTCGTCCTTCGCCAGCGGACGGTCCGCCGCCACGCACGCGACGATGGAATCCAGCCGGTCCACGCTGCCGCTCGGCACGCCGAAGACGACGCACCCGGCGACGGCCGCGTGTTCCTTCAGCGCCTGCTCGATGATGGCCGGCGAGACCTTGCGGCCGGCGACGTTGATATGGTCATCGGTGCGGCCCTGCAGAGAAATATCGCCGCCGCGGATTTCCCCCAAGTCGCACGTTTTGAAAATGCCGCCGCCGAGCGCCGGCTCCGCCGCCGGCCAGTAAGTTTCGCCCACGGCGCGGCTGCGCACGATGATCGCGCCGTTGCCGCCGATTTCCACCTTCACGTTTTTCAGCGGCGGGCCGACACTGGAATCGTCCGTGCGCGGTTCATTCGTCGCGTCGTAGGCGATGCCGCCACATTCGGTGGAGCCGTAAAAATTGTGGAGCTTCACGCCGTGTTCCTCGAAGACGGCGCGTTCCAAAGTCAGCGGCAACGGCGCGCCGGCCGAAATGGCGAGCCGCACGTTGCTCAAAATGGCACCGGCCTTGTGCCACGCGTGCCAGAGCGCGGGCACGGCGGCGACGGTGAGATTCCAGTGCGCGTGTTCCGCGCAGCGCAGGGCGACCGGCAGCGGCGACGGCACGAGAAACAGCGGGATGCCGTGCAGCAGTAGCGGCAAAACGAGGCTGGAAAATCCGTAGGAATACGCGAGCGAAATGACGCCGAGGTTCGGCCAGTCGGGGCGCAGGCCCATCGTGGCGACGATGTTGTCCGCGTCGGCGGCGAGCTGTTCCTGCGTGAAGGCGACGGCACGGGGCACGCCGGTGCTGGCGGGCGTGGTCTTGAGATGGCAGCACGGCCACGGCGGCGGCGCAACGGCGAGCGGCTGGTGATGCGCCTCGAGCGGGCAGACGGCGACGCGGCTGCGCCACGCGCGCAATACTTCAAAGATGAATTCCGGCGAGCTGCCCTGGGGATGAATCATCGCCGGATTTCCGGGCAGCGGCTTTTCGGATTCCTGGTCCAGCTGCAAGAACGTCCAACTCCGCCCAGAAGCCAGATCGCGCAGGGCGATTTCATTTGGTCTTTCGTGGACGATCTTTTGCCAGCGTTCGTAAAGCATCTTGTTTCATTGGTAATAAGCCATCATTTGTTTGAGTTGCAAGTCCGATGTTTGCTGGCGTGCCGGTCGGGCGCAAACTGAAATGAGGCAGCGCAGGCGTCGGCGCCAGCGAGGGGCGGCGGCGTCTCGCCGCCAAGCAAGTCCCTCAAACGTACCGGGACGATGCCTTAACCCGCAGCCGGGACGGGCTGCGCTACATGAAAGGCGGTAACGCCCTAAACCGCCTCATTCACCTTTGTAATTATGCGCGTCAAGATAGGCGGCCAGCACCGCCGCGTTGCCGTCGGGAATTGCCAGAGCCACATAACCGTCTGGCCGCAAAAGATAAAAAGCATTGCGCCGCAGGCCGGCGCGGCCCATTTCCGCGCGCCAAGAAAAAATGTGCAGCGGCAGATTTTTTTCGCCGCACACTGCGCGGATTGCCGGCGCGGCCTCGCCGTAGATGTGAACCTGCCAGTCCAGCGAAGTCAGCGGCGCGAAGTTGTCGGCGCTGCCGTCCGCTTCCGTTTTCACCCACGGCAGCCGGTCGCCGCCGTGAACCGCACCCGCGCGGCCGGCGCTCAAGCGGCTGCCGCGATAATTCACCGCCGCCTGCGAAATGGTGCGGAACATGAACTGTCGCACCGCCGCGAACCGGAACAGGCACGGCAGCAGGCGCGGAATGATTTCAAGCCGCATCAGGCGGTCGAAAAAACTGGAGCTGGTCACGCCCGCGAACACGCGGTCGGTCGTGGTCACGAGCCGCCGGGCAAAGGCGATGCGCTCCGGTTCGTAGGTATCGAGCAGCGATGGGTCAGCGCGTCCGCGCAGGACGGCGTGGATTTTCCAGGCGAGATTCACCGCGTCGCCGATGCCGGCGTTCAAGCCCTGGCCGCCGACGGGGCTGTGGATGTGCGCCGCGTCGCCGAGCAGAAAGGCGTGGCCCTGACGGAAAGAATCGGCGACGCGGTGATGCACGCGGTAAGTTGAAAACCAGTTCACGCGCCGGACCGCCAGCCCCATTTCTTCGATGACGTGCTGGCTCACGTCGTTCCAAGACATTTGCTCCGGCGCGTGCCCGGTGGCATCGCTGACAACGCCGATAAGCCGCGCGGTGCCGGCTTCTTTCAACGGGAAGATGACGAGGAAATCTTTGTCATCCACCGCGACGTGAAGTTCGCCGTTCATCGCCGGGCCGCCGGCCTGCACGTCGGCGACGTAACAGCGATGGGCGTAAGTGCCCCCGGCAAAGCCAATCTGCAACCGCTCGCGGACGGTGGAATGAGCGCCGTCGCAGCCGGCCAAGTAAGCGGCGCGGCACGTTTCCAAAGTTCCGTCCGGCAGTTTCAATTGCGCCTGCACCCGGCCGTTTATTTCTTCAAAGCCCAGCAGTTCCGTCCGGCGCTCCACCGTGAGGCCCAGTTGCGCCAACTGCCCGGTCAAAAAAAATTCGTGATCGTTCTGCGGAAAAACCAGGGCGTAGGGAAACGGGCTGATGTCCGCGCCCAGGTCGCCAAAACAGAAGCGCGACGTATTTTTGCCATTCACCCAAAGATTCAGCGCGGGGGCTTGGCGGCCGCGTTCCACCACCGCGTCGGCAAGGCCGAGCTGGCGGTAAAATTCCAGCGTGCGCGCCTGCACGCCAACCGCGCGCGAAGAGGTGCCCGGTTCCGGCGTCTTGTCCACGATGCGCACGGGCACGCCGAGCCGCGCCAGCCAGAGCGCCAGCACCAGGCCGGTCGGCCCCGCGCCGACGATGAGCACTTCCGGGTTGCGATTGGGCAAGGCATCCATCGTCAGAAATATTTCCGGCCCGGCCCCGGCAGGTTGAAATTAATTTCAACGGATCGCCAGCGTCTTCGGGTCGGTCATCCAGCCGGCGGGACGCGACATGATTTCAAGCATTCCCCAGCCGAACTTCGATTTCGTGGTCGCGCCGGCAGCCATGCAGGCGATTTTGCCATTGCACCAGACGTGCATCGCGTCGGTGATTTTGCCGGGGAACGCGCGCTCGAATCTCATACCGCTTACATACATCGAAAAAATGCGGCCGTCGTAAAAATATTTGATCAGCCACATCCACGCGCGGATGAGATGATACATCTCGTCGGAATACGCCTTGAGATTATCCAGGTTTTCGGAAAGCAGTTCCGCCGAATGCAGCGCGAGGTGGATGCCGGGCGACAGCATCGGGTCCACAAAACCAAATGCGTCGCCGGCCATCGCCCAGCCGGGACCGTAACCGCGCGTGGAGACGAGCTGGTAATTCGTGTAAGTCGTCACGCCAGTAATCCGGCGGCGATTTTTGCCGGCGGCGGACAAAATCGGATCGCGCGCGATGGCGGCTTCGAGGCGTTCCTCCGGCGTCGCGCCGAGTTTGGCGGCGGCGTCCTTGTTGATGACCACGCCGACGGAAAGCCGTCCCGGCAGCGGAATGCGCCAACTCCAGCCGTCCGCGAGCCGGCCAATGATGACCTGCCCGCGTGGCTCATTTTCGGCGAAGCCTTCGTAGTGCGCGAAGTGCGCGACATCCTTGCGCGGGCCGGTCTCGGCGGGAATTTCCAGCGCGTGCGCAAACAAACGCACGCGACCGGCGGCGTCTACGAGCAAGTCCGGCTGCTGGCCGTTGAGCCACGGAGCCTGCGCCAAGGTTTCCTCCGCGAGCTTCAAACCGTCCGCGCCGACGCGCTCGATTTTTGCGCGGGTCAACACGCGCTTCACGCCGAGTTCGCCGGCGCGGGCGTCCAGCAATTCGTCGAACGCCGGGCGCGGCGCGTTGTAGGCGTAGGTCGGCATCGTGGTGCCGGCGAGCGACTGGAAGCAAAATTCGATCTTCTCCTTTTCATCCAGTGTGAAGGTGACGCCGGGCTTGTGCTGGCAGATGGCGGCGGCGCGCTCCTCGAGGCCGAGCTTGCGCAAAACGGGAATGACGGCGGGAATGAGCGATTCGCCGACGACGAGATCGGGCCGGCGACCATCGTCAAACAGCGTGACATCGATGCCCTTGAGAGCGAGCAGCGAGGCGAGCGTGGCGCCGGACGGGCCGCTGCCGATGATGCCGACAGTTTTAATGGACATTTTAATAAAGACTAGTAAATGGGTTAATGACCGCCAAACAACGCGGCATTATCTGCGTTTTTCCGCGAATCAAGTCAATGTCAAATCCGCCGGCGATGGAATCGCCGCTTGACTCGCCGGGGTCGGAAAATAAACTCTGGCTCATCACCGCCGCGCGCGGTAAAAATCATTTAGTTGAACAACGCGTGGCTTGACCCGTCTAAAATCATCATGAAAAAATCACTATTCACCCTCGTCCTTTTGAGCGCCGTGACCGCCTGCACGGCGGCCAGCGTGCTTTATCCGGTGGTTGTGGCCGGCCGCTGGGGCTACATCAACAAGTCCGGCGAAACCATCATCAACCCGCAGTTCGACCGCGCGGAAATATTCGCCGGGAGCCTCGCGCCGGTGAAGCTGGGCAAGTGGGGCTACGTCGGCACCGACGGCAAGGTCGTCATCAATCCGCAGTTCGACCGCGCGGACGTTTTCAGCGAAGGCCTCGCGTCGGTCAAGCTCGGCGGCGGCACCAGCCCGTATCTGGACGACCCGCGCCCGTGGAGCCCGTGGCATTACGGCGGCCCCGGCGGCGGCGGGCACTATGGCTTCATCAACGCGGACGGCAAATACATCATCAACCCGCAGTTCGACGACGCGGGGAAGTTTTCCGGCGGCCTCGCGGCGGTGAAGATGGGCAAGTGGGGCTTCATTGACAAGAGCGGCAAGACCGTCATCAACCCGCAGTTCGACGAGGCCGGCGAATTTTCCGGCGGCCTCGCGGTGGTCAAACTCGGCAAAAACTTTGGTTACACCGACACCGACGGCAAGCTCGCCATCAACCCGCAGTTCGAGCGCGCGCAGGCGTTTTCCGAAGGCCTGGCCGCCGTCCGTTCCGGCGGCAAATGGGGCTTCGTGGACAAGACCGGCACGCTCACGATCAATCCGCAGTTCGACGAGGCGGGTGGCTTTGTGAAGGGGCTTGCGCCGGTGAAGCAGGCCAAAAAGTGGGGCTACATCAATCCCGCCGGTGCCTTCGTGATCAACCCGCAGTTCGAGGAAGTGCTACCGTTCTCCGAAAAGTTTGCGGCGGTCCGCCAGAATAAAAAGTGGGGCTATATTGACGCGGAAGGCAAATTCACCATCAACCCGCAGTTTGACGAAGCGTGGGGCTTTGCCAACGGCCTCGCCCGCGTGAAGGTTGGCAAGAATACCGGCTACGTCAACACCGACGGCAAATACGTCTGGAATCCGGCCAACTAAACCGGGACGGCGGAATTTTTCCGCCGGCCAACTGGTTTTTCGGACTTCACCGGCTCTGAACGCGCGGCCAAATGCCGCCGGTCGGGCCGGTGAAATTTTTTCCACCAGGCCAGCCAGCGCAGCGTGTCCGCCAGCGGACAAATGTGGCTTGGGCGGTTGCTCCGCAGAACCTGCACCGGCGCAAAGGCCACGCGCTCGCCCGCCGCCAGAAAAGCCAGCAGCATCTCCGACTCCACCTCAAACTTTTCAGCTTCCAGCAACAGCGTCGCCCAGGTCGGCAGGTGGATGAGGCGAAAGCCCGATTGCGTGTCCGGCAGAAATTTTCCCGCGCGGCGCGAAAGCATCCGGCTCATCGCGCGGTTCACCGAACGGCGCAACCAGGGCATTTTGTGCGCCCCGCCCATGCGATTGCCGATGACCATGCGGGCGCCGGTCATTTCCGCACAACAAAACAGCGCCGGCAAATCTTCCGGCGCGTGCTGGCCATCGCCATCCAGCGTCACCGCCCATTCAAAACCAGATTTGGCCGCGTGCGCCAGGCCGGTTTGCAACGCCGCGCCCTTGCCCGAATTTTTCGCGTGCCGCAGCACGACCGCACCAGCGCTTTCGGCGAACTGCGCCGTGGCATCCGCCGAGCCGTCATCCACCACGAGCACGGACGAAAGCTGCCGGCGCACCGCCGCGACGAGCGCGGTGATGCTGGCCGATTCATTCAAACACGGAATGATGGCGGTGCAGTTGGAGGTTCCGATCACAGCGGAAGGTTGAAATTTTTCCCGCCGCAAATCGAGGGGAAATTCACGGCGCCATTTTCAACCGCCGAAAAAACCAGTCAAACCGGCACATTCCGCGTGACGCTGACGGCGGGTTTTTGTAATTTGCGCGCGCCACAACACCGCCATGCTCTTTCCGCCAAAACCTTCGCCCGCCGCGCCACCGCGCGTCGTCGTCACCGGCGCGGGCATGGTTACGGCGCTTGGTTTGGGCTGGAAATTGAACGCGGAAGGCTTCCGCGCCGGCCGCCGGGCGTTCCGGCCGGTGACGCATTTTGATGTCAGCCGCCAGCGCGTGAAAATCGCGGCGGAAGTGGACCTGCCGGAAATTTTTCCCGCCACGAAACTTCCCGCGCACAAACTGAACCGCCTCGACCGCGCCGGGAAAATGCTTTTGCTCGCCGCGCTCGAGGCATGGCAACAGGCCGGCTGGGAACCGCGCGAGGATTATCCGCTCGTACTCGGCACCACCGCCGGCGGCATGACGCTGGGCGAGGCGTATTACCGGCAGGCGATTCAGACGCCGCATCACCAGCACGGCCAAGCCACGCGCTCGATCCAATATCAGGCGCAAGTCCAGGCACGCGCCGTTTTTGACGCGCTCGGTTGCAGCGGGCCGACGACCATTATTTCCAACGCCTGCGCCTCCGGCGGCAACGCCATCGGCCACGCGTTTGATTTGATACGCAGCGGCCAGGCCGAACGCGTGCTGGCCGGCGGCTACGACGCGGTCGGCGAACTGGTTTTTTCCGGCTTCGATTCCTTGCAGGCGTTGTCGCCGACGGTCTGCCGTCCGTTTGATGCGAAGCGCGACGGCCTCGCGCTCGGCGAAGGCGCGGCGGTCCTGACCTTGGAAACGCTCGACAGCGCGCGGCGGCGCGGCGCGGAAATTCTCGGCGAAGTCATCGGCTACGGGACGGCGATTGACCCGCATCATCTCACGCAGCCGCAGCCGCAGGGCAACACGACTTTGAACGTGATGCGGCAGGCGTGCGCGGTCGCCAAAATTTCTCCGGCGGAAGTGGATTACATCAATGCCCACGGCACCGGCACCGTGCTCAACGACGCTTCCGAGGCGCTCGCCATCAGCGAATGGGCCGGCGCGGGCGCGGCCACGCTGGCGGTCAGTTCGACGAAGGCGAGCATCGGCCATCTGCTCGGCGGCGCAGGCGCGGTCGAGGCCGTCGTCAGCCTGATGACGTTGCGCGAACAATGGCTGCCGCCGGAAGTTGAATTTGAAACGCCCGACCCCGCGTGCCAATTTCCCATCGTGCAAAAACCGCAGGACGCGAAAGTGAATGTGGTTTTGTCCAACTCATTCGGCTTCGGCGGCGTGAATGCCGCGCTGATATTCCGGAGGTGGCCATGAGCAAAGTCTTTGTCGCCGGCATCGGCGCGGTTTCGCCCGCCGGCTGGAACGTCGCCGCGCTACGCACCGCACTGGAAAAAAACGAGCCGCTGCCGGTGCAAACGCTCCCGCGACCCGGCTGGGAAAAACCGTTGAACGTCCGGCTGGTGCCGAATCCCGCCACGCGTCTGGAATTCCTCGCGCATCCGCGACTGCGCCGCAGCAGCCCGATCACACATTACGCCGCCGCCGCGTCGCTGGAGGCACTGGCCGGCTTGCGCGCCAAGCCCGATGGGAAAAATCCCCGGCTTGGCGTCATCGCGTGTTTGCAGTCCGGCTGCGTGCAGTATTCCTGCCGGTTTTATGACGAGACGCTGAAAAATCCGGCGACCGCCAGCCCGCTGGTTTTTCCCGAAACCGTCCACGCCGCGCCGACCAGCCACGTCGCCGCGCTGCTGGAAAATGTCGCGCTCGCCCAGACTTTGGTCGGCGACCCGTCCATCTTTCTGCAAGGCGTCGCACTTGGCGCGCAGTGGCTTGCGGAAAACCGCGTGGATGCCTGCCTGATTTTCGGCGCGGATGAAACCAACTGGATCATCGCCGACGCCTTTGCGCATCTCGACCGCCGCGCCATCGCCACCGCCGGCGCGGGCGCGGTGTGCCTGAGCCGCGATGAAAAGTTTTCCATCGGCGTGGAACTCGCCGCCATCACCGACGCACACGTTTTTTCCGCACGGCAAAACCGGACGCAGGCGGCGCAGGCGATGCGCGCACAGCTCGGAACCATTTCTGGCGGCGAAGTGCTGTGCGACGGCCTCGGCGTCAGCCCGCGCGCGGATGCGGCGGAACAATGGGCCTTTGCTGATTGCGCAAATCCCCGCGTCAGCCCGAAAAAGATTTTTGGCGAAGGCATGATGGCCGCTGCGGCCTGGCAATGCGTCGCCGCGTGCGACGCGGTGGCGGAGAAAAAATCCAGTTCCGCCAGCATCAGCCTCGTCGGTTCCAACCAGCAGGCCATCGGCGCGCGATTCGTGCGCGCGGAATTTGGTTTGTCCGCCGCCGTGCCGGCAGGCAACATCCGGCCATGAGCTTGCGGGTCATTTTCATCACCGGTGCGAACGGCGGCCTGGGTCAGGCCATCGCCCGCGCCTTTCTTCAGGAATCGCCGGACAACATCGTCTGGCTCGGCGTCCGCGCCAACCGCGAACACGCCGAAAAGCTGGCGCAGGAAAATCCCAGTCGCTGTTTTTGGGTCACGCTGGATGTCACGTCGCCGGAATCATGGGCGGTGGCGGTGAAGGAAATTACGGCAAAACACCAGCGCCTTGACGTGCTGGTGAACAACGCCGGCAGCCACGAGGACGCGTTGCTCGCGACGATGCCGGCGGATTCGTGGCGGCGCGTTTTGGCGACGAACCTCGACGGCGTTTTTCACGGTTGCCAGACCGTGTTGCCCACGATGATTTCGCAGCGCGGCGGGCGCATCGTGAACATTTCCTCGTTGAGCGCGCTGCTCGCGCCGGCGGGACAGGCGAATTACGCCGCAGCCAAGGCCGGCGTGGTGGCGCTGACGCAATCCGTCGCGAAGGAGGTCGCGCGCATCGGCATCACGGTCAACGCCGTGTGCCCCGGCTTCGTGGAGACGGAGGCGCTGGCCAAGCTGGCCGGCGACGAGCGCAAGGCCGCGCAGATGCGCGTGCCGATGCGACGTTTTGGCAAACCGGAAGAGGTCGCAGCAGCGGTGCGTTTTCTGGCGAGCTCCGAGGCCGGCTACATCACCGGTTCCGCGCTAAAGATTGACGGCGGAATTTTGTGAGCGGAACAATTGCGATGACCACCGACGCGCAACCGGTTGCGGAAAAGAAAGTCGTCATCATCGGCGCGGGCATCGCGGGACTTTCGTGCGGCTGCTATCTGCAGATGTGCGGCATCCCGACGGAGATTTTGGAAGCCGGCGGACTGCCCGGCGGGCTCTGCACATCGTGGCATCGCGGGCCGTATGTTTTCGACGGCTGCATGCGGTGGCTCATCGGCGCGCAACCGCCTTCGACGTTCCACCAGATTTGGTCTGAATTGGGTGCGATTGCCGGAAGAAAGATTTTCATCCACGACGAAATGCTCCGGATCGAAGGACTCGGCGGGGAGACCGTGACCGTGGCGACCGACCTCGACCAGCTCGCGGCGGAATTCAAACGCATCGCGCCGGAGGATTCAGAGTTGATTGACAAGCTGGTGCGGGACGCGCGCCGGTGCGCGCCGCTGGAGCCGCCGCTGAAACCGCTGGAACTGATGCATCCGTTCGCGAAAACCCGGCTGGGCTTGAGCATCCTGCCGATGGTGCCAACCATCCTGCGATATAAAAACGTGCCGATTCCAAATTACGTCGCGCGTTTCAAAAACAAATTGCTGCGCGAGGCGCTGCAACTCATCGTCGGCCACGAGGAGATGTCGGCGCTGGTGCTGGTGATGCTGCTGGCGTTTCGCACGCGGAACAACACGGGCTTCGTCGCCGGCGGCTCGTGGGATTTTGCGATGGCGATCGCGGAACGCTACAAAAAACTCGGCGGCACGCTGCGGCTGAAAACGCGCGTGGCAAAAATCGAGGTGGAAAACAAGCGCGCCACCGGCGTCCGCAGCGACGACGGAAAATTGACCCCGGCGGCGACGGTGGTTTCCTGCGCGGACGGGCACACGACGATTTTCAAGATGCTCGACGGCAAGTTTGTGGACAAGCGCATCCGCTTTCTTTACGAGCAGTGCAAGCCGTTCCCGCCGATCGTGCAGGTTTCGCTGGGCATAAAAAAAGTTTTTCCGGACGCGCCGCACACGCTGAATCTGCCGCTGGCCGAGCCGCTGGCCGTGGACGACCGGACGCGGCACACGCGGCTGGAGGTGGAAACTTTCGGGAGCGAGTCGGGGCTCTGCCCGGAAGGCTGCACGGAGATGACGGTGCGGCTGCAAACGCGCCACGATTTTTGGATGAATTTGAAAAAGGCGGATTTTCAAAAATACCGTGCCGAGAAAAAACGGCTCATCCAGGAAATCACCGCCGCGCTCGACGGGCGGTTTCCGGGGCTGGCGGCGAACGTCGAAAATTCCGACATCGCGACGCCGGCGACGTTCGTGCGCTACACGGGCAACTGGCAGGGCAGCTACGAGGGCTGGCTGCCGACGCCGGGCATTTTGGGCCGGCCGATTTCCTACACGCTGCCGGGCCTGAAAAATTTCTACTTGGCCGGCCACTGGGTCGTGGCGGGCGGCGGCCTGCCGTCGGCGGCGCTGGCGGGACGTTATGCGGCGCAATTGGTCTGCGCGCAGCATAAAAAAGATTTCACGCCAAGTGTGCCGTGAATTTTAGAAGGCCAGCGGCCGACCGTCATCGCCGGTGCGGAAGTTGAACACAAATAGCGGCGCGGCTTCACCGTGGCCAGGAATCCAGCCGGAAATCCTGTATTCGGTGCGCGGCTCCAAAACCAGTCCGGCTGACAGCGCATAAATCCGTTCGCAGTCATGGCTGGACGCCGGCAAAACCGGCGCGGAAAATTCCATCCGGCTTCGCTCAATCACCGGCGGTGGCGGGTCGCTGTGCCGGATGCGGACGCCGGCGAAGCTATCCGCCTTTTCAATCGCGGCCTGCAAGGGCACGTCGCCAGCCAGTCGCGAAAAGACCGGCGACCAGACGCGCAGAAAGATTTCATCGTCCGGGAGGACTGCGAAATCCGTGTCAAACGGCTGCCGCTGGATGCGCACCGCCGCCTGTTCGTTTTTGACGAGCCACTCCGCGCCGTTTTCCTCCGCGCGGAAATTTTTCACGCCGGGGAAATTTTCAAATTGCGCGGCCACACGCGCGGTCGTGGTGTCGCGCGTCGGCGTGAAATTGCTCAATAAAACTCCGTCCGAGCAGAGGTCGTCCAGCGCGCCGTGCGTGCTGCCGCATGTCACCAGCCGGCTGCCTTGCTGCACCAGCCAGCCGGCGTTGACATAGCGGTTGTCCAAGCTGATGAGGATGGTCGCGGGGTTGAGCGTGTTGCGCGTCAGTCCGCGCACGATGCGCTCCAGCGCGACCGGATAATGGTTGGTCAGGGTGGCGGCCAACCAGTCGGCGGCGTCGGCAAAATTGCCGGCATCCAATTGATGATTTCGCCGAAGCGTTTCGACGACGGGCAAGTAGTTCAGCGGGTCGCCGCGCTCGGCGGTGTAGCGGAACGAATTGTTTTCCGGCTGCCAGTCAATCACGGCGCGCGCGCTTTGGGAATTCATCACGAGAAAGCGGTTGGTCTGATCCGCCAAGCGCGCGGCCAAAATGTCCGCGCCTTCGAGCCGGCAAAGTTGTTCCGTCAATTTCCCCGTTTCCGCCGGCGCATTGTGGATTTCCACCCAGTTCTCAATGCCGCCGTCGGGCAGGACAACGTCCTTGGGATTCGCAATGGATTCGCCGACGCGGTAGCCCGCCTGTTCCAGAAAGGAACGGATATCGACGCGCTGGCCGCGTCCGGCGTGGTTGTGCCCGTGGTCCGAGAGCATCACAATTTGCAGCTCGTGCCCCTCGCGGGCGCGGTAGCGGGCGCGCAATGACTGAAGCTCCTGATCGAGCCGGCAAAGCATGGTGAAAATATCGCGATCCAAATGCTGGGCGTCGTCCGATGCGCGGATATAGGCGTAGTAATTCGTGCCGACGCTCGCGGTGTTCCAAAATTCCTGCGACATCTCACGGACCTCATGTTCATAAGCGTGCAGCGGGAAAATGTAGCCCATGCCCCGCCGAAAACCGCTTTCCACCTGCCAGTCCATCTGCCGCTCATATTCCATCGTGGTGGTGATGCCGCTGTTGAAAATTTCCGTGTTCACCGCCGCACTGTAATAAATCCGCTGATAGCCGGGCAGCGGACGATCGCCAAAGATGTCCGTCCACGCGATGTCACTCAATGACGGAAAGGTCGAGACCAGACGGCTCGCCGGGAAATACCCCTCCTCGGCGGTGAAGGCGCGACAGACGGTTTTTTTGCCCCAGAAATTTGTGCGGA
This sequence comes from uncultured Bifidobacteriaceae bacterium, assembly GCA_964444085.1. Classification (GTDB taxonomy): domain Bacteria; phylum Verrucomicrobiota; class Verrucomicrobiia; order Limisphaerales; family UBA11358; genus UBA11358. Next base: position 6,744 of record CAYUGC010000013.1, on the reverse strand, counting down.
CAACGCCGGCCTGCAATGCCGCCAGGTCGCGATACGCGATGCCGTCCATCGCCAGCACAAGGCGCGCCGGCAGCGCGCGGCTGGTCGCCGGGAACAACGCCAGCACCAGCAAAAGCAGCGGCGTGGACCGCCGCCATTTTTTATTTTTGGAACTGGAAGTGAAATTCATCAGGGCAAAACTGTCCGCTTTTACTTTTAGTCCATTTACGCCGGCGTGTCTAAAAAAATGAGCCGCCGGGCATGAGTTCCCGGCTTGCACGGCAGGGCAAATTCACGCATTATGGAGGATTCGGAACGGTAAAAGTTTTTGTCATGGACAATTTGAACGCACTCAAACAGCAGATCCGGCAATTGATGGTCGAGAACCTCATGCTGCAAATCAGCGCGGATGAAATCGGCGACGACCAGCCGCTCTTCGGCCCCGGCAGTGTCGGGCTGGACTCGGTGGACGCGCTGCAGCTCGTCGTGGCGCTGGACAAAAACTATGGCCTGAAAATTGCCGACCCCGAGGCCGCCAAGCTGGTCTTGAAAAGCGTCAGCACCATTGCCGAGGCCGTCGCCAAGCATCAGGCCGGCAAATAAAACTCCGCCGGTCGTGCAACCGATACACCAGTTGCGCTAATTCCCTGTTTAAGCTTGTTTTGTCTTTGGCAAACCGTATTTTGCCCGCCAGTTTAATGAGGCAAACATGAATCCCAGCGCCATCGAAGGTCATCTCACGCTCGTCCTGATCCAATGGATGATCATCATCGCCGCCGCGTTTGGGTTCGGGCGCCTTGGCAAAAAATTCGGCCAGCCGCTCGCCGTCGGCGAAATCGCGGCGGGCATCATCCTCGGCCCGTCCGTTTTTGGCGCGACGTGCAACTGGCTGGCGCACCAGTTTGACACACCCGGCATCGCCGACCTGCCGGCCACCATTTTTCCCAAGAGCACGCAGACCTCGATGCAACTGCTCGGCAAGCTGGGATTGGTTTTTTTGCTGTTCCAAGTCGGGATGGAATTTGATTACAGCCACCTGCGCTCGAAATCCAAAACGGTCACGTCCGTTTCCATTTTCGGAATGGTCATGCCGTTTCTCTGCGGCCTCGCCATCGGGCCGTGGCTGCACAAGACGTTCGCGCCGGAAACCCCGGCGGTTGGCTTTCAACTGTTTCTCTGCATCGCGCTGTCCATTTCCGCGCTGCCGATCATGGGCAGAATTTTGCTGGAGATGAACCTTGAACGCACCGCGCTCGGTGCAATGACCATCAGTACAGCGGCGATTGACGACGTCATCGGCTGGGTGCTGCTGGGCGTCGCGACGGTGCTGGCGACGAGCCAGTTCAATGCCTGGCATCTGCTGCTGCAACTTGTCTTGATTGCCGGCTTTTTCGTGCTGCTGCAAAAAGCCGTCGGCCCGGCGCTGCGAAATTACTGGCGCAAGCACGTCCACGACGCGCATGAAAAAGGGATGCCCAATTCCTTCCTTGCGCTGCTGCTCATCACGCTGTTCGGCAGTTGCCTCATCACGCATTACCTCGGCATCTTCGTCATCTTCGGCGCATTTCTATTTGGCACCTGTCTGCATCAGGAAGCCGGCATCGTGAAGGCGTGGCGCGACCGTTTTTCCGGCGTGGTGCTGGTGGCGTTCGTGCCGATTTTTTTCACCAACACCGGCCTGAACACCAAAATCGGCGGATTGCAAACCCCCGAAGCGTGGCTCGCCTGTGCGCTGATTCTCGCCGCCGCCATCGCCGGCAAACTCGGCGGCTGCTACCTCGGCGCGCGCCTCACCGGCCAGAACGCGCGCGAGGCGGGCAGCATCGCGGCGCTGATGAACACGCGCGCTTTGATGGGGCTCATCGCCATCAATGTCGGGCTGGAACTGAAACTGCTGACGCCGGAATTGTTCACGATGCTGGTCATCATGGCGCTGGTGACGACGGCGATGTGCGGCCCGCTGCTGCGCTGGTGGCTGCCGAAGGATTTGAAGGCGCTCCTGCCGCGCTGAAAGATTTTAGCGGTTCAAGATTCGTCCGCCTTGAGAAAGGCCTTGAAGGCGGCGCAGTTGAAGAGCATCGGATAATCGCTCTGGATTTTTTCCAGCGGCAGCCTGCCCCAGAGCTGGTTCACCCAGCGGTTCGGAAAATCCTGGCACTGCTGCGGTTTGGCGGCTTGGACGGCGCAGCCGCCATTTTCGAGAAAAATGCAGGAGCCGTCCGCGTTTTCCTTCAGCGCCAGACCGCGCCGATCTTGGCGCAACCGGGTGTGCTGCTCGATGAAATCCGATTCAGCCACGCCCTTGAGCGCGGCGATTTTGGCAATCTCGTCCGCCTCCAGACGCACTTCCCCCGGCCAGCGGCAACAGGCTGTGCAACGGTGGCATTCAAGGGTGATCGGCATGGTGAAAGTCATGCCGACTTGATGCCCCGCTGCCACAAATCAAAATAATACAGCGCCACGACGACGAGGCTGTGCCCGATTTTTTCATCCGCGACGAGCTGCGGGATTTCCGCCGCCGGCACCAGTTGGTTCGCCAAATCTTCGCCGTGGTCGAAGTCCGTGCTGTGTTTCAACCGGCAATTTTCAATCAGCACGGTGTAGGTGCGGTTGCTCAAAATGGCGGGATTGGACCAGACTTTGCCCAGCAGCCGCGCGTTTTCGCCTTCGTAGCCGGTTTCCTCGCGCAACTCGCGCACGGCGGTCGCCACCGGGTCGGTCTCGCCGGGATCCATCATGCCGCCGGGGATTTCCAACTCCACCGTCTCGGAGCCGGCGCGGTATTGCCGGATCATCACGAGCTGTCGCTCCGGCGTGAGCGCGACGACGTTGACCCAGCCGACGCTGTCGAGGACATAGAAATCATGCTCGCCGCCGGTGCGCGGATTGACGCAGGTGTCGGAGCGGATTTTGAAGATGCGAAAATCGCCGACGGGCGCGGAACGGAGTTTTTTCCAGGGCTGAATCATTTTGATTTACGATTTACGATTTCGGATTTACGGGTTGCCTGACTTGAGGCGCGTCCATCGTATATTGTAAATCGAAAATTCAAAAACCCTTTTCCTTGGCCGACCAGCCCTGTTTCATCAGGGTGAGCAGATGCTTGAGCGCTTCCTCATAGCTGCGGCCTTTTTCGGCGGCGAGTTGGCGGGCGCGCTTGTCGAGCTGCGCGGCCATGTCGGCGGATTTTTCCGGCGGACAGCCGAGGGCGACGAGGACTTGGGCAAGTTCGGAAATTTGCATGGCAAAAAATTTCAGTGCGCGCTCAAGTGTTTTTTCCACAGCAGCACGAAGCAGCTTGCGAAATCCTCTGGCTTTTCCGCCACCCATTTTGTGACGAATTCCGGCGCGAACCAGTCGCCCGTTTCAATCTCATCAGGATGCAAGACGAACGGCCCTTCGCTTTCGCAGTGGTAAATCCAGCAGAATTCCCAGCCGGTTTCCCGGCACGCATCAATTTTGAAAAGCCGTTGCGGGGTCTTTGTCAGGTGCAGGCCGATTTCCTCGCGCACCTCGCGCACCGCGCATGCGTCATAAGCCTCGCTGGTGTCCAGATGGCCGGACGACGATGAGTCCCACTTGCCGGCGGCGATGTCTTTCTTCATCGAGCGTTTTTGGAGAAAAATCTCGCCGCGCGCATTGAACACCAGGACATGAACCGCGCGATGTTTCAAACCAAGCCGATGAACCTCGCGCCGCGTGTTTTGTCCGATCACCTCGTCGCGTTCATTGACGACATCAAAAATCTCTTCGCTCATGCGCGCAAAAATAAGGTTTAACACCGGCCAGGTCGAAAGTTTTTTGGCGTCGGCTGGCGGCCGCTTGAGATCGTTGATTTTGACGATAATTGAGGCGCAGATTTGATTTGCCAGAAGCGGCGGTTGGAATTACTTTACACTCGTAATTTAACAACCATGTCGAACGTCGCAAAAGAATCATCGTCGGCGAACGATTTGCTGAAAAACTCCACGCTTTACCGCGAGTTTCAGGCCGAGCGCGAGGAAATCCTCCGCCACAAGTGGATCGAGTCTGAAAAGGCTGGTCGTGACATCGGCTTTGAACACGCGCTCACGGACTGGATTATCAAACATCGCGCCAGTTGGCGTAAATCACGACAGGCCGCCGCGCAAAATTAGCCGCCCAACACCGTTCCTTTAACGCCGCCCTGCGAGGTGGCGAAGGAAAAATGAAAGCCAAAACGAAAACGCGAACCAGCCCCGGACCACGGGAGCAGTTCGCGATTTTTTATGCCTGAAGCCACCGTCATCCTCGACCCACTCGCCATCCAGCGCGCGCTCACCCGCATCGCCCACGAAATCGCCGAGCGCAACGAACACAGCGCCGAAGTCGCGCTGGTTGGTATCCCGGTTGGCGGCGACCACCTCGCCGCGCGGCTCGCGAAAATCCTTGCCGGCATCTGGAATCATGCCGTGCCCGTCGGCATTCTCGACACCGCCATGCACCGCGATGACTTGGACCAGCGCGTCGCGCCGACCGTGCATCCGACGGAAATCCCGTTCGACGTGAACGGCAAAACCATCGTGCTGGTGGACGACGTTTTATTCAGCGGCCGCACCACGCGCGCCGCGATGGATGCGCTCAATGATTTCGGCCGCCCCAAGAAAATCCAGCTCGCCGTGCTGGTGGACCGCGGCCACCGTGAACTGCCCATCAAGGCGGATTTCATCGGCAAAAACGTGCCGACAGCGCTCGACGAAAAAATTTCCCTGCAACTCACCGAGGCCGGCGCAAGCCAGGATGAAGTCATCCTGAAAAAGAAATAAAGTTATGAGCTGGACCAAAAAACATCTGCTCGACATCGAGTCGCTCACCGCCGAGGAAATCACCACCGTGCTCGACACTGCGCGCGGTTTCAAGGCCGTCGGCGAGCGCGCCATCAAAAAAGTCCCGGCGCTGCGCGGCAAAACCGTCGTCAATCTGTTCGTCGAGCCGTCCACGCGCACGCGCACGAGCTTCGAACTGGCCGCCACGCGGTTGAGCGCGGACATCGTGAACTTCTCCACCGAGGCGTCGTCGTTCAAGAAAGGCGAGACGCTCAAGGACACCGCGCTCAATTTGCAGGCACTGAACGCCGACTTCATCGTCATCCGGCACAGTGCCAGCGGCGCGCCGCATTTTCTCTCCCGCGTGCTGAACGCCCACGTCATCAACGCCGGCGACGGCGCGCACGAGCATCCCACGCAGGCGCTGCTCGACACGTTCACCATCCGCGAGAAGAAAGGCCGCATCGCCGGGCTGAACGTGACGATCCTCGGCGACATCCTTTACAGCCGCGTCGCGCGCTCGGACATCTGGGCGCTGACCAAGCTCGGCGCGAAAGTGACCCTTTGCGGCCCGGCGACGCTCGTGCCGAAGACCTTTGAACAGATGGGCTGCCGCGTGACGCACGACGTGGACGAAGCCATCCGCGACGCCGACATCATCAACCTCCTGCGCATCCAGCACGAGCGCCAGCGCAAGACGATGTTCCCGAGCATCGGCGAATACACGCAACTCTTCGGCCTCACCAAGGCGCGCTTTGCCAAGATCAAGCCGGACGCGCTCATCATGCACCCCGGCCCGATCAACCGCGGCGTGGAGATTGACAGCGAGATTGCCGACTGCAGCCGCTCGGTGATTTTGGAACAGGTAACCAACGGCCTTGCCGTGCGCATGGCGGTGCTGTTTCTCGTGAACGGCGGGAAAAACCTGACGGAGACGGCGAGCTGAAATTTAGTTTTTGCGCGACGCGAACAAGCCCACGATCATTGCCGCAAGTCCGCCCAGAACAATTCCTCCCACCGCGCCCAAGACGATGTTCAGCGGTTTGTTAGGTTTGACCGGAAATTTGCCCGGCTCGGCCCGGTCAACGATTTGGACGGCGCCGGCCGGATAATTTTTCCCCACGGCATATTGCTGGTAAGCTTCGGCGACGGCGTTGGCGATCCGTGCCGCCTCGTTCCGGTCATCGCTGTAAACGGTGATGGCGATCAGCTTGGTGCCGCGAACCGGCGCCAGACTTAAACGACCCTTCAGAATTTCCATGGCCTCCGTGGTCTTGAGGGTTTCACCGTTGAAATATTTCTTTCCCCACTCGACATTCAGATTCAGCTTGGTGATGACCGGTTCAAGCACCACTTGGGACTGCATGACTTCAAATTCCGTCTGGATGAAATAGGGGTCATAGGCCGTGCCGTTGGTGCTTTGATTGAGGTTCTGTTCCACCTTGATCCGGCAGGTGCTCGCATACGATTCCGGCAAAATGAAGGTGATGGCCGTGGCAATGATCACCGTGATGAGAAACACCGTGATGAATATGGGAATGGCGGCAGCCGTCGGCGTTTTACCACGAGACGGAGCTTGGTTGGGGAATACCGGAGGTGTCATAAACAATTCAATATCCCATCGCTTCGCCCGCCGCCAGAAAAACCAGCGACGTTCAATAGCTCCCGCCGCCCGCCAAGCCCTTCACAATCGCAATGCCGTTTGAAGTTCCAATTCGCGTCGCGCCGGCTTCAATCATCGCCAGCGCGGTCTGTGCGTCGCGGATGCCGCCGGAGGCTTTCACACCAAACTTCGGGCCGACGGTTTCGCGCAGGAGCTTCACGTCGGCGATCGTCGCGCCGGCGGTGCTGAAGCCGGTGGAGGTTTTCACGAAGTGCGCGCCGCTTTCCACGACGAGTTGGCAGGCGCGGACTTTTTCCGCGTCGGTCAGCAGGCAGGTTTCCAAAATCACCTTCACCGTGTGTTCGTCGGCGGCTTCGA
>CAYUGC010000012.1:0-34130 GCA_964444085.1 uncultured Bifidobacteriaceae bacterium | reverse complement strand
TTCACCTCGCTGATACCGTCGTTGTATTTGTAATGCACCCCGGCAGTCAGCGCCGGAATCCATTTTTGGTCGAACTCGCCTTCCTTCAAAATCTGATAACGCGCATTGAAATTATGCAGTTGAACCTGATCTTGATGATAGCCGGTGACACCGGCGTTTCGCAAAGCCTGCGGCAGATCGCCCAATCCGAGATAATCCCAGCCGTAGCCGAGTTCCAAACGCTTGAACGGCGATTCGGTAATGGTCAGCGCCTCCAGATTTTTGTCGTAACCAAGACTGATGTGGGCAAACCCGATGCTGGGATGCCCCACCGGTTCACCATCTCGCGGGGGATTAACGATGTAAGCCGACAGCGTGGAGAAGATACCACCACTGCCTTCAATCTGATGCAACGGTAGCGGCGCGGGTTTTTCCGCCTTGGCGGAGACCGGGGCTGCCGCCGTGGTCGTGGTGTTGGTGCTGGTTTCATCAGCGCTCAAACCCGTGGCCGGCACCGCCGCAACCAGCAGCGCGGCCAGGGCATGGCCAAAGTTTGAGAGACGTTTTTCGTGTGAACGGGAATTTGGATCGGATTTCATTTTTATTGTGTGTTTTTTTACCAACAAACCTCCAGTAGTCCGGTCAGTGTTGATTGTTGTTTTTTGTATTTATTGTTCCAGTGCGTCTGGTGTTGTTTGGTTTATTTAATAAGCATTTTGATAAGGCGGCCAAACAGATATTCGCAGAATATGCGAACCGCGTTCCGTCGTCTTACAGACGCTTAATATGCGACCATTGTAGTCGTCTTTTATACAGTCAACGCTCTCCGTTGGTTGGCGAATCTTTTACCTTGGTTGCTCTGAACGGCCGACCGGATAAGCGGCACCAAAGCAAGCGGGCAGGCGGAAGAGGCGAAGTTAGAGCATTTCCATAAATCCTGTGGCGCGGCGGAATCAGATTTGAAAGCAGCGGTCTTTTTGGTTTTGGGCTTCGTTTCGCCTCAGTTGCAGGTTTTTCAAACCTGCGCCTTTGCCAAAACCTCGCCCACAACCAAAAATCCTCGCTCCGCCTCGCTACATCATTTCTCTCAATGCTCTAATTCGCCGTGATGGTGAACGGAATCGCCGGCAGTGTCGCGGCGGCGTCGCGTTTGGCCTGATTGCCAGATTTCTTCTGCGGGTTTTTCACCGCCAGATTCTTCGGCATCACCGAGCAGATCAAATTTCCCGTCGCGCCGGGTTTCGCTTTTTCCGCGTCGCAGGCGAATGTCAGTTCCAAGCCGCCAGCCGTGGCAACGACGTTGGTAAGCGCGATGCCTTCCGGCGCGTTTTCCAATTCCAGGATGAATCGCTCGGAAAAATTATTTCCCGGCGGCGCGGTCACCCGCACGCGCGCCGTGCCGCCCGGCGAAAACCTCACCGGCGTTGGACTGGTGATCTTGAAGCTGTCGCGCAGCGCCGGGCGCGGCTGGCCGATCACCGTCACCGCGAGCTCCTTCGAGGGTACGAGGTGGCGGTAGATGAACGCCTGCATCATGTCTTCCGCCGGCGCGGCCGTGCGCACGATGGCCTGACCGCCGATGACCGCGCGGCCTTCGATGCTGAGGGCGACCGGTTTTTCCGTCGGCTGTGCGGGCGCTTTCAAGGTGAACTGCGACTTGTCCTGACCGGCGGCAATCTTCGCGCCGCTCAACGAAAATCCGGCGGGCGCATTTTTCAAATTCAAATCAATCGCGTTGGTAAAACCGTCGCGACGCAGCGCGAACACCGTCACCGGCGCGCTCATCCCGGCACGCAAACTCAAGCTCGACGGCACGACGCGCAGCGCAAAATCCGGCTGCGGCCCGCTGAGGCGCAGGCGATACGCGAACTCCGGCCCGCCCTGCGCCTGCGTGTCGGTGAGATGGAGGAAATAAGTGCCGTCCGCCGTCAGCGTGGCGGTGAGATAAGAATCGGCGTGATGGGTTTCGAGGCCGGTGGCCTTGTCTTCGAAATCATCGTTGAACGCAATCTGGTTGCCGGTGGAATCGGTTAGCCGCAAAAAAGAATCCAACGGCGAATCCAGCCGGCGCGCTGAAACTTCGGCGACGATTGATTGTCCAGCCTTGCCGCTGAACTTGAAAATTTCCGCCTCGTTCGGCTGGCTGACACGTCCGTTGATGACAACCGGCAGCGTGACGCTCTGCGCGGTTTCGCCGGAATGATTGTTTCCGTTGGCGGAAATCTCCGGCAGGTCGTCCACGGCGAACGGCACGGGATTGAAGAATTTTTCCCGGAGCGAAATCACGCCCGGCTCGGCGGCGGAATTATCCACGGTGATTTGTTTTTCCGGCAGATTCCAGCCGGTGAGCGCGACGGTGGTTTTTTCGCCGGTCCTGCCGCCGAGCGGAAAAATGCCAGTGACGAAGGGCAGTTCCCCGATCGTCAGGCGATAAATGAAATCCTCGCGGCCGCGATACAGCGAGTCGCGCACCTCGACGGTGTAAGTGCCGTCGTGCGGCGCTTCAAAATGCAGCACCGGGTCGGGATGAAACCGGTAGCGCTCGGCGCTGGCCACTTCCTTGCCCTTGGAATCGAGCAATGTGAGCGTGGCCTCGAACCAGCCGGGCACGGCGTCGGCGAGATACGGAATCAGCCGGCGCGCCTCGGCGGCGATGATGATGTGCTGGCCGCGCGCGGCATAAAACCGGTAGCGATCCACGCCCGCCGGCGCGATCTGGCCGTTGATGACGGCGGGCAATTTCACGGTGGCGTCCACCGGCGGCGGCAGGTTTGGCGCGGTGCTGGCGCGTTCCTTCGGCACGGATTTCCAGTCGGGCTTGGTGGTTTCGGGCAGCGTGCCCACGCAAAATTTCAGCGGATTCGACAAGCCGCCGGGCGTCCGCACGCGGATTTCGTGGTCGCCGGGCGGCGCGTTGGTGGCCAACGAGATCTGCACCGTCATGAATTCGCTGATGGACGGATTCGCCGGCCGCCGGCCGAACTGCGTAAGCCGTTGCTTGATGAATTCCGCCCGCGCCCGCTCGGCGTCGGTGAGGCGTTCGCCGCTTTTGCGTTTTTCCTGAAACTTGTTTAATTCCTCCCTGAACGCGTTTTGCTCGTCTTGTTTCAACGGCCGGTCGTAGGTGATGACTTTGGCGGTCGCGCAATCGTCGTCCACAAACACGGAAAAATTTGTGGTGCTGAAGAAAAACTGTCCGCCCACGACGGCGGTAAAGGTGCCGCCCTGTCGTCCGCCCGCCGGATAAACGTAGGCCACGCGCGGCGGCTGCTGGGCGTGAACTGCCGGTGCAAACACCGCCGGCAAAAAAAACATCAACCACAGATGAACACGGATAAACACGGATAAGGAAAATCTTTTGCGACGCCCTTCATGCGTTTTCATCCGATGAATTTGTGCGGCTGCGTTCCGGAAAAATCTGTGTCCATCTGTGTTCATCTGTGGTTTCAACTTTGGTTAATTCAAGCGGACATGATCTCCTTCAGCAGACCGGCGGACTTGATGCCGTCGGCAGGCTGCGGCATGACGAACGTCGGCTGGCCTTCGGGATTCGGCAGCTTCGTCGTGGCATCAATGCCGAGCTGCGCATAGATGCTGCCGATCACGTCCACCGGATATACCGGGCGTTCCTTGACCTCCTCGCCTTTCGCATCGGACGCGCCGATGACATGGCCACCCGTGAAACCGCCGCCGGCGACCAAGGACGAAAAAACCTTGCCCCAGTGTCCGCGCCCGCCGTTCCACGGCGCTTCCCACTGCACTTTCGGAGTGCGGCCAAATTCGCCGCCCCACCAGACGATGGTGCTGTCGAGCAGGCCGCGCGCGCTCAAATCCTGAAGCAGAGTGCCCATGCCCTTGTCGAGTTCCGGCAACTGCCGCTGCATTGTCTGGAAATTATTTTTGTGCGTGTCCCAGCCGCCGGAATTGATGGTGACATACGGAATGCCGCGCTCGATAAGCCGCCGCGCGACGAGGCACGACTGACCGAACTTGCTTTTGCCGTAGCGCTCGCGCAGCTCCAGTTTTTCCTCCGACAGATCAAACACCTTCGCGCCATCGCCGAGAATCATGTCATAAGCCGCGTTTTCCGCCTGCGCATTCGCCACGACCTGCGGGTCGGCCGGCAAAGCCTGCGCCAGCGTGTCGAGGTGATGCAGCAATTCGCGCCGGCCTTTTTGGTGTTCGGCGGTGATACCCGGCGCGATGATGCCTTCGACAGCGAACGGCGTCTTGGACGGATCGCCGCCGGTGGCGAACGGCCGGTATTTCGAACCAAGAAAACCGGCTTCATCAAAACGTCCCTGTGGCTCGGTCAATACGACGTAAGGCGGAATCAAGCCTTTGTAACCGGCGTCGTAGCCTTTCGTCAGCGACACCACTGAACCGACGGCGGGATAAACCAGACGCCCGCCCGGCTGACGACCGGTCTGCGTGATGTAGGCGGCAGTTTCGTGGCCGTTGTTGCCGTGCGTCAGGCTGCGGATGATGGAATAATTATCCGCCTGTTGGGCGAGCACGGGCAACAGTTCGCCGATGCGGATGCCGGAAACATTGGTCTCAATCGGCGATTTCAGCGGCCCGCAATAATCATAGCCGGCGTCCGGCTTCGGATCAAAAATGTCCGTGTGCGACGGCCCGCCCCACATCCAAATCTGAATGACGGCCTTGGCACGCGCGCTGGGCGCAGCGCCGAAGGCACGGAAGGAAATGTGGTTGGCCAGCACCAGCCCGCTGGTGACAAACAGCGCGCGGCGGATGGCCTCGCGACGGCTGATGCGCGGGCGCTGTTTTTCAAAATCAAAATGGAATGCGCTCATATGGTTTTGGCTGGTTAATGCCGGTAAAGAAATTCCGTGCTGTTCATCAGCGCCCACGCCAGATCCACGGTGGGCTGGCGACGACTCGTGCCAAACTTCTTGAAATATTCCTGCGCCGCCGACTGCTCTGCCGCCGTGGGAAACCGCGACAAAATCCCGAGATACATGCCGGTGATGATTTCCGGCGGCGGGCGGTTGGCCGAGGTCTGAAACGCCACCATCCGCGATTGCTCGATTTTCCGCTGCATGGAACTGGAGTTGAGCAGCGTCAATTTTTGTCCGGCAGAAATTTTATTGTTCCGCTCGGCTTCCTGGCCGGTGTCGCGCGGCGGCCGGCCGAACTGATCCAGAAATCCGCTCGTGATGCTGCCGTCCGGCAACGCGATGGAACGCAGGTCGCCGGGGATGAACGTGTAAGGTTCGGGAATCGCGCTGGAATAGTTTTCGTTCGTGCCGGTAATCTGATCCACCGCGTCAATCAGCACCTCCGCGTCCAGACGCCGCAGCGGATAAAACGCGAAATTCGCCGCCGCATCCGGGCTTTGGCTCGGCGGAATCGCCGCGAGCTGGTAGGTTTTGGAATTCAGAATCTCGCGGCAGAGATGCTTGAAATCGAAGCCAGACGCCGCGAAATCTTCCGCCAGAAAATCCAGCAGCGCCGGATTGCCCGGCGGATTGTCCGCGCGAAAATCATCCGGCTCCTGCACGATGCCGCGCCCCAGCAGCCACGACCAGGTGCGGTTGGCGAGGCTGCGCGCAAACTGCGGATGCTGCACCAGCCAGCCGGCGAAAACCGCGCGCGGGTCTTTGTCTGGCGAAAGCGTCACCTTTTCGCCGTCGGGGAAAATCGTTTTTTTCAACGAGCCGTTCAGCGCGCCGGTGTTCGTCGAGGCGAGATTGAAAAAGACAATTTCCTCCTTCCACTCGGCAGTGGATTTATAGCCGACGTTCGCGAAAAACACGGCGAGGTTCGCCAGATCATTCGCCGGCCAGTGGTCGGCGCGCTCGCCAAGGAACGTCAGGGCGACGGCCTGCGCGATGCCGGTCGGCGTGCGGTTCTGCATCGCGCGGTAGAAATTCACCGGCGGTTTTTGAAAATTGCTGCCGCTGGCGGTGAGCATTTCCGTGGCGAGCTTGTCCCACGGCACGTTGTCGCGGATGGCGTCATGAATCCAGCGGTGATACGCCTGCGCGGCGTTCGGCCAGAGGTTGATGGGAAACTCCGCCTTGATGCGCAGCGCGTCACCCCATTTCATCGCGAAATAATCGGCGAACTCGTCGCACGCCAGCAGCCGGTCAATCAGGGCGGTGCGTTTGCCGGGATTGTTATCGAGGATGAAAGCCTGCGCCTCGGTCGCGCTGGGCAGCGTGCCGGTCACGTCCAGATAAACGCGCCGCACGAACACCGCGTCGGAGCAAAGCGGGGCCGGGGTGAGGTTCAAGGCCTGCCACCGAGCGAAGACCAGCTCGTCAATTTTGTTCGGCGGCGTCAGCGGAGCAGGGCTTTCGAACGGCGAGGCGGCAAAAACAGCGGCGGCAAAAAACAGAAACAGTCCCAGCCAGCAGGGCCGATTCGCGGAAAATATTCCGGCGCAAACTTTCATTCAAGAGTCCAGACGTTGAATCTCGCACAAAGGCTTCAGAAAAATAGGTGCGAATTCAATGATTCGCATCAAACATTTTTCGGGAACAAAAACAAACCGCCCGGCTTGTAACCATTTGCCGCCGGCTCCGTCGTTGTAGGTGATGTCCATGCTCGTCGCCAATACAGATGCCGTTCCTCCGGGAAAAGCCAGCGAACGTGCGGGCACGTCGTTCTCGCTGACCATCAAACCACTGCCGGGCGAGGAAATATCCGCGCTGTGCCGCCGGCTCGCGGCGCAACTTGCCGAACGCGCAGCCACGCCGCTGCATCTGCTGGTGTTTGGCCAGACCGCCGCCGCTGCCGCCGGGATAGCCACGCTGGAAGAAAGTTTCGGCCGCAGGGATTTTCCGGTGACGTGGGTGGAAGGCGCGGACTGCGGCAGCAAACCGATTGCCGGCATCCAGGCTCACGCCTTCACCGGCGCGGTGGAGCGAATCGAATGGAACGGTCGCGTGGTCGGTTCGGTGTTCACCGAAGGCGGCGCGCGGCAATGCCTCGTCGGCGGACTTGCGCCGGCGGACAAAACGCTTGCCCGGTCCGAACAAACCCGGCAGACGCTGGAGGAATTGCAAGCCGTGCTGGCGCTGGCCGGCTTGGAACTCGCGGACACGGTGCGGACATGGTTTTTTCTCGATAACATCTTATCGTGGTATGACGACTTCAACCGCGCGCGGACGAAAATTTATTCCGGCGAGAAATTCCGCACCGGGTCGCTGCCGGCCAGCACCGGCGTCGGCGCAAAAAACCCCGCCGGCACCGCGCTCGCGCTGGCGGCGTGGGCGTTCCGTCCGCTGGAAAAAACCGCGCGCGCCGAGGAAGTCGCCTCGCCGCTGCAATGTCCCGCGCCGGCTTACGGCAGCTCGTTCAGCCGGGCGATGGAAATGCCCACAGCCGCCGGCCGCCGGCTGCACATTTCCGGCACGGCGAGCATCGCGCCCGGCGGCCAGACGCTGTGGGCGGACGACACGCGCAAGCAGGTGGAACTGACCATGGACGTAGTCGAGGCGATTTTGCGTTCGCGTGGATTCACGTTTGCCGACCTCACGCGGGCGACGGCTTATTTCCGGCACGCGGCGGATGCGGGAATTTTTTCCGAATGGCTCGCGGCGAACCGGCAGGAACAAATGCCCGTCGTCTCAGCGCAGTGCGACGTCTGCCGCGATGATTTGCTGTTTGAACTCGAAGCCGAGGCCGAGCGTGGTTTTTAGCCCGATTTCCGAAGTTAAACCGCTCATCCACGCTGATGATCGCTGATCTTAGGCGTAACAATTCGGTAGGAATTCAACGCCAAGGCGCAAAGGTGCCAGGACGCAAAGCCCGCGAAAGACTTAAAGGAAAAGCGGAAACAGGTTGAACAACAAAGTAACAAAGGCACAAAGGAAAACCGGAAGTTTGGCCGCAAAAATGGCAAAAAATGCAAAAGCTGAAATACTGAAAGCTGAAAAGCTAACACCTGAAAACTTTTTTAACCGCGAAATACACGAAATTCAAAGGAAACCCGATACACCATTCGATGGCGCTGACTCCGGCGACGGGGCGTCGTCGACACCCCCTGCCACGAGGGCGTCGTAGCTACACGCATCGCCGCTTCAATTTTCAACTACATGGCTACGGTCAAGGGGTCGTTGGCAGGGCGTTGATTTCAATTTGGTTGGTGCTATCTACCGTTGCGGTTCCCGCGATGCGCGAATTTGAGAATAATGCCACATTCTGCGCCTGCGACATTTCGCCACCCACAGCAGAATTGTTCACCATTGCGGCGGCCTGCGAATTTACCGTGCCGCCTGTCATCGAAATCAGGTTGCCGGTGAACACCACGTTTTGCTTCGAGGTGCGGTTCTGGCCGGATACCCGGAAGTAGAAATTATTTCCCGCCGCGCCTTGGTTTTTCGCCACGTCGGAAATCTGGTTTTGCGTTACTCCGTGCGGCGTGACTGCTGGCAACTCGCTTTGCGCAACCGCGCTGTTGGTCTGGAGCGAACCTTGATAGACCGAGCCATCCGCGTCCACCACGGCGAGGTCGTTGCCGTTCTGTTGCAACTCAAACGACACCAGCACCGGCGAGGTGTTGGCGATGGCGTTGCGGAACTGCTGTGAATTGCCATTCATGCCCAGCGCTTCGGATTTGGCGCGCTCCGCGTCCTGGAAAAGCTGTTTCGTTGGGGCCGCTGCCGGTGCCGTCGTTGCCACCAAACGGTCTTTGTTTTCCAAGCCAAAGTCTTTTCCGCCGCCACCACCGCTGAAAGTGTTGATGCCGTTCAACGCCATGGTGCCGCTGGCAGCCACTGGCGCAGTGGTCACCGCCGGCTGTTCGAATGCCAGCTTACCGTCCAACTGGTTTTCCTCTGCCGGTGCAGCGGGTGCTTTCAATTCCCGCTTCGTCAGATCGTCGAATTGTTTCCGACTCATCATCTGCACCGAGCCGTCGGCCAGCAGCACCGCGCGGCCTTTTTTGTCCGCCGGTGAATACGCCAGCACCGCGTTGCTGGACAGCGCATCCAGCTTTTTTCCGCCGGCGGCGAAGACGAATCGCTTGCCGCTCGCGGGATCGTTCAAAACATTCTGCGGCAGCAGCCCATTGGTCAACTCGTCGAGCGTGGCCGGCAGTTTGCCGTTGTTGTCCACGGCGGCGATCTGCGCCGCCGCGCCGATTTGCCGCAGGTTGGACATGGCTGAGGCGCTTGGCGATTTCACCTTCGCCTTGCTCAACGCCGGCAGGAAAAGCGAGGCGCCGAAGAAAATCACGAGCGCAAACACCGCCAGCACCGCCCATTGCTGCCGGAACAACTGCCACAGCGAAACCGATTCCTCCTCCGGCGGCTCGGCGAACTGCCGGTCCACTTCCGTCTGCAACCGCCGCCGCGTCGCCGGATGCAGCGTGAACGCGTCGCCGGCGTCCGCCCGGCGTTTTTTCGCGTAGGCGCGCAGCAGTTTTTCAATTTTGCGTTCCGGTTCCATGCGTTCGTCAATTCATTGGACGGGAAAAATCCCGATTCTCCCGCGAAAATATTTTCCGCGCAATTTCCTCCAGCCGGTCGAGGCATTTGCTCAGGCGCGAACTGACCGTTTTCGGGTTCAGGTTCAACGTCGCGCTCAACTCGTCGTAACTCAAGTCACCAAAATAGCGCAGCTCCACGATTTCGCGGCACGGCTCGCCAAGCCGGTCGAGCGATTCGCGCACCAATCCGAGGGATTCGGCGTTCATCAGAAATTCATCCGGGCCGGGCGCGGCGCTCGGCGGATCAGGCGTCAGGCCGGTTTCGGGATTTTCCGCGTGCAGCGAGATGGTCGTCTGTCCGCCGCCGCGCTTGGCCGCGTTACGTTTTTCGCGGTAATCGCGCGCCTTGTTGGCGGCGATGCGGAAAATCCAGGTCTGCAACTGGCTTTCGCCGTGGAAGGAATCGAGGTTTTTGATGACGGACAGAAACACTTCCTGGCAGATTTCCTCGGCGTCCTCGACCGTGAAATCCGAGGCAAGCTGGAAGATGAAGCGCCCGGCCGCCGCGTAATGCGCGTCGAACAGATTGTCCCACGCCGTCGCGTCGCCGCGCTGGCAGCGGGCCAGCAGTTCACCTTCCGGGTTCATGCGGCTTTGACTTTATTTCGCGGCAGGACGTTTGAAAAGAATCTTCGTGCCGGGAAAAATGAAATCCGCCTCGTCCTCAAAAATCAAAAAGATGAGGATGATTAAATTGCGGGAGCATTTTTTGAGGCCTTCCGTCTGACTGGGTATGAAAACGATCATCGCTGCTTTATTTCTCGGACTGATTTGCAACTTCACCGCCACCGCCAAACCTGCCGCCGTGCCCGTCGCTACGCTCACGGTCGGCGAAATCCGCTACGCCGCGCAGCTGGCGGACGACGAGGCGCGGTTCACGCTCGACGTCACCGCCGACGCCACCGGCGCGAGCGGGGCTTCCGTGAAAATCCTGGAAGGCGACGTCGCCGTGCTGCCGCCGAAACTGCCGGACGCGCTGAAGATCGTCCGCGACGGCAACCGCTATTTCCTCGTCGCGCCGCACGCCGGGCATTTCAAATTCACCCTCGAAGTCGTCGCCAAAATCCAGCACGACGAGCCGTGGAACCAGGTTTCGTTCACCGGCCCGGCGGCGACCATCGCGTCCGTCATCGCGTCGGCCAACGGCACGAACACGGAAGTCCAGTTACTCAACGGCACGCTGTTGGAGACGTTCAAGACCGGCGGCGTCTCCGGCGTGAAAGGTTTTCTCGGCGCGGATCAAACCGTTGCTTTGCGCTGGCAGGGCAAGGTCACGGCGGTCGCGCGACAGGTGCTGCTCACGGCGGATTCCACCATCACCGCACTCGTCACGCCGACCGTCATCAAATACACCGGCAAATTTCATTACGAGATCGTGCAGGGCAACGCCGCGCAACTCACGCTCACGCTGCCGGCGGCGCAGGCGCTGACCAAACTCGACGGCGCGCAGATCCGCGACTGGCACACGACCGCCGCCGGCGACCGCCAGACATTGACGGTGGAATTCAT
The DNA here is from genome assembly GCA_964444085.1 of uncultured Bifidobacteriaceae bacterium. Classification (GTDB taxonomy): domain Bacteria; phylum Verrucomicrobiota; class Verrucomicrobiia; order Limisphaerales; family UBA11358; genus UBA11358. The sequence goes on along the minus strand of CAYUGC010000012.1, from coordinate 23,182 downwards.
CAAGCCGGTGGAAAATTCCTACGACCTCACGATTTATTCCGAGCAGCCGGTGGAAGGCACGGCGGAAAATTCCGCGCTGAATCCGCCGCAGCCGGTCGGCGTCGAGCGCGAGTCCGGTTCGCTCACGGTTTCCGCCGAGGACACGCTGGTGGAAGTCGCGTCGCTCAACGGCCTGCGCCAGGTCAACGCGCCGGACAACGCCGTCGTCGCGTATCGTTTCAACGCCCGACCGTTCACGCTGGCGCTGAAATTGAAACACATCGAGCCGGTTGTTTCCGTGACCGACCGCGTGACGACGCGGCTCGAAGAAACGCGGCTGGTGGTCATTCATACGCTGGCGCTGAACGTGGAAAAGGCCGGTGTTTATTCGCTGGAATTGTCACCACCAGCCGGTTTCGCCGTGGCCGATGTGCGCGGGGCGGGCATCGAGGATTGGAAAGTCACCGGGGGAAAGCTGGCGGTGAATTTTTCCCAGCGCGCACTCGGCCAACGGCAAATCGAAGTCCAACTGGAGCAGGCGCTGAAAATTTTTCCCGAGCAGATCGTCGTCGCGCCGCTGCGCGTGACCGGCGCGGCGAAGGAGAATTCGCAGATCGGCGCGGCGGCGGTTCCCGGCATCCGGCTGAAGACCGGCACCATTTCCGGGTTACGCGAGATTCCGGTCGGCCAGTTGCCGAACCGCTCTGACGAAATTCTTGCCTACACCGCCGAGCAGCCGGACTGGCAGCTCGCCATCGGCACGGAAAAACTCGCCGCGCGCGTCGTGGCGGATGTGTTCAACCTCGTCACCATCGGCGACGGCCTGGTCGGCGGCAGCGCAACGATCCGCTACGGCCTCGTGAGTCAGGGCGTGCAGGAATTCAAGGTGCGCGTGCCAGCGAACTGCAAGAACGTCGAGTTCACCGGCCCGAACATCCGGCGCAAGGAACAGTCCGGAGACGTATGGACCATCGGTTTGCAAGACAAGGTCTGGGGCGGCTACACGCTCGTCGTCACTTACGATTTTCAGTTCGATGCGAAGGGCGCGACGCTGCCGGTCGGCGGCATTCACGCGGTGGATGTGGAGCGCGAGACCGGCTCCATCGCCGTGACGACCGCCGCGAGCTTGCAACTCGCCGTGCAGAATGTCGGCGACACTTTGCGGCGCGTGGATGAAAGCGAGCTTTCCGCCGCCGACCGTTCGCTCGTGACGCGCGCCGTCGTGCTCGCGTGGCAATACAGCGGCGACCAATACGACTTGAACGTGGACGTGAAGCGCTTCGCCGAGGAGCGTGTGCTCGAAGCCGTGGCCGACCGCACGCAAATCACTTCCGTGCTGACCGAGGCCGGCGAGATGCTTACGCAGGCGTCGTTCATGGTGAAGAACAACGAGAAGCAATTTCAGCGTTTCCAGCTTCCACGCGATGCGAAGCTTTGGGGCTGCTACGTCAACGGCCAACCTGCGAAACCGGAGCAGGACGGCGACTGGGTTATGGTTTCGTTGCCGCGCGACGTGAACCGCGACCAGGCGTTCGCGGTGGACATCATGTATGCGCAGACCAACGGCGCGCTGGCCGGAACCTTCGGCAAAAAACTGGAACTGAACGCGCCACGCACCGACGTGCCGAACACCTACGCCGAATGGCAAATCTTCGTGCCGCCGACGCTGCGGCTTTCCGATTTCGGGGGCAGCATGAGCGTGACGCAGGGCACGACTTACGAGTTGCTCGACGCGTGGGGCAAATTTCTTTCGTTCTACGGTGAAGTGATGCGCGAGATGGGTATGAAAATTCTCATCATGGTGTTTCTGGCGATGCTGGTGTTCGCGCTCATCGTTTTCGCGGTGAAGCGCGGCGCGAGCGGCATCATTGAATTGCTGGTGGTCGTAGCCGTGCTCGCCATTCTTGCGGCCATGATGTTGCCGGCGCTTTCGGCGGCGAAGCGAAAGGCGCAAAGCATCAATTCCGTGAACAACCTGAAGCAAATCGGTCTGGCGGTGCGGATTTTCTCCGGCGACAACGGCGACCGGCTGCCGATGTCGTTTGAGGAAATGACGAACGAGCTGGGCACGGAAAAAATCACCTATGATCCGGCCACCGGCCAGCGCTACGTCTATCTTGGCGCCGGCATGTCGGAAAACAATTTGAAACCTGAATCCGTGCTGGCTTACAGCGTGGCGGATGAAAAAGGCCGCTGCGCCGTGCTGTTTGCCGACGGCAGTGTGCAGCAACTCAACGCACAACGGTTCGCCGAACTGTCGCAGCGCGGGCTGGTGCAGGTCGCCGCGCCGCAGGAACTGGCCGAGAAACAGCGCGAAGTCGTGGCGCAAAGCCAGCTCGGCGATCATCGGTTGGCGTCTGACCAACCGGTTCCAACGACTGCGCCCGCCGCCGCGTCAGGAACTTTTGCTTTGAATGGCGTAATTTCTTTTGCCGGTGGCGGCGGCCTCGCCGGCGCTGCCGCCGCGCCGGCAGTCCAACCGCCAGTGGTCGCCGGCATCCGTTCCATCCGCATCGAACTGCCGCAGACCGGCCAGCCGTTTCTGTTCACCAAGGTTTTGAACGTCCACGGCGAACCGCTATCCATCCGCGCGCACGTCATCCGGCTGGGCACGTTCCAAACGATCCAGATGCTTTGGCAATCGGCGGCGTTCCTCCTCGGCCTCGTCGTGTGGTGGCTGCAATGGCATCGCCCGCACCGCAACACCTTCGTCCTCACGCTGGCGCTGGCGCTTATCCTCGGCTCGGTGTGCAGCCTGCTCATCCAGTGGCGCGCGCTGCACGACGCGCTTATCATCGGTTTTCCGATGGTCATCGTCGCGGTCATTGCGCTGCTTGTCTGGAAATATTGGCCGCGCGGCAAAAAAATTGTCGCGGAAGAAAAACCGGCTGAACCCAGCGCGCCGTCCGCGCCGGACTCCGGCCTGCCGCCGGTGATGGCCACCATCGTTTTGCTGCTGGCATTGAGTCTGACGAGCGCAACCGCCGCGAACTCCGCTATCGGCAATCGGCAATCGGCAATCAGCAACGCCTCCATCATTTCCGCCAATTATTCCGGCACGGTGAACGACCGCGTGGCCGCGCTCGATGCGACGCTGCAATTCTCCGCCGCGAAAGCCGGCGAAACCGTCGCGCTGTTCGGCGACGACGTGGCGGTGCAGCAGTTCACCGTCAAGAGCGGACGGGCGACGCTCGTGCGCGACCGCGAAAAAATCTCAGTCCGGTTTGACCGCGATGGTGACGCAACCGTGCAAGTCAAAATGCTTGTGAAGATTGCCGGCGACGTGACCAAGCGGCGGCTGGCATTCGCGATCCCGCCGGCGCTGACCAGCCAGCTTTCGCTCGCGCTGAACCAGCCGGAAGCCGACGTGGATTTTCCCGCCGCGATTTCGTTCAAGCGCAGTTTGAACAAGGAGACGACGGACGTGGCCGCCGTGCTCGGCAGCGCCGACCGCGTGGAATTGCTCTGGACGCCGCGCGTGAAACGCGCCGAAGAGGTGGCGGCGACGGTGTTCTGCCGCAACGCCGCGCTGGCCACGTTCGGCGGCGGCGTGATGAATCTCCGCGCGACGCTGGACTACCAGATCACGCAGGGCGAATTGCGCCAGGCGCGCGTGCAACTGCCCGCCGGCCAAAAACTGCTGCGCGTCGAGGGCCGCGACATCCGCACTTGGGAAATCAAGGACGCCGGTGGCGCGCAAATCCTCATCGTGGATTTGATGAAAGGCGTTCCGCTCGGCTGGCGGCTCACGGTGGAGACGGAAAAATCGCTCGACGCATTGCCGGCGAGCGCAGCCGTGGAACTGCCGCATGCGCTGGAAGTGAAACGTGAGAACGGCCTCGTCGCCTTGCGCGGCGCAGAGGAACTCGGCTTGTCCGTGGAAACCGCCGCCGGTTTGGAGCGCGTGGATGCGGAGGAATTTGCGCGCGCCAGTTCGGAAAATGCCGGCGCGCTGGCGAGCGTGTTCCGCTTTGCCAGTCCGGACTTTTCACTGCGCGTCCGCGCCGAGGCTGTCCAACCGCAGATCGAGGCCGTGGTGCGGAATCATTTCCGTGTGAGCGCCGAGCAGGTCGCGCTTTCGGCGACAGTCAATTACACCATCAAGCGCGCCGGCGCATTCAGCCTGAAGCTGGCGCTGCCGGACGGCTACCGTGTCGAGCGCGTCAGCGGGGACAGCATTCAGCAGCAAATTGAACGCAACGACGACGCCGGCCGCGTGCTGGAAGTGACCTTGAAGGACCGCACGAGCGGCAGTTACGCGTTGAACCTCGAACTGGTGAAAAACCTCAAGCAACTGCCGAAATCGCTGCGGGTCGCGGGCGTACATCCGCTCGACACGACGAAACTCACCGGCTTCGTCGCGGTTTCCGCCGAGCCGGGCGTGGCGGTAAAAACGGAGGCGTTCGACGGGCTGACGGAAATTCCGGCGGCAGCGCTCGCCGGCGATTTGCCCGTTGCCAGCGCCGGAAACTTGCTCGCTTTCAAATTTATTTCCGCCGAGCCAAAGACAACGCCGGAATGGAAATTGTCAGTGGCCACCGGAACCGTCGCCGCATGGGTGCGCGCGGAAACGGTCAACACGTTCACGCTCACGGAAACGCTCGTGAGCGGGCGCGCGCTGGTGCGCTACGACATCGCCAATTCGCCGGTGAAGGAATTGCGCGTGGCTGTGCCGGCGGATGCGCACAACGTGGAGATCAGCGGCGCAAACATCCGCAGCCGTGAGCAGAGCGGAAACGTCTGGCGCGTGGAACTGCAAAGCCCGGTGCGCGGCAATTACACGCTGACCGTGACCTGGGACGAACCGCGCTCGGCCAAGACCAATTCGCTGGAACTGGCCGCCGTGTCCGCCGAAAACGTGGAGCGCGAAACCGGATTTTACGTGGTGTCGGCCAAGGCGCCGCTGCAGGTCAGTGAAACCGGCGCGGCGGATTTGCAGCGCGTGGACGCGGCGGATTTGCCGGATTGGGCGAACGTTTCCGGCAGCACGACGACGCTCGCGTATCGCTACGCCCGGCCGGGTGCGCGGCTGGCGCTGGACGTGCGGCGGTTCGACGACGCGGCGGTGCTGGAGGCGCTGGTGGACAGCGCGAATTTCACCAGCGTGGTCGCGGACGACGGCCAGATGATGACCGAGATGACGCTGTCCGTGCGCAACAACGGCCGGCAATTTCTCGAAGTCGGGCTGCCGGTCAGCGCGCAGGTCTGGTCGGCCTTCGTCGCCGGCCAGCCGGTGCGGCCGAGCGTGCGCGACGGGAAATTGCTACTGCCGATTCAATCTTCCGACGACGCGGCGATGACGGTGGAATTGACCTACGTCGGCACGAACGTTTTTCCGAAGGCGCGCGGCGAAATCGGTTTTGCCTCGCCAAAATTCGACGTGCCGCTGAAGAACGCGCACTGGGAAGTTTATCTGCCGCCGGATTACAACTATGAAGTTTTGCGGGGCGGCACGATGATGCGCGAGGTCGCGGCGGCGCAGCCGTGGTCGTCGAGTTTTTCCCTGCTCGACTATTCGCGGATGGAGCAGGCGAACAAGGCGTCGGCGAAAACCGAGGTGCGGCGCGATGTTTCCGAGGCGCGGCAGCAATTAGCCGGCGGCAACGTGCGCGAGGCCACGGCGAATTTCAGCCGGGCGAAAGCGAAGTTCGCCGCCGACAAGGATGCCGACGCCGAGGTGAAAAAACTGGGCGACGATCTGAAGACCGCGCAGGCAAGCAACCTTATCAATGCCCAGAATGAATTCTATTTCCGCAACGCCGGGACGCTGGCAGCGGATGGCAATGGCTCGCTGCAAACGCAGTTAAATTACAATCTCGGTGCGAATGACAGCCTGGCGGCGGGCGAGCAATGGACAAAGCTCCAGCAGGCTCAGGAAATCGTGACGGCAAAGGTGCAGCCATTGCGCGTGAACCTGCCGGTGCGCGGCCAGCGCTTCGCGTTCACGCAGGTGCTGCAAACCGAGGGCGGCAAGCCGATGACCTTTGCGCTCACTGCGGAAAACACGAAGATGATTCACTGGCCGTCGCGGCTTGCCGCGTGCGCAGCAGCGTTTCTGGCGCTTTGGGGAATGGTGGCGGCGCTATCGCGCGCGACGCGGGGCAACGGCCGGCTGGCGTGAGGAAATTCGGCAGTTAGCCAGGATGGGAGGGCTGACCTGCTGGTCAGCCAGAAGGCGGCGCGACAGCGACGCCCTACCGGCGAAAATTCACAACCGCGAAAGCTGTTCCAGGCATTCGCGGACTTTTTGCGCAAGCAATTTCCGACCAACCTCGTCCAAGCCGTGCGGATCAAAGCGGTGCTGGTAGTGCAACCGCAAAATCTCGAGCAGCGGCGCGCGCAAATCGGCAAGGGCGGGTTCGGCCAGCGTCCGCTCCAGCCAGTCGGCAAGCGGTTCGCCGGCCTGTCGCGGCACGCCACGCGCGGCGAGCTTGGTTTCGAGCTGGTAGAATTCCGAATCTAGTCCCGGCCAAAAAACTTTCTCCGCTAAATCTTTGTTTTGCGCCACCGCCTTCCGTTTGCGCCGGCGAAAAATGATTTGGAACAGCAGCACCGCGATCACCGGCACCAAGCCCCACAAAATGTATTGGCGCAGGTTCGTTTGGCCCCACCAGAATTTGGCAATCTGAAACCGCACCCACGACCAAGCATCCGAAAGCCATTGCCACGCCGAGGCGCGCTGTTCCTCGGCGGCGATCCATGAACCGGGCGTGGTGTCGAAATCCTTCCAGATTTTTTCCCGGCTGTCCCACGCGAGGCACCAGGCATGGGCGTCGCGTTCGCGCACGACGTAGCCCTTGCCACGCGGCTCGTGAACCGCATAGCCGACGGCGTAGCGCGCGGGGATGTGGAGTTCGCGCAGCAGCAGCACCGTGGCCGTGGCGAAGTATTCGCAATGACCGCTGCGGCTGCTCAACAGAAAACGCGCCAGTGCCGTTTCGTTGGTCGTCGCCAGCTTGTCGCGGCCTTGCCAAAGGCTGTAGGTGAATTTGCTGGCGAAGAAACTTTGGACGGCCTGCAACTTGTGTTCCTCGTCCGCGCCGGAAATGTTCATTTCGGAAATCACCTGGTCGAGCGCGGCGGTTTCGGTGGATGGCACGAACGAATCGAGAAGATTTGTGCCGGCATCCGGCGGCGAATCGAAAGTTGCGCCGGGACCGAATCGCGCGTTGAAAATCACCAAGCCCGGACCGCTCGCCAGCACCGCGCCGAGGCGGTTCATTTTGATCGAAGCGACGTTGAGGGGCACCTGTTCTAGCCGGCTGCAACCGCTCGGTAGCGGCAGCAGTCCCGCTGGCGCATTGGCATCTTTGTCCCAGCCATTGAGATAACTGGCGATGCGCGCGTCAAATCGATTTGTCACTCCAGTCAGCAAGGCAAAATTCGCACCGCCAGATTCGGGATTTTTAAATTCATAATCACTTCCCGCCGAACCAGCCTGCCAAGCCTGGTCGCGCGACTGATAGCTGCGGTAAGTGGCTTCGCGCAGATACGTCGGCGCGGGACTGTCGTTTTGCGGCTCCAGCCGGATGACGATGCGCGGCGAAAGCTTTAATTTTCCGATGTGCCCCATCGAGGTGATGCTTTGCCGTGCGTCCGTTTTCGAGCGGACCATCCATTGCATTAATTGCACGGTAAAACTTTGGCTCGCCTGTGCCAGCAAACCGATGCCGCGCGCGCCGGTGTAGCCGAGCGTGACCGCCAGCACCAGCGCGGCCAGCCAGATGAAAATGCCGAATCGCCGCGAGCGCGCCGGCCAGAGCGCCCACGCCAGCAAAATGAATTGTCCCCAGAAATAAGTGTGCGTGCCCTGGTTTGCGTGAAAACCCGCCGCGAACAGACACACGATGAAATACGGATACGAAACGTCCACCGCGCGATCCCAGACGCTGTCCGCGCCACGCCGCTTGCGGATTTTGAAAACGAGCGAAATCGCCGACAGCGGAATCAGGCCGCGCTCACTGAATTTTTGCGCGGCGACGAACAGGAACAGCGTCATCGGCAGCCAGCGCAGCAGTGTCGTCGCGGTGTGGACGGTGGCATTGCTGGCGTTGGCAACGGTCGGGTTGCTGAGGATGCCGCCGCCACCTTCATCATTCGTCGTGAAGACAATTGCCGCGACCGCCAGCGTGAGCACGGTGCAGAGATTCCAGATGCGCCGGAAATCCTCGTCCGCCAGATCGAAGCGCGCCTTGATGAAACGCGAGCTTTCCAGCACGCCGCCGAGCGCGACGCCGACCCACAAAAGCCCCGACTGCCAGCCCCAGAAGGCCAGCGTGGCGAGCAAGAGAAATGGCGGAATTTTCATGCGGGGGAAAACATCGAACACCCAACATCGAACATCCAACAACCAATGAAAGCCACGGCACGCACCGCCATCTCACTGGATGTTCGGTGTTGGATGTTGTTTGTTGGATGTTTCATTTCAACTTCGCCAGTTCTTCCGCGATTTTTCCGATCTCCAAAACACGGATCGTGCCCGCCGCGTCCACCGGTTCGCCACCCGCACCAGAGATGCCGCCGCCCGGTGGCACGATGATCAGCACCAGCATCGGCACGCCGAGCGCCTTGAGCTTTTGGACAAATTTGCGGCGCGACTCGTCCCAGCGTTGCAGCACGCAGATGCAGCCGCTGACCACGGCGATGTGGTTCAACACCAGCCGCTCCAGCACGTCGAATTTTTTGTCCGCGCAATTTTTAACTGATGCCAGGATTTCCAGCATCTGGTCGGCGTGCGCGAGACCGCGGCCGGCGGTGAAGCAATACGATTGGTTGCCGACGAACAGCAAATCGAGCAGCGATTCCTGCGTCAGCACCGTGCAGGCGAACGACGCGGCGACGGACACGGCTTCCTCCAACACTTCGCTGTTCGGCTCGTCGTCAAACGTGTCCAGCACGAGCGCATGGCGGACGAAAAACTCGTCCTCGAATTCCTTCACGATTGGTTTGCCGGTTTTCGCCCAGCTCCGCCAATGGATGTGCCGCAACGGGTCGCCGTGGCGGTAATCGCGCAGCGACACGAACTCCTCGCTGCGCCCGACGTTTGTCGCGAGCGCCACACCGCCTTCCTGGTAACGCAGCGCGCCCGGCAGCGCAATGGGCGGCAGCGGATAACGCTTCGGCAAAACCAAGACGGTCTGCGGCGCAGAAATTTTCCGCAGTGCCCGGCACAGGCCGAGCGGATCCGGTTGCGCGAGCGAAACGCCGGTGAGGTGCAAAATGCCCCGGCGCAATGGTAGCAATTCCACGCTCGCTTCTGCTTCACCGCGCGGCGGCAGCGGCGGGACTTCGGCGTTTTTCACATTCGCCAGCCGGAATGGATTTTTCCGGCGGCGTTGCGCCACGCGGAACGGCCGGACACGTTTGCTTTCGGCCAGTTGGAACGCGAGCCAGTCTTCAAAATTCGGGCGCGGGTCGGCAAGTTCTTCGAGCAGCGTCAGGCCGACTTGCGGTTTCGCCGTCAGGTTTTTCACCGTGACGCGGTATTTCAACGGCTGGCCGGCGGTGCCGAAACGCGGCAGCGAACGCGTCACGGAAAAATTGGCGCGGAAAAGAAAACCGCCGGCAAAGGCGAGCAGCAAGAATGCCAGCAGCAGCGCGAACGACTGGTAAATAACGGTGTTCTCGATGTCGAGACCCGTCAAGCCCGCGAGCAGGAAGCCGCCGGCCACGCACAAGCCCGCCAGCGTGAAGCGTCGCCGTGCCCAATACCAAACGCCGGTGGTGGCGTGGTAGTTCCAGTAGATGAGTTTGTAGAGCAGCTTCACGCCGGAACGGGCAGTTTTTTGACGACTTCCTCCACCACGCCGCGCGCGGTCAGGCCGGAAAAGCGTGACTGCGGATCCAGCACCAGCCGGTGCGCGATGACCGGCACGGCGAGTTTTTGGATCTGCTCCGGCGTGACGAATTCCAGACCGTCGAACAGCGCCTCGGCCTGCGCGATTTTCATCAGCGCGATGGAAGCGCGCGGACTCGCGCCGAGTTGCACGCCGGCGACGGTGCGCGTCGCGGCAACGAGATCCACGGCGTAGCGTTTCAGTTCGGCGCTGATGCGGATTTTTTCCACGGCCAGCTTCAGTGCGATGACGTCGGCGAGTGACACGACCGGTTTCAATTCGTCGAGCGGATGGTTGTGTTCCTGCGCGGTGAGGATGGCTACTTCCTCCGCCGCCGGCACATAGCCGAGCGTGAATTGCATCGCGAACCGATCCATCTGCGCCTCCGGCAGCGGATAGGTGCCGCGAAATTCCACCGGGTTTTGCGTGGCGATGACGAAGAAAAGCTCCGGCAGATTCCGGCGCTCGCCCTCGACGCTGACCTGCGCCTCGCCCATCGCTTCGAGCAGGGCGGACTGCGTGCGCGGCGAGGCGCGGTTGATTTCGTCGGCGAGCAAAATGTTCGTGAACACCGGGCCTTCGTGGAAATTAAACTGCTGGTCGCGCTGGCTGAAAACGGAAACGCCAAGGATGTCAGACGGCAGCAAGTCCGGTGTGAATTGCAGCCGCTTGAACTGCGCATCAATGGATTTGGCGAGCGCCTTGGCGAGCGTCGTCTTGCCGGTGCCGGGAAAATCTTCCAGCAGCGCGTGGCCGCCGGCCGCCATGGTGGCAAGCAGATGCCGCGTGGCGGCTTCCTGTCCACGCATGATCAGGGCGATGTTGGCGGCGATTTTTTGGTAAATTTCCCGGCCGGCGGGAAAAGAGGTCGTTGGCATGGCGCGATGTTAAGGGTGAAACAGTTTATGGGCGAGAAAAACGGCAAGCGTCCTGCCGTCATCCGCCGTTTGGCTGACCGGCCGATCATCCCGACCGATGGATGGTGGGGCGACGCTGCCGCACTGCGGGCTTATTTTGGAAAGAGTTTGCTCTGGATCAACCCCATTTTGGCGAGACGGAATTTCAGGCCGGTGCCGAGGCAGCCAAAGCCATACTGGCAACTGCGCTTGAAGTTGATGGACGACGCCTCAGTGAAATACTTCGTCGGGCAGCTCACCTCGCCGATGGTGAAACCGTGCCAGATGATCTGCGCGAGCATCTGGTTGTCGAACACGAAGTCGTCGGAATTCGCCGAGAGGTCGAGTTTGAGGAGCAGTTCCTTCGAGAAAGCGCGGTAGCCGGTGTGATATTCGGAAAGCTTCGCGCCGATCATGAGGTTTTCCGCGAGGGTGAGAAAGCGGTTGGCGATGAATTTCCACCACGGCATCCCGCCGTGCAGCGAATACCCGCCGAGAATGCGGCTGCCCAGAACGCAAGGATGCAGGTCGTTGGCAATCATCGAGGCCATCGCCGGGATGAGCTTGGGCGTATATTGGTAATCGGGATGCACCATGATGACGATATCCGCGCCGGCCTCGAGCGCAAGGCGGTAGCAGGTTTTCTGGTTGCCACCGTAGCCAGTGTTCTTCTCGTGGACGTGGACTGTCACCCCAAGCAACTGCGAGGCGACCTGCACGGTCTCGTCGCGGCTGCGGTCGTCCACCAAAATAATCTGGTCCACGATGGTCTGCTGGTGGACCTCGTCCACGGTTTGCGTGACGGTCTTGGCCGCGTTGTAGGCGGGCATGACGACGACGATTTTCTTGCCGAGATACATTTGCGCGGGATGCTGCCGGAACAAAAGGCGCGGGTGAAGCAAAATTCTTTATACAAAAATGCCGGGAACGGTGTCTATGGTGCAGAAACGTGGAACCGGACGAACAACATTGGTGCAAAAGCCTGTATGACGCGAAGGCGGCAGAGCTGATCCTCTATGGCCGGGCGCTGGGGCTGGGCCATGGCGAGGCGGAGGACGTGTTGCAGGAGACTTTCATGGCGCTGATGCAGCTGCCGGTGCCGCCGGGGCGATTGGAGCATTATTGTGTGCGCGCCTACCGCAACCGCGCGCGGAATTACCGGCGCACGCTCTGGCGGCGGTTGACGCGCGAATGGGAATCGCTGCGCTGGTTCGAGCGGAACCCGGATGAAACAGCGGAGGAACAGGCGGCCATGCGCGCGCTGGCGGGGTTGCCCGCCGACCAACGCGAAGTCATCGTGCTGAAAATCTGGCACGGCTGCACGTTCGAGGAAATCGGCGGCCTGCTGGAGATTTCCCCGAACACGGCGGCGGGCCGTTACCGCTACGGCGTGCAGAAAATCAAAGACCGACTGAAAGGAATTGTCTATGAAGACCGAATGGAACGAGCAACAGATGCTTTCCTGGCAACCGCGCCCGGCCTCAAAACGGCTGGAGCGGCGGATTTTTGACGCCGACCATCACCCGTGTGCCGCGAAGTGGTTTTGGGGCTGTCTCGTGCCGACGACCGCGTGCGCGCTGCTGACACTGATGACGCTCAACCACAATGCCGACCTGCCGGGACGACACCCGATGTTCAGCTTGGCGGCGACGGGGTTGACCGCCGGGCTGGCCTCGGCGGACGACCGGCACTCGGCCCAGAACCATCTGGCCATCGTCACTTTTGATTCGACAAATCATAGCTTTTTCAACTCTAATGGTTGTTTTACGCCGTCAACGAATTTTAGCAACGAATAATGTCGCCAATGGAAACGCCCAAACCCAACACCGCCAAAAATACCGCCCCGCAAGCCAAGGAAACCCCCAAGGCCGCCACGCCGGTGAAGGTGCCGCCCATGTTCCGACGGATTGACTGGCTGGCACTCCTGATCACGTTCGGCGTGGTCTGGGCGGCGTATCTGTTCACGCTCGCGCCGAATCTGACACTGGAGGATTCGGGCGAACTCTGCACGGGGTCGTTTTACGCGGGCATTCCACATCCGCCGGGCTATCCGTTCTGGGCCATCTGGAGTTATCTATGGACGGTCATCGTGCCGTTCGGCAGTGTCGCGTGGCGCGTTGAAGTTGGCCAGTCGTTCGCCTCGGCGATGGGCTGCGGCCTGCTGGCGCTGATGGTGTCGCGCGGCGGCAGCATGCTGATCGAGGGCATCGAGGATTTGAAGTCGGTGGACCGCCGCTGGGAAAACGCCATCTGCGTGGTGTCCGGCGTGGTTTCGGGAATGTTGCTGGGCTTCGGTTATTTCATGTGGAAAGAATCGGTGGTCATCAACCGTATCTCCATCTTTGGCGTGCCGTGGCTGCTGGCGATGATCGCGCTGCTGATGCGCTGGATGTATGCGCCGCACCAGCGCTGGTATCTGTATGTAGCCATGCTGTTTTACGGTTGGATCGCCACCATCCACCAAAGCCTCATTCTGGGCGCGCTGGGCGTGGTGGTGCTCATTGCGCTGGTGCTGCCGCGGCTGGGGCGCGATTTGTTCGCCGTTTGCTGCCTCGTTTACGTCATCGGCCTTTGCTACATCGGCAAGGGAACCGTTCCGGCGCTGAACGCGATGACCTTCACGGAAAAAACCATCTTCAACGCCGTCGGGCTTTTTTCCGTCACGGCCTTCGCCTGGCTGTTCATGAAGACGAACAAAATCATGACGGAGTGGAAATCGGTGCTGATGATCATGTTCATGTCCGTGGCCGGGATGGCGGTCTATCTTTACGAGCCGATTTCCTGCATGACCTGCCCGCCGATGCAATGGGGCTACCCGCGCACGGTCGAGGGCTTTTTTCACGCCTTGAGCCGCGGGCAATATGGCACCGGCGAAGGCACCAACGTGCTGTCGGATCCGTCGCGCTTCATGTTCCAGTTGTATTACCTGGCCGAGGGGCTTTCCGAATCGTTCAGCTGGGTCTATATGTTCATCGGCCTGCTGCCCTTTTTGTTCCTGAAAAAAATGCACTCGCGGGAACGCAACTGGATCATCGGGCTGACCGCCATTTACCTGCTGTTGTCGGTGCAGTTGGTCATCGTGCTGAACGTCTCCGCCGACCGCTCCACCTCTGATTTGAACAAGGTTTTCTTCACCGCCTCACACGGCGTGTTCGCCATCATGATCGGCTATGGCATCACCATCCTGGCGGCCTACATCGCGACCCATTACCAGAAATTTCGCCGTCTGGGTTTCATCGGCGCGGGCGTGGCACTCGTGCTGGCGGTGTATTGCCTCGTGGAGGCCGTTGGCAAACTGTATTTCGGCAAAGCCGGCCAGTTGAAAATCGGCGGGGTTTTCCGCTCGATAATGGATGTCATTCCCTGCCCGCATTTTTACAGCACTGAAAATCCGATAACCAAGCTGAACGAACAGCATTTTGAATGGCAACGGCTGACAGACTGGGGCGGCTGGGATTATCTCGCGTTTGGCCCGAACGGCCAGTTCAGCCTTGGCGAAACCCCGCACTGGATCGCGCAGTCGTTTGCGCACAACCAATACGGCCTGCCGGTGCTGGCGAATTTGCTGCTCGTCGCAATGCCGGTGCTGTTCATCGCCGCGCTGGTAATCTACCGCAAGCGCGGGCCAGTGCTGATTCTGCTCGCCCTGTTTTGCGTCGCACCTTTGTGGTCCGGGATGTCGCACTGGTATAAGAGCGAGCAGCGCAACCACTGGTTTGGCTACTGGTTCGGCCACGATATGTTCACGCCGCCGTTTCAAGATCCCAAGACCGGCAAATTGAGCTACGACAACACGCTCCGTGCCGAGCTGCTGAAAGATCCGAAGAACGCCAAGCTCGTCTATCCGGAAATGGCGCGCAACACCATCGTCTTCGGCGGCACGGATCCGGGCCGCTTCTGCCCGACCTACATGATTTTCTGCGAAAGCTTCATCCCGCACCGCTGCCAGCCGGAGCAGGACCAGAAATTTGACCGCCGCGACTGCTACCTCATCACGCAGAACGCGCTCGCCGACGGCACCTATCTCGATTACCTGCGCTCGCAATACAACCGTTCGCAACAGCAGGATCCGCCATTCTTCAGCCGGCTGTTCAAATACGTCTGTGCCGTCGGCGGCCTGACCACACCCGGAACCATCGTCACCGACGGCATCGAGGCCGGCAACGGCGAATCCGGCAACAGCGTGATTGAGGGCGTCTCGAAGCTGCTCTATAACACGCTTGATGTGCCGTTCACCAAATGGGGTCAGCACGTTGAAAATTACCGCCGCGCCCAAGGCGTCTATCCGCCGTCGGAAATTTACATCCCGTCGCCGGCGGATTCGCAGCAATGTTTCCAGGATTACACGGATGATGTCAGCAAACGACTGGCGCATGACCGGCAATATCCCAATGAACCGAGATTAATTCAGCAGGGTGAGGAACCCAACGTCATCCAAGACGCCGATGGCCATCAACGCGTCCAAGTATCCGGGCAAATTGCCGTTATGAAAATCAACGGCCTGCTCTGCAAGGTGATTTTCGACCACTGCCCGACGAATGAATTTTACGTCGAGGAAAGTTTCCCGCTCGACTGGATGTATCCCTACGAGACGCCGTTCGGCGTGATCATGAAGATCAACCGCAATCCGCTACCGGAGCTGTCGCAGGACGTGTTCGACCTCGACCACAAGTTCTGGCAGGACTTCTCGCCGCGCCTCTGCGGCAACTTCATTGACTACAACACGCCGGTCGCCGACATCTGCAAATTCGTCGAGCGCACCTACGTCGGCAACAACTTCACCGGCTACCTCGGCGACCGCAAGTTCGCCCGCGACGACGACGGTCAAAAGGCCTTCTCCAAGCTGCGCAGTTCGCAGGCCGGGATGTATGCGTGGCGCCTGACCCCGCAATGCCCGCCGGAATACCGCCAGAAGACCCAAGCCAGCCAGAACGCGCTCATCCGCGAGACGGACTTCGCGTTCAAGCAGGCGTTCGCGTTCTGCCCCTACAGCCCGGAGGCGGTGTATCGCTACATCAACTTTCTGCTGCCGCTTGGCCGCTTCGATGACGCGCTGCTCATTTCCGAGACCTGCCAGAAGCTTGATCCATATAACGGGCAGATCACCGGCCTGATTGAAAACCTTAAGTCCTACAAAAAACAGAACGACGAGCGCATGAAGGCCGTCGGCCAGATTGACCAGATGGAAAATACCGCGCGCACCAATCCCGGCGACGTGCGCAACCTCATCACGCTGGCCATCACCTACGCGCAGATGCAGCAGACCAACCGCACCATTGAGCTGTTCGACGCGGCCCTTGCCAGCCCGAACCTCAAGTATGCTGACGCCGCCACCATCGCCAGCTACTACTCGCAATTCGCGAATATGCCGAAGCTGGAACAGGCGCTGGAGAAGCTCGCCGCGCTCGCCACCGACCAACCGGAGCCGCGCTACGACCTCGCCGCATTGCAGGCATATCTCGGCCAGACCGCGCCCGCACTCACCAACCTCAAGCTCGCGCTCGACCTGAACGCCGCGCGGCTCAAGACCAATCCCGCCGCGCACGACCTGCTCGCCCAGGCCCGCACCGACGCGCATTTGAATTCCCTCCGCGCCTTGCCGGACTTTCAAAAGCTCGTCCCGCCGCAGTGATGGTGATTTCAGATTTGATATTTCCCCAGCCGTCTTGGCCGTTGCCCGGACGGCGCACGTCTGCTAATTTGTCCGTCTGAATGTTTGGACGCAAAAAGCCCATGAGCAAAAAAGAAAACGATTTGCCCGATTCCGAAACCGCCGACGCGGTGCCGGCGACGTTGCCACCGCCCACTCCGGAACAGATTGAAGAACTCAAGTCCCGCGCCGCCAAGGCCGACGAGAATTGGGAACGCCTGCTCCGCACCACCGCCGATTTTGACAATTTCAAGAAACGCGCCGCCCGCGAAAAAATTGAATCGGCGCAATACGCCACCTTCTCGCTGCTCCAGAAAGTTTTGCCCGTGCTCGACAACTTCGAGATGGCGCTCGCCGCCGCACAGGCCGCGAAGGAAACGAAAAATGATTCGCTGCAGTCCGGCGTGGTGATGATCCAGCAGCAGTTGAAAAGCGTGCTCGTCGAGACCGGGCTGGAGGAGATTGACGCCGCCGGCAAGCCGTTCGACCCGAATTTTCACGAGGCCGTTTCCGAGCAGGAATCCGCCGACGTGGCCGAAGGCAACGTCCTCATGCAGCTTCGCAAAGGCTACAAGTTCAAGGATCGCCTGCTGCGTCCGGCCACCGTCATCGTGGCCAAAAAACCGGCGGCCGCCGCCTGATTTCCAGCCGCGCGCACATCGTAAATCTTCATTCGTAAATTCAAATGGCCAAACGTGACTATTACGAAATCCTCGGCGTCAGCAAAGGCGCGAGCGACGACGAAATCAAGAAAGCCTACCGCAAACAGGCCGTAAAATTTCATCCGGACAAAAATCCAGGCGATCACACGGCGGAGGAAAATTTTAAGGAACTCGGCCACGCCTACGAAATCCTGAGCGACCCGCAGAAGCGCGCCGCCTATGACCAATACGGCCACGACGCCTTCGACCCGCGCGCCCGCGCCCGCGGCGGCGGATTCGCTGGCGGCGGCGGTGGTTTTCATGATCCGTTTGACATCTTCCGCGAAGTCTTCGGCGGCGGTGGCGGCGGCGGCAGCATCTTTGAAAATCTTTTCGGCGGCGGTCAGGACCCGAACGGCCCGCAACGCGGCGACGATCTGCGTTACGATATGCAGCTCACGCTCGAAGAGGCGGCGCTCGGCTGCGAGAAGGAAATCTCCGTCACCAAGCTTGACCAATGCGACGGATGCCACGGCGCGGGCGCGGAACCCGGTTCCAAGCTGCGCACCTGCGGCACCTGCGGCGGACGCGGCCAAGTGCTCACCTCGCGCGGCATTTTCAGCATCGCGCAGACGTGTCCGCATTGCAAAGGCGCGGGGCGCATCCTCGAAAAACCGTGCAAGAAATGCTCCGGCAGCGGCAAGCACGAGCGCACCACCAAGATCAAGCTGCGCATCCCCGCCGGCGTCGAATCCGGTTCGCGCCTGCGCTCCTCCGGCAACGGCGAGGCCGGTTCGCGCGGCGGCCCGCACGGCGACCTCTACGTCTTTTTGCAGATCAAGCCACACGAAATTTTTCAGCGCGAAGGCGATGATTTGCTGTGCGAGGTGCCGGTAAGTTTCATCCAAGCCACGCTCGGCGCGGAGATTGAAGTGCCCACGCTGACCGGCAAGGCGACGGTGAAAATTCCCGCCGGCACACAACCCGGCACGTTGCTACGCCTCAAGAGTCGCGGCGTGAAAAACCTTCAGGGCCACGGCCACGGCGATTTGCACGTCCGCGTCCAAGTCGAAGTGCCGACGCACCTCAACAATGAGCAGAAGCACAAGCTGTCGGAATTCGCCGCGCTCTGCGACGGCAAGGAAATGCCGCTGTCGCAAAGTTTTTTCGAGAAGGCGAAGAAATTCTTCCAGTGAACCATCGGCCTTGGTTTCGCCGTGGTCTCATTCACGATAGCGGAACAAAGTTAGAAATTTTGGATTTACGATTTACGATAGACGCGATTTGCCGCAATTTGACGCGTAAATCGTGAATCGCATATCGTAAATTCCATGCACCGCTTCCATCTGCCACCCGCAAGCTGCCGCGAAAACGTGCTGCGGCTCGAAGGCCGCGAGGCGCACCACGCACTGCATGTCCTGCGTCTGCAGCGCGGCGAACGCGTGACTGTCCTCGACGGCGCGGGCACGGAATGTCTTTGCGATGTGGAAAATGCCACGAAGAATTCCCTCGCGCTCGTGGTGAAGGAAAAGAAATTCACGACCGCCCCGCCCTGCCCGATCACGTTGCTGGTCGCCGTGCCGAAGGGCAAGCTCATCGAAAGCATCATCCAGAAGGCCGTGGAACTTGGCGCGCACCGCATCGTGCCGCTGCTGACCGAACGCGTGGTGACGCAGCTCGACGACGACGGCGCGGAGGCCAAGCGCGAAAAATGGCAGCAGGTCGCCATCGAGGCCATCAAGCAATGCGGCGCACCGTGGCTGCCGAAAGTGGAAGCACCGCAGACCATCGCGGAATTTCTGGCGCGCGGCGAAAAAATTGAATTGTCCCTTGTCGGGTCGTTGCAGACGGAACGCCGGCATCCGCGCGAATGGATTTTGGAATTTCAACGGCAGCACGGACGCTTGCCACAGAGCGCCGGCGCATGGATCGGGCCGGAAGGCGATTTCACGCTCGCGGAATTGCAGGCTATCGAGGCCGCCGGCGCGAAGCCCATCACGCTCGGCAAACTCACCTTGCGCGTGGAGACGGCGGCGATTTATTGCCTGGCGTTTTTGAATTACGAATTGCAAAGCGTGGCCGACGGTGGGCAAAATCAGGTTTGACTTAAACCGCCAACTGCGCGATGCTGGCGGCGTTGACTGCGAAATTCCCCTTGCCGATTTGAGAAAAACAATCGGTCGGTAAATTCAAATTGAACTTTTCCTGACGCAGACCGTCCAATTCGGGACATTTATCCCGACAAATTGCCGGCTGCCAGCGGAGTCCCCGGTCAGCCCAACAACCAAATTTATATGGCCCGAATTCCCGCCAAAAAGACCACCACCAAGAAGTCCAAGGCCGCCGCCGTCGCTGAAGCGCCGGTGACGGAAGCGCCGGTCGCCGCCGCCGCGCCGGCCAAACCGGAACCGATGTTTGAACCGGTCGCGCCGGTTGAAAAAGCGCCGGAGCCGGAATTGCCGGCGGAACGCACCGTGGACGACATCAAGGCCGCGGCCTCAGAAGATGCAAAACGTGATTCATCACGGTTCGCCAACGAGTCTTCGCAAAAACTGCGCCCGCCGTCCGCACCCGTCGAACCGTCGTCCGACGAGCCGCGCGAGGAGCCGCGTTTTCCCGACCGGCGCGTCGGCGGCTTCCAGCGCGACCGCATCGCCACGTCGCTGAACATCGCCAAACTTCAGGGGATGAACATGACGGAGCTGAACCAGATGGCGCGGGATTACGGCGTGGAAAATTTCGGCACGATGCGCAAGCACGAGGTCATCTACCACATCCTCTCCAAAAACGCCGAGCGCGCGGGCGTGCTGTTTTCCGAGGGCGTCATCGAGGTGCTGCCGGAAGGCTTCGGCTTTTTGCGCTCGCAGAGTTTCAATTACCTGCCGTGCCCGGAAGACATCTACGTTTCGCCGTCACAGATTCGCCGGTTTGATTTGCAGACGGGCAATCTGATCACGGGCCAAATCCGTCCGCCGAAGGAAAAGGAAAAGTTTTTCGCGCTGCTTAAGGTCGAGGCCGTGGACGGCGAGGAACCGGACAAGGCGAAGAACAAGACACATTTTGACAACCTGACGCCGCTGTTCCCGAACAAGCGGTTCATTTTGGAAACCGCGGCGGATGAATTGAGCACACGCGTTCTCGACTTGGTCTGCCCCATCGGCAAAGGCACGCGCGGCCTGATCGTCGCGCCGCCGCGCACGGGCAAAACGGTGCTCATGCAGAAGATGGCCAACGCAGTGTTGAAGAACAATCCGGAAACGTATCTCTTCATCCTGCTGATTGACGAGCGACCGGAAGAAGTCACGGACATGGAGCGCAGTTGCAAAGGCGCAGAGGTGATTTCCTCGACGTTCGACGAACCGCCGGAGCGCCATGTGCAGGTGGCGGAAATGGTCATCGAGAAAGCCCGCCGCATGGTCGAGCAGAAACGCGACGTGATCATCCTGCTGGATTCCATCACCCGCCTCGCCCGCGCCTACAACACGGTGCAGCCACATTCTGGAAAAATCCTTTCCGGCGGCGTGGACGCGAACGCACTGCACAAGCCGAAACGCTTTTTCGGCGCGGCGCGCAACATCGAGGAAGGTGGTTCGCTCACCATCATGGCCACGGCGCTGGTGGACACCGGCAGCCGCATGGATGAAGTCATCTTTGAAGAATTTAAGGGCACCGGCAACATGGAGGTGCATCTCGACCGCGCACTCGTTGACCGCCGCATTTTCCCCTCGATCAACATCGAGCGCTCCGGCACGCGCAAGGAAGAGCTGCTTTACCATCCCGACGAATGCAGCCGCGTCGCCATCCTGCGCCGCGCGCTCACGGGCGTGCCGCCGGTGGAGGCGATGGACTTGATGCTCGGCAAGCTGAAAAAGACCAAGAGCAACATCGAGTTCCTGCTCAACATGGGCATCAGCTAAAATTAATTCGTCAACGCGGGTATTCATTTTTTGTCGGCGGTGTGGCAATATGTGGTGCGCGAAAGCCAATGAAGGTTTCGCCACCGCCGCCTAAAACCATTATTTTTACCACGAAAATGAAAAGCTTCGCTTCCTCCTGCGCCGGGCAATTCGCCTGTGTTCTCGCGGCCTTCGCGCTGGCCGGCTGCGGCCGCAACGACGTCAAGGTTTACCAGATTGACGCCAACGACACGACCACAGCTCCGCCGCCCGCCGCCACGCCGGGAGCGATGCCTGCGACCATGCCGGACGGTTTGGCCGCGCCGGATAATTCCGGACTGCCGAAACTGAAATACACCCTGCCCGACGGCTGGAAGGAAAAACCGCTGACGCAGATGCGTGTGGCGAGCTTTGATGTTTCCGAGATCGGACGGAAGGCGGACGTAAGCGTTATTCCGCTCGGCGGCAACGCCGGTGGTGACGCGGCCAACATCAATCGCTGGCGCGGTCAGGTCGGCCAGGCACCGCTCGATGAGGCGGCTTTGAAGCAATCCGCCGAGCTGGTTGCCATCGCCGGTCAGACGGGCGATCTCTATGACATCGCCGGCACGAGTCCGGGCAGCGGTGACGCCGCGCGGATCGTGGGCGCGATGCTCCACGGCGACGACACGGTCTGGTATTTCAAGATGACGGGCGACGCCGAGCTGGTGGAAAAACAGAAGGCCAATTTCATCGCGTTCCTGAAATCGGTGAGTTTTGACAAGGTCGCCGCGCCGGCCACATTGGACATGAGCCAGTTGCCGCCGTCGCATCCGCCGATTCCGGGAATGGATACCGCCGCGCCAGCCGCACCCGCCGCCGACGCAGCCGGCAAGCCGACGTGGACGGTTCCCGCCGATTGGAAAGAAGGCCAGCTCGCACAATTTCTCGTCGCCAAGTTCGTCATCCAGAATGGCGACGCTTCGGCGGCAGTCAACGTCAGCCAGCTTTCCGGTGACGGCGGCGGTTTGCTGCCGAACATCAACCGCTGGCGCGGTCAACTTGGCCAACCCGCGCTCACCGAAGACGACGCGGCGAAACTCCCGACGATTGATGCTTCCGGCGTCAAGGCCACGCTGGTGCAGATCAACGGCACCGACGCGCGTTCCGGCCAGCCGGCGAGCCTCGTCGGCGTGGTGCTGCCGCTCAACGGCCAGACATGGTTTTACAAATTGATGGGCGACGCGAGCGTCGTCACGCAGCAAAAAGACGCGTTCACCGCCTTCGTCCAGTCCGCGAAATATCCGGCGGCCCAATAAATTTTCCCCCGCGCGCCCATGAAAAAGATCGTTGAATTCTTCGTCTCGCTAAAACTGACCGTCGTGCTGCTGGCGTTTGCCATCGTGCTGGTATTCGTGGGCACCGTGGCGCAGGCGGACGAGGGGCTTTACGGCGCGCAGGCGCATTATTTCAAGCAATGGCTCGTGGTCGGCGT
This sequence comes from uncultured Bifidobacteriaceae bacterium, assembly GCA_964444085.1. Taxonomy (GTDB): domain Bacteria; phylum Verrucomicrobiota; class Verrucomicrobiia; order Limisphaerales; family UBA11358; genus UBA11358. Next base: position 810 of record CAYUGC010000012.1, on the reverse strand, counting down.
GCATTTTTTCGGGCACAAGCTTCCGGTGCTTTTACCGGGCGGCTATCTCCTCGGCACGCTGCTGCTGGTGAACCTAGTTACGACGCACATTTACCGCTTTGAGTTCTCGAAGAAAAAACTCGGCATCCAGCTCGCCCACGCCGGCGTCATCGTGCTGCTTGTCGGGCAGCTCTCGACCGATTTGCTTTCGCGCGAACTCCAGATGCATTTCAACGAGGGCGAGACGCGCAACTATTCCGACAGCGCGACGGAATATGAATTGATCTTCCAGTCCGGCAACGAAGTCACCGCCATCCCGAATAAATTGCTCAAAGCCGGCGACACCTTGCAGATCGCCAGCCTGCCTTTCACCGTCCAGGTGAAGGAAAGCTGGCACAACTCCGACATCAATTTCCGCGCGCCGATGCTCCAGAACGCCCCGCCGCTCACGACCAACGGCATCGCGGTGAATTTTGACTTCAAGAAAGCCGAGGACGTGAAGTCCATGGACCAGCGCAACGTCCCGGCCGGCGTGTTGGAATTCCTCACGCCCGCCGGCTCGCTCGGCATCTGGGCCGTCTCCGACTGGGCCGGCGACCCGACGCTCGTCGAGGCCATGCGCAGCGGCTATGCGCAGATGGGCGCGGGCATGGCGCAAAGCATCGTCGCCAAGCTGGTCGCGCCGCAGTTCGTCGTGGTGGATGGCCGGAAGTTCACTTTCACCATGCGGCCGGCGCGCGTCATGCATCCGTTCACGCTGACGCTGCTCAAGGCCTCGCACACGACCTATCCCGGCACGGACATCCCGAAGGATTTCCGCAGCCGCGTCCG
>CAYUGC010000011.1:0-34412 GCA_964444085.1 uncultured Bifidobacteriaceae bacterium | reverse complement strand
CCAATAACCAAAAATCCTCGCTCCGCCTCGCTACATCATTTCTGTCAATGCTCTAATGGCAGCGGCCCTTTCGAAATTGCCCGGCCGCCCGCCGGTTCAAACTAAAATTGGATTGCGCCCGGCCCGCCCGCGCCCTGGATTTGTTCCGCCGGCTGGATTCCGGGCGCCTTGTCCTTGGCCTCGGTTGTTGCCGGGGTGAGGCGCTGGAATATCTGCAAATGGTAGCGATACGTTTGGGGCTGCTCGAGGTAACGTTTCACCTTCGCCTGGATCAGGGGAATGTGTTCCACCCGATCCCAGCGGGTGGAATCACCGAACGGCTCGGTGACCGCCTGCCATTGGCCGCCGAAGGTATGGGTGAAGAATTCCGCCTGGTCGGCCCGGATGACCAGTTTGTTCACGCTGTCCTTGTCCGCCTGGGTCAGTCGCCGGCCGGAAATGTGGGTGATCATGAATTCCATAAACGACCAGCGGGCATAGACCACCTTGGCGCGCTGCTTCACTTCAAAAAATGCCGTGTCGTCGGTGTAAACCACGTCGTTGGTGGTCACCCAGGCATCCACGCGCCGCTGGATTTCTGCCCGCGGCGCAACTTTTGTCAGGCTCAAGGTGGCGGCCATCCGCAGGGGCAGGCCGACCAGGACGGTGGCAAGAATCGTGGCCGAGGCAATCATGGCTGGCAGGATGCGGGGCGCCGGTGGCACCTGCGGTTTGAGGGAAGGAAAGGCGATGGCGGCAAAGAATATCAGTGCCGGGATAAAAATCATGTAGGAATAATAGAACGCATAGTGCCCGGTGACATTAAACAGCAGGGGCGTGGCGATGAAGATCAGGGCGGAACAGGTAATGACCCGCCAGTTGGCCCGGGCTTTCAGCTCGCGGCGGCACAGGATCATCAACCCGAGCGAGCCCAGCACCAACATGACGGAACTGTAATCCCAGAAATACGCGGGGATCGTGGTTTTAATCACCTGCCCGATGCGCGCCAGAACCGGCAGCTTGCCGGTGTGGACATACGGTTCGCCGACCGCGTAACTTGCGCCGGTCAGGAAATTCTGCAGGGCGCCCTGCGCGGACAGGAACCAGACGACGGAGAGGACGCCCAGCAGCAATCCGCCCCAGACCACCATCCCCTGAAGAAACTTGGGGCGGCCCAGAACCAGCACGGCACAAAAGCACGCCAGGCCCGCATAGAGGCCGCTGGTCAAACTCACCCATGGCAGCAATCCGCTCAGGACCAGCAGCCCCCCATTGCGCCAGCGGGCAGATTGGACGGTGAACCACCATCCCAATCCGAGCGTCAGGCACAGGCCCAGCGTATCGGGGCGGGAACAGCGGTAGGAATGACTGATCCCGTAGCCAAGATGAAAGGCGGCCACCAAGGCGAGCCGCCAGCGGGCGGATTGAACGAGGTTGAATCTATGCAGCAGCCGCCAGAACAGCAGGCAGGCGACCGCCATGAGAAAATAATTGAACGATCGGACCGCCCATAGATTCGTGCCGAACAACGTCAGCCAGCCAATGATGGATTGCGAATACAGCGGACAATTCACGGCCGGGAATGTATTCAACGGCTGGAACTGCCAGACGGTGGAAGTGTAAGTGCCGTGCATCAGGTAATTGATGGCCGGCTCGGTGAAACTGATGTCATCACACCAGACCGTTGGCGAGAGGTTGCAAGTCAGCAGATCAAATCCAAACAGGAGCGCCAGCAGCACCAGCACGCCCACCCACTCGCGGCCGGCGATTTTTCCTGCGGCCGGCGCAGCGGTTTTGGAAACGGACTTTATTGGGTAAACGTTCATGCTAAAAAATGAAACTTGAGACCTGAGACCTGAAACCTGACAAAACCGGTTGGCCGCAAAAAAGCGCAGAAGGCACGGAGCCTGCCCAAGTCGAGCATGGAAGAGGCGGATGGTGGGGCGAGCGTCCTCGCGAGCCGTTCGCCCATTCCCAATCCGTGTTTATCGGTGTGCATCGGTGGTAAAAATAATTTTCGCTTTCCGCTTTTCGCTTTGCACCTTCGTGTCTTTGTTCCTTTGTTGTTCAACCCATGTCCGCTTTCCGCTTTTCGAATTCCGTTTTTGTCTGGCGTTCTGCTTTCCGGTCTCAGCCTCCGGTCTCAAGTTTCAGATTTCAACGCGGTTTCGTCGCGATCACCAGAAACTGCCGGCCCTTCCACCACCACATCCAGGGCATGGCCAGATACAGGCGCAGCAGCGAAAGCGGGTATTCCGGAGCCTTGACGAGGGTGTAGGGAAGAAAACGGGGGGTCACCTGCTCCAGCACATAGCCCTGCATCTGTAGCACCTCGGCGAGGGACTGCTCCGTGAGGATGGTGTGGTGGTCAAAGAAATCCCAATAAGACCCGGTCAGATATTTGATATTGGGCCCCATGGCCACGAGCCGGCCGCCGGGCTTCAGGCAGCGGTAGGCCTGCTGCAAGGTCTGCTTGAGGCATTGCTTGCCCGGGAGATGCTCAAAAAAATTGCTGGTGAAGACCGTGTCCAGCGAGTTTTCCGGCAGCGGCCAGGTCACGGAGCAATCCTGCTCGAAAAAGCGGACTTCCTTGGCCAGATGCCGGACCGCATCCGGATTCAAATCCATGGCATATTTTTCCCGGGCGGCGATGTTGTTGATGAATTCGCCATAGCCGCAGCCCAGGTCCAGCACGGCGGCGTCCGGCGTGATCCAGCGGTTGAAAAACGAACGCGTCAGCACCTGCCAGACCCGGTTCCGGTAGGCCGCCGTCCGCTCAAACCGCTGCTGGTAGATGCGTTGAAGTTCCTGGGCGTTTTCAGACATAAACGGGGTCAAGGGTTGGAGATTTCGAGCCAGTCCGGCTGCCGCTCCGCGTGTTGGGCAATCTCCTCCAAGACTTGTGGCAGCAAGATTTTCGGCGACCAGTTCCACGTTTTTTCTGCCAGCGTGGAGTCCAGCACCATCCACGGAATGTCGAACGGACGCGGCGCGGCCTCGCTGGCCACGGCGTGACGGCCAAAGCGCGCATCGCACCAGTCGGTGAGCTGCGCGAGCGACATGGAATTTTTTACACCGCCGCTTAAGTTCACGATGCGCGGCCGGGGTGAGGGGATTTGAACTGGAACGCCTTGTACCACCTCACCCCGCCCCTCTCCCCCAACGCCGTTGGCGGAGAGGGAGGAAACGGGGCCTGCGCCCGGAGGCAACTCGTTGTTTTTCATCTGCGCCAGCAGCACCGGCACGAGGTCGCGCGGATGCAGGCAGTCGCGCACCTGATGCCCGCCACCGTCGAAGCCGATGTATTTCAGCGGCCGCCGCCGCAGGTGCGCATTGAGCCAGAACGAAAAAATTCCCTGGTCCGCCTTGCCGAACTGTCCCGCGCCGGCCAGCACGCCGCAGCGGTTGATCCACACGGGAAACTGAAACGTCTCGCCGTATTCGAGCGCGATGGCTTCGCTCGCGAGCTTGCTGGAACCGTAGAGTGAAATCGGCGGCGTGGTGGAAAACGCTTCGCTGACGCCGGCCGCCGTTAGTCCATCCGGTAGTTTCGCACCGGGCACCGGCCGGAATGCGCGCTGATGCACTTCCACCGGCAGCGCGGCGAGCGGCGGCACGGAATACACGCGGCTGGTGCTCAGCAAAATCAGGCCGGCGCGATGCGCCTTGCAGTATTCCAAAATGTTGACCGTGCCCCAGAGATTATGTTCGAGCAACTGGCGGGAACTGGTCTTGCCGTCCACACCGGCGAGCACGCTCGGATTCGCGGCGGCATCAATGACGAAATCGGCGGCGGGGAGCGTCTCGAAATCGGTCGCGCTGCGGACATCGGCGTGGAGGATTTTTACGCCGAGCGCGGCGAGTTCCCGGCGGTTCAGTTCGCTGCCGGGCCGGATGAAATTGTCCACGCCGGTGATCTGCAAGCCGGTCGTGGACTCCAGCAGCGCCCGCGTCAGCGTGCTGCCGACGAAGCCGCAAATTCCGGTGATCAGGATTTTCATTTTATTTAACCACGGATGGACACGGATAAACACGGATGCAGGCGCCAACCAGACAGCCATCGCAGCCTCGCCCCGCCCAAGCGGGGTGAGGGGTCAGGATTTGCTGTTTTCATTTTTGCGCCTTTTTGCGGCCAAAAAATCAACTGGCAATGACGGCGGCGTGGATCTGTTCCAAGATCGCCTTCAAATCAAATTTGTATTTCCAGTCCGGGTAATGCGCCTGGAATTTCCGCACGTCGCTGATATACCAGATGTGGTCGCCGATGCGGTTGTCCTCCACGTAGGTGTGATCCAATTTTTTGCCGCTGATCTGCTCGCACAGGTCAATCGCCTCGAGCATCGAGCAGTTCGAGTGGCGGCTGCCGCCCATGTTATAGACTTCGCCGGAACGCGGCTTGAGCGTGAATTGCCAGAACGCCTCCACCAGGTCGTGGCTGTGGATGTTGTCGCGCACCTGCTTGCCCTTGTAGCCAAACACGCGATACGGCCGGCCGGTGGCGCAGCATTTCATCAGGTAGGCCAGAAAGCCGTGCAGCTCCGTGCCCGCGTGCGCCGGGCCGGTGAGGCAGCCGCCGCGGAAAATCGCCGTCTTCATGCCGAAATAGCGGCCATATTCCTGCACCATGACGTCCGCCGCCACTTTACTCGCGCCGAACAACGAGTGCTTGGTCTGGTCAATGGACATCGTCTCGTCAATGCCTTCGTGATAGGGATGCGCCGGGTCAATCTCCCAGCGCTTCTCCAGTTCGCGCAGCGGTAGCCGGTTGGGCGTGTCGCCATAGACCTTATTAGTGCTGGTAAAGATGAACACGGCCTCGGGACAATGCTGCCGCGCGGCTTCGAGCAGGTTCAGCGTGCCGACGGCGTTCACGCCAAAATCCGTGTGCGGCTCGCGCGCGGCCCAGTCGTGCGAGGGCTGCGCGGCGGTGTGGACGACGACTTTCACGGACGAACCGAGTTTGGCGAAGACGGCATTGACGGCGTCGGTGTCGCGGATGTCCACGTTCTCATGCCGGTAATTTTTAAACGATTTTTCCAGCTTGGCGCGCGTGCTGGCGGTGGAGGCCTCCGCGCCGAAAAATTTCGCGCGCATGTCGTTGTCCACGCCCACGAGGTCATAGCCCTCGGCGTGAAAACGTTTGCAGGTTTCGGACCCGATGAGGCCGGCGGAGCCGGTGACTAAGGCGATGCTCATAATTTAAGATTGAAAATCAGGATGCCCGCCGCCGGCAGGGGCGGCAAGCGGGAAAACCAAAGGCAAAACCTGAAAAACTGAAAAGCTGAAAGGCGCAGCCCCTTTCAGGTTTCAGATTTCAGCATGTCAGCATTTGTTTAAAATCCGTGTTTATCCGTGTCCATCCGTGGTTAATTTTTGCGTCTTTTTGCGGCTGAAAGTTTTCCGCTTTTTATTGGAGGTGTTTTTGCACAAACGCTTCGACGCGCGGTCAGGCCTCCGCCACGGTGACGCCGGCTGGAAGCACTGAAACTGGCCGCCGGCGGCCACTTAAAATCAAGCCTGCGGTCGGGCCGGCACGCCCACCGCGACGACATCATCCGCCAGACTGCTCACCACCACCGCACCCGCGCCGATCGTGACCCGGTTGCCAATCCGAACGGGCCCCAGAACACACGCGTTGATCCCCAGGGTGACATTATCCCCCAGCACCAGTTCGCCCCGCCGGACGCCCCGCCGGCAACCGATGCTGTTACCGCCATATAAAATACAATCCTTCCCCACCATGGCATCGCCATGGACCACCACGCCCAAGGTGGGATGCCAGACCTGCAGTCCCCGACCGATGGCGGCCTTGAAACAGATTTCATGGCGGCAACTCAACAGTCTGAGAAACCAGAAGCCGGGCAGAAACAGCACGCGCAAGCCGGTCCAGATCTGGCCGCATAACAAATAACCGCAACGGTCGAGGCGGTAGGAAATGATCACGCCCGCCGAAGGCTCAAAAAATAGCACCAGCCAGCGGCTCGATTTGCCATGCGTGAGCAGGCGCAATTCGTGCGCCAGAAACCGGAATTGCCCGAGCGCGGGCCGGCAGCCTGATTGTTCCATTTCAGCAATCACGTCACCCGTTTATAGCGGTTCGCGGCCATTCTTGGCAATCCCCCAGAGCGGAAACTTGAGACCTGAAGCCAAATGCTGAAATGCTGGCCCGGTGAAGTACCAAATACAGACTTCACGGGCTAAAAACCGATCAACCACGGATGGGCACCAAACTTAAATAAATGCTGGCATACTGAAATGCTGACATGTTGACATCAAAAAAACTGAAGGCTGAAATTAAAAACAGGTTGAACAACAAAGGAACGAAGTCACAAAGAAAACCGGGAACTTGGCCGCAAAAAGGCGCAAAATTATGGGTTGAAGAAAACATTTTTTGTCCGCGAATTGCGCGAATTTGCACGAATTGTTCGTTCGGTTTTTAATTTGCGCTCATTCGCGTAATTCGCGAATAACTTTGTGCCTTGGTTCCTTGGTGGTTCAACCCGTTTCCGCTTTTCGCCTTCCGCTTTTGCTTGTAGTTTGCCGGCGTGGAAGTCCGCAGCATTGAAACCATCGTCAAAGCGCTGAACGCCGCCAAGGTGGAATACCTCATAGTCGGCGGTCTGGCCGTCAGTGCGCACGGCTATGAACGGCTGACGGTGGATGTGGATTTGGTGATTGGTCTGCAACCCGAAAACATCACGCGGGCGCTCCATACCCTGCAGGCGGCCGGCTGGCGGATGTCCGTCCCGGTGACGCCGGAAGATTTCGCCAATCCGAAACTCCGCGAGTCCTGGCGGACGGAAAAAAACATGATTGTGCTCAAGTTGTGGAGCGATGCCCACCGCCGGACGCCGATTGATGTTTTTGTTTACGAGCCCTTCGATTTCAAAAAAGAATTCGCGCAGGCGAAGTGGGAGCCGGTGGCGGGAAAAATCCGCGCGCCGATCGTGGCCTACAAAACGCTTTTAGCCATGAAAAAGTCGGCCGGTCGCGACAAGGATTTGCTGGACATCCAAGCGCTGAAAAAACTTAATCCCTACCGATGACCAAAAAAGAAATACGCAAACTTTGCCGGACTTCTGACTGGCGCTGGGGCACCTCGGAAGGAGCCGAGCTGCACACCCTGCTGCTGGGCTTGATCAGCACCTTCCGCGAAAAACTGGAGTGGCTGGAGGAGGCCGAGACCCTGACCTTGCAACTGCGCGCCGCGCGGGAAAAACGGGCAAACCCCCGCCGGCCCAAAAATAAAACCTGAAACCTGAAGCCAAATGCTGAAAACTGAAAAAACGGTTTTTACGGGAATTACGCGAATCAGCGCGAATTGAAAAACTTTTCACAGGTAACCGGCTCGCGGGGACGCTCGCCCCACCAAGACGAATCAATTTTCAACCACGGATGGACACGGATAAACACGGATTTTATAGGGCGCAAGCTGAGACCTGAAACGAAATCCCTACCCATGAACCGCGCCCCCTCATCCCGGCCTTCTCCCCCGTGGGGGAGAAGGTGCCCGCAGGGCGGTTGTTCAATCCGCCGCCGGAGCGCCGGCTTCCAGCCGGCTTTAACCCGAATTCCGAAGTTGGGGTTGGGGCAGGGCGGTCAGGGCGCAGCGTCCGGCTGCGGAGCGCGGGTCTGTGACCCGCAGCACGTCATCCCAGCCACGGATCAAAATTTCCGTTTTTTTTCGCCCAGCCAGGCGCTGCGGGTCACAGACCCGCGCTCCGGACCAGCTCCGCTGGCCTAAGCCGGATCCCACTTCGGCGTTCGGCTTCAAACTTCAGTTTTTGGCTTCAGGTGTTTTTGCACGAACGCTTCCACGCGCGGCCAGACCTCCGCCACGGTGACGCCCCGCAGGCAGAACGGCTCGGCAAAGCGGCAGTAGTCCGAGCAGGGTTTGTAGGGACAGGCTTTCCCTTCAAATACTTCCGACGCCGGATGCAGCGGCGCAAACCACTCGTGGAGCTGCGGGCCGAACAGCGTGAAGGTGGGCTGCCCCACGGCCGCCGCCAGATGGCCGGGGCCGGAGTCGTTGCCGATGAACGCGCCCGCCCGGTCCAGGCAGCCGAATAATTCCGTGACCGTGCGCGGGGCCACGGCGTTTTCCCCCCGGCTCCGCCACCAGTCCGATTGATCGGCATCGCACGCGACCTGCACGGTGAAATTATTTTGCCGCAGGCGCGCGACCAGTTCCGCAAAATTTTCCAGCGGCCACACCCGCAGCGGCAGCCGCGCGCCGGTGTGGATGAGCACCGCGCGCGGCAGCGCGGGCGGGGTGGTGAAAATTTTTTCGCGCGGCGGCAGCTCCAGCCCCAGCGCCGCGCCGGCCACGCGCCAGAATTCGTGGCGGTGCGCCAGCGGGTCGGGCCGCGTCAGTTCCTGCGTGAGGTAGCGCCGGCTGTTCAGGCGGGCGAACCCGAGGCGCTCCCGCGCGCCGGACAGTTTCAGCGCCAGATGATCGCGCGGATCCCAGCGGGCGGAGACGGCAAAATCAAAATGCTGCGCCGCCAGCCGGCGGCGCAGCGCAAACAGTTCCCGCCACGGCCAGCGCCAGAGCTGGTATTTGTCGCGGAACGCCGTCCACGGCGCGATGAACGGCACCACTTCCACCGCCGGCCACAGGCGCGGCCGGAGTTCCTGCGCAAACGGCTTGGCGACGAGGGTGACCTCAAATTTTTCCGAGGCGGCGCGCAGGAACGGCGTGGCGATGACGAGGTCGCCCAAGCCCCAGAGCTCCAGAACGAGCAGGCGGGGCTTCATGCGGGCACCTCCGCAGATTTACGATTTACGATTGGCGATTTACGATTGGCAAACTTGGGCCACGGAAAATGGAAACAATGGAGTTTGAGCCATGGCCGCAAAAAGGCGCAAAAACGGGAGCCATCATCAGGCACAGATAAAGCTGAAAGTTGGGCGGGGCGGAAATTCATGCCGGTTCCGTTTAAGTTTTCAGGTTGTCTTCCGCTTTGCACATCTTCGTGCCTTGGTTCCTTTGTTGTTCAACCCGTTTCCGCTTTTGTATTTTTCCATCCTCAATCTTCCATCCTCGCCCTAGGCAGGTCTCCGTTTTCAGGTTTCCCTTAAATCGGAATTTGGCGGCCGGCCAGGGGCATTGGAACCCCCGCCGGCAGCGGCCTGGCTGGCTTGATCAGGGGGTTGAACTGCTGCTTGGGCTTTGGCCCCAGCACCCCGCCGTTCAGGGCGACACAAATGCCGACATATTTGGCGTAATAACCGATGTCATCGCTGAAGGAGCCGAAGATGACAAAGAAGGCGAAGGAATGATACACGCACCAGGCCAGCAGAAAGGCGTTGACCGTCTTCAAGTCCGCCGGACCGTAGCGGAAATTGCGGTAATGCACCCACAGGCAGGCGGCCATCAGCCAGACGATGCCGATGGCCCCCCAGATGCCGAAAGGCATGAGGGTGGACAACGGCCCGTTGTGATAATCGCCGGAAAGGGCCAGCGCGTCTTCGCTGGCGTCAAAGCTGGCCGCCGCGTTGATCATTCGGGCATTGGCAATCAGATCATAATCGCCCTGGCTGATGCCATAGCCTTTGCCCAGCAGCAAATATTCGGGCACCTTGGGCCAGGTTTGCCGCCATATGTTGAAGCGCCACTCCGAACTGGCCTCGGCGTTCAGGACGGCATCCTGGTTCCAGTTCAAGGGCAGGAAGGACAGGGTGCGCTGGTAATTCAGGGGCAGGTGGCCGGCGAAGGGCACCAACAGGGCGATCGCCACAAGGCCGCTGATTAGCAAGGCGAGCAGGGGCCCCCGCAGTCCCTCCAAAAACATCATCAGGACAATGGTTATGACCATCCCCACCAAAAACGCGCGGAAGCCCCCCATCGGTATCAGCAGGAACGCCAGCACAAAGACCGGCGGCCGCCACCAACTGCGCCCCAGAAAAATGCCCCGCATCCCCCACCGGGCCATCATGAAACTGAGCAGCATTGAGGACCCGGTGGCCACGGCGCTGAACCGGTCAATAAAAACGCTTGTGCTGCCAAGTTCGGCGCGGCCGACATTATAACCGGTCGGCGGAATGAGGAGATTGATGTAGTTGAGCGGCGCGGGCAGATAGGGAAACAGATCGCCGATCAGGGACAGCAGTCCGGGCAGCAGAAAGAGGGCCACATAAAACTTGCGCCGGGCCGGGGGAATGGGGTGGCTGACCAAGGCAAAAAAACAGGCGATGCCCACGAACAGCGTGAGGTATTTGCGGCCGCCGCCCAGGCCGCCGCCCAGCGTGTGCAGGCCGACGCCGCCGGTCAGCTCCGCCGTCAGGAAGGCCATGGCAGCGATGAACAGGAGCGGCCAGGTCAGCACCGGCACCCGGAGGAACCGCCGGTCGCTGTTCATGATGCGTTCCAGGATGGCAATCGTCAGGCTCATGAGTACCACCACCCACCACAGCGGCGGCCGGCCGATGAGGAAAAAACAGGACACCGGTGCCCACAGGCCAAACACCATGATCGGATAATGCCACTTGATGAAAACCGGCGAGATGAGGATGACCAGCAGCAAGCCGAGAAAACCCAGCGTGCCGTAGTCCAGCGGGTTGGTGAGCAGGTAACCCAGCAGGATGGCCAGCGGAATGCAGATCACATAGGTGATCAGCATCCGCATCGCAACATGGGGGTTGGTCATGGCTTCAAATCAATTCGTTCGAGCCGGTAAAATAACGAGGCAAAGCGGAAAGCGAAAGGCGAAAAGCGGAAACCCGGATCAAACCGGAAACCGGAGATCTGAAACCGGAAGCTGGCCGGGGAAAATTTGACCGTTAAAAAAACGCATAAAGCGCAAAATGAAATCACGGACCGGCCTCACGGTAAAACCCGGAGCGTCAGCGCTCCGATGGTCAGGTCAGGTTGCGCCCTCAAGACCGGGGCGCTTTGGGGCTTTTTCCCGTGCCCCATTTTTTAGAAGCGATCCCTCCAGATCCCCAGTTGCCGGAGGCTCTGGCCCGGCCCGCCACCGCGCCATTTTCCAGTGCGCGCAAAAACCACGCCAAATCTTCCCCGGTGGGCAACGTTTCATCAAACGGTTGCGTCTGCCAAACGGCATGACGATACAGCGTCAGGCCATTCCCGCCATAAACCCGCTGGCGTTGACTGGAGGATTCAAGTTATCTTAAAGAGGAAGGGTTAAAGGATTTTTCACTATTACTATTTGTCAGGTATTTACCAAATTTCATGAAAGGTGCCTCGACCCCATAAAATAAGATAGCTGACAAAAGAATGGTGAAGCTAAGTGTTAATGGGAGTAGCATCATTAAATGCTGCGTTTGTGTTGCCGTTGGAAAGGTTGCTAAAAGCCACCATTTCACAACAATTATCACAAGCGCGTGGCTAAGATACATGCTGTAAGAAATTTTCCCCAGCCACGCTGAAATTCGATTCGTAAAGATTGGTGAAATGTATCGAGAAGAGATTGAGGATGGAGGTTCAATCAATAAAGCAAACAGAAAACTCCAAACCAAAAACGGAATTATTTCCCCACCTCTTCCTGACCATTTATAGACTGCCAGTCCCATAATGAAAATCACTGGAAAAATTGCGTCTTCCTTAATTTTGACGTTTTTTAATGTGCGATAGAGCAGATAGCAGACGAGGCCAAAAAAGAAATGTTCGACATGAAAGGGAAGGGCTGCTTCCTGGCCGACTGATGGCAAAAAGCGTCTGCTGCCTACGATGGCCACAACACAAACTGCATACATAAAAAGTCGTTTCCAAATTGCCTGTGACGTTGCAACAAAAAACCACAGTGGAGCAAGCAGGTAAAATTGCCATTCCAAGGAAAGACTCCACGCCGGCCCAAGGAATGCAGTCGCACTGCCTGGCAATACTCTCTCCGGAATGAGTCCTTGAAATAGAAGTAAATGCAAAGGAACGTGGAAATTTATGTTTTGCCACATGGAATTGAAGCCGGCTAGAGTTGAAGCCAGCTCTTGGGGATTGAACCAGCCCAGACCAGCGCTTTTTATGAGATTCGATTCAGTTAATAACAGGCAAGGAATTGAAACTATGAACAAAAGAATATAAACGGGGAATATTCTAAAAAACCTGCGACTAATAAACACGCGGTATGGTTCGTGTCGAGAATCGAGCAGAAGAAAAATGACGAAGCCGCTGATGATCATGAAACACTGCACAGCCAGGCCACCAATATCCTTTAGCTGACCAGATGATTTGTCATAGCCGGTTGACTGAAGCACATGTGACAACAGCACACAGAGAGCAAGATAGCCCCGAAGTCCTTCGATGGCTGTTAACTTATGGCTTGAGTTGGCATTTGTTTTCATTTTGTATCTCCTCCCCCGTGATTTAAACGCGCCGGCAATGTGCCGGCGGAGTTGAACGTGCGGATGGCGCTGGTCAATATTGGGTTCATGGCAAATTCACCTCTGGAGTAGCGGTCGGACTCAAGGAAACCTCCGTAGTGGAACTTTGGCGGTAAGCCAGCCGTTTGACTTGATAAATTTTCCAGGCGGGAAAGAATACCGCCCCAATGGCCAGCGCATAGCCCATGGCCTCGCCCTGAATGCCCCATACCCGGACCAGCAGCAGCATAAAAATCATGCTCAAGACGGCGTTGGCCACGGACAGCCACATATATGGCTCGCGCTTGTGCGCCCGCAGTTCCATGGCCATGGCCACCGTCACCACCTGCACCAGCATGGCACCGGCCAGCCAGGCATTGACCCCAAAGGGAGCCAGCCGGGCCGGAACTTTCGGCAAAAGCAGGCCGATGAAGGGAATCGCCGACAGGAATGCCACCATGCCCAGGAGACAAAACACGAAGGCCTGCACGGTGCTGCGCCGCCAGAGGGAATCCAGTTCCCGCCAGGACCGGGCGGCGATCAGGCTGCCGAACCGGGGTGCCTTGGTGTAAATCCAGGCCATGGCCACATTGAAAATCATCCGGGTGAGCTGCAGGCTCATGCCCAGTTGCCCCGCCGCCACCGGCCCGCAAAAATAAAAGGCGATGGGGTTGATGATGTCGAAGATGAAATAGCCGGACATCCAGCTCACGGCGATCCGCCACTGGAACGGCCAGATCTCCTGCCGCCAGGAGACCTGGCCGTGCTGCGGAGGTTTCAGAAACTGGCGGAAGAACGGCCGCCAGCGCAGGCCAAGATAGCCCACGGTGAACAGCAGGTTGGCGGCCGCCCCGAGGGCGGAAACATAGATGCCCGCCCCCGCCATCAGTCCCGCCGCGTTCACGGAAAAAACCCCCAGCGACGCCCAGAAACTGAACTGCGCGGTCACGGCCATCTGGTTGCAGCCATTTAACAGGGACATGGCCGGATTGACCGCCAGGGAGCCGGCGGCGCTCGCGGCGATGATCCACCACGCCCCCTGCCACGCCACGCCATGCTGGCCGGAATGGGCGAAAAAAAACTGTCCGCCCACGCCGATGGCGATGAAGAAAATTGCGGCGGCCACCGCATAATAGCCAAAGGCCAGCCGGCCCAGGGAAATCAGACGTGAAAGCGCCACGGGGTCACCCTCCAGTTTTCCCGCCGGCGACAGGCGCAGCTTGGCGAACTCATGCGAGGCAAACTGAAGGATGTTCTGGGAAAAACCCATCTCCAAAAAAACCTGCATGGCCACCACGCCGGAAAAGGCGTAGAAATAGCCTTGGATTTCCGGGGTCAGATAGCGCAGCACCAGCGCCATGGTGATGGGGCCGGTGACTAGACGCAGGAGCTGGCCGGCGTTGGAAAAAAACACCGCCCGATCCACGCCCGCCCAGCGACGGAATCTGTGAAAGCGCTGGATCATTGCTGGGGATCAACCATGAAGGGCATGAGGATCATGAAGTTTTTATTAATCAAGAGTCCGGGGCAAGCGGGCTGCATCGCTGGTCATCTTCATGTGCTTCCTGCCCTTCATGGTAACGCTTTGATCGCCGCCACAATGCCCGCCGCATCCATGCCCGCGTGCCGCCGCAGATATTCCTGCGAGCCGACGAGGCCGAGGGTTTTCGGCGGCACGGCCAGCGAATGCACCGGCTGGTTGAGATGCTCGCGCAGCAGCGAGGCCAGCCCGCCCGCCGGCACATGTTCCTCCAAGGCCACGAGCCGCGGATATTTTTTCAGCGCGGCGAAAAACTCCACCGCCACCGGTTGCAACAGCGGACAGGAAAACACGCTGACGAAAATCCCGTCCGCCGCCAGAAGTTTTGCCGCCGCCAGTGCTTCCTTCAAAATGGAACCGGTGGCGACCAGTGCCACGTCGCTGGTGCCTTCCAGGATTTTCAGCGGGCCTGGCACCAAGCCACGCGTTTGATGCAGTTCCGCCTCGCCGGCCTTGCCCAGCCGCAGATAAGACGGACATGGATGCTTCGCCAGCCATTGCAGGCTTTCCCGCGCCTCGCCGGGATCGGCGGGCGAGAGGACGGTCATTTCCGGCAGCGTGCGCAGGATGCCGATGTCCTGCACCGCATGATGCGAGTAGCCAAGGTTGCCATAGGCGAAACCGGCGCCGACGGACACCACCGTCACCGGCAGGCGATGATAGGCGATGTCGTTGCGGATCTGCTCCAGGCAGCGCAGCGTCGGGAAATTGGCGATGGAATAGGTGAAAACATGATAGCCCTCCGACGCGAGGCCGGCGGCGACCCCGGTCAGGTTTTGTTCCGCCACGCCGGCGTTCAGGTAGCGGTCGGGAAATTCCGCCGCGAACGGCTCGACGACGGAAAAGCCGAGGTCGCCCACCACCAGGAATATTTCCGGATGCCGCCGCGCCTGCACGATGAGTTCGTTGATGAAGGCGGTTCTCATGACGTGCAGCCAAGCTGGTTGAGCGCCGATTTCACCTGCTCGGCGTCGGGCGTGCGATAATGCCAGAGCAATTTGTCTTCCATGAAATCCACGCCCTTGCCCTTGACCGTGTGGGCGAGGAGGCAGTTCGGCCTGCCCGGCTCGAATGGCAGTGACTTGAGCGCGGCGGAAATTTCGGCGTGATTGTGGCCGTCAATCTCCCTCACCGCCCAGTTGAACGCGCGGAACTTTTCCGCGAGCGGATGCAGGTCCAAAACCTCCTTCACGCTGCCGAGGCTCTGGATTTTATTGTAATCCACGATGGCGACGAGATTATCCAGCCGGTGCTGCGGCGCGAACAGAATGGCCTCCCAGTTGGAGCCTTCGTCCAGTTCGCCGTCGCTCAACATCACGAACGTGCGCCAATCCTTTTTCTGGCGTTTGGCGGCGAGCGCCTTGCCGCAGCCGAACGGCAGGCCGTGGCCGAGCGAGCCGGTGGAAAACTCCACGCCCGGCACCTTGTGGCTGATATGCGACATCAGGCGTGAGCCGTCCTGGCCGTAAGTCTGGAGTTCTGCGAGCGGGAAAAATCCGCGCAAGGCCAGCGCGGCATAGACGCCGGTGCAACTGTGGCCTTTGCTCAAAATGAAACGATCACGCTCCGGCCAGTCCGGCTGCTCTGGTTTCACGCGCAGGATTTCTCCGTAAAGCACGGCCAGCAGATCGGCCATCGAAAGCGCGCCGCCGATGTGCGACGCCTTGGCGGCGGCGACCATCTTGACGGCCTCGGCGCGGATTTGCCGTGCCAACTGTTGCGTATCAAAGGCTGGATTCATTTATGCTTGCCGGGCTTCTTCGACCAGTTGGCGCAGGCCGTCAGCCAAGCTGATTTGCGGCTGAAAGGCAAAGGCCCGGTTGAACCGGGTGCTATCGCCTTCCATGTGCATGGATTGGCCGGTTCGATACGGCAGCGCACCGAACGCCGGTTCCACGCGGCAACCGGCGTATTCTTTAACCAGTTGCACGACCTGTTTCAAGGACAACGAAGCGTTGGAGCTCAAATTGAAAACCCCGCTCACTTCCGGGTGCCGCAAGACCGCCTGCAAACCGGTGGCCAGATCGTGGACGTGCAGATAATCGTAACGCTGATCGCAGCCGGATAGTTGGGGCGACTGACCGAGTTTCATCTGCCGGATCAAGGTGGGAATGAACCATGATTCGCCTTCGCCGGGACCATAAACGGAGAACAGGCGCAACCAGACGTAAGGCAGTTTTTTTTGCCGCGCGAAGCCTTCCAGCAAAGCCAGCGCCGCCAGCTTGGTCGCGCCGTAAGCCGTGTCCGGTCGGCAGGGATGTGTCTCATCCACACGGGCATTAATGAAGCCGTATTCCGCCTGCGAACCCAAGGCAATAAAGTGTTTGAGGCTGACGCTGCCGGCGATATGCAGGAGGTCGGCAAACAGGGTCAGGTTTGTAGATTGCAGTCTCCAGTCGGCACGCTCAGCGGCGGTGACGCCGGCCCACGCCGCATGAATGATGACGAGTGGCTTGGCCGCGATGACTGATTGCAACCAATCCGGGGCGTCTTGATTCACCCAAGCGACCTGCTTCTCAAAATCTTCGCAACGGGCGAGACTAGATTTTTCCCGCCGGAGCGCCAGCACTTCGTGGCCATCGGCCACCAGCGCGCGAACCAGATGGCTGCCGATGAAGCCGGTGCCGCCGGTGACGAAAATCTTCATTTGGAGCGGACGAACTTGGTGATGGTTTCCGCCATGTAATCCAGCATGGCTGGCGTCAGGCCGGGATAGGTGCCGATGAACACGGCCTCGTTCATGATGCGGTCGGCCCCGGCGAGGTCGCCCACCACGCGGAACGCTTGGGGCTGCTGTTTTTTCAAGGTAACGAACGCCGGCTGGCGAACAAGGTTACCGCCAAACAACATCCGATTGCCGATCTTCGCCGCGTCGAGATGCTGCGCCAGTTCGCGGCGCGTGAACGGTGCGGATTTTTTCACGAGCATCATGAAGCCGAACCAGGAACATTCGGTCTGGTGGCCGCTGGTGTCCCAGTTAAACCATGATGCCATTTCCGATTTCCGATTTCCGATTTCCGATTTGCCGTTCCAGCCGGTCGCGTGGGTGGGCAGTTGGAACTCGATGAATTCCTCCAAGTCGGCCAGCGCGGTGCGCAGAAAATTCCAGTTGTCCATGCGTGCCTGGATGAAGGCAGGCAGCTTCTTCAACTGCTGCCGGCCAATCGCCGCCTGCGGGTCGAGCGGCTTGAGATTGTAGCCGAGGTGCGAGTAGATGTATTTGTGGTCGTAGCCCTCCGGCAGTTCGCCGAGCTGCCAGCCGAAACGCTTGTGGCAGGTGTCGTCCTTGCCGCTGGCGCACCAGCAGTCGCGGCCCCAGTCGCGGAAGCTTTCGGCGAGCACCTTGAGCTTCATGTCGCGGACGATGTTCACCGCGCCGCCTTCGCCCATCGTGAGGTGATGCGGCGGATAAAAACTTTGCGTGGACAGATCGCCGAACGTGCCGGTGAATTTTCCATCGTAGCGGCAGCCGAGGGCGTCGCAGTTATCCTCGATGAGCCAGAGATTATGCCGCTGGCAAAATTCCACCGTGGCCGCGAGGTCGAACGGATTGCCCAGCGTGTGCGCCATCATCACAGCCTTGGTCTTGCCGGGAGTGAACGCGGCTTCCAGCTGGTCGGCGCGGCCATTGAGCGTGGATGGATCGTTGTCAATGAACACCGGCACGCAGCCATTCTGCAAAATCGGCGCGACGGTCGTCGGAAAACCGGCGGCGCTGGTGATGACCTCGTCGCCGGGGCGCAACTGGCGGTCGCCGAGCTTGGGGCTGGTCAGCGCGGCGATGGCGACGAGGTTCGCAGAGGAGCCGGAGTTGACGAGCAAGCTGCGCTTGACCCCAAGGATCTGCGCCAATTCAGTTTCAAAGGCCTCGCCTTCCGGGCCGAGCGTGAGCCAGAAATCCAGTGTCGCGGAAACGGCGGCCTCGACCTCATCCTCGGTGAACACGCGGCCGGCGTAAGGCACGGTCGTCTGGCCGGGGACGAACGCGGGGCGTTTCGCGTCGTCGCCGGGGCGGTTCGCGGCGTGCGTGGCGGCGGAATACTCGCGCGTGAGCCGGAGGATCTCGGCTTTGATTTCAGCGGGTGACATTCAATTTAATTTTACCATGAAGAGCATGGAGAACATGAAGGAAATTTTACAGGCAATTCCAACCTTCATGTTCTTCATGCCCTCCATGGTGGATTATTCATGGTGGGTCAGGATGCCGCCCACAGGATTTTTGCCGCGCGGGCGGCGGCTTCGTATGCGGCGATTTGCCGGAGCGTCAGGCTTTCGGCAGTGGCGGGATTTTCGTTCACCGTGCGATACCAGTTCACGGTGTTGGCGATGGCGGTTTCAAAATTCCACGTCGGCTGCCAGTGCAAAACCTTTTTGGCCTTGGCCGTTGAAAGCATGAGGAGCTTCGCCTCATGATGCGCGTGCGGATCGCTCTGGTCCTCCCAGCGGCCGGGCCAGCTTTTCAGCACTTCACGCACCAGGTCGCCGACATTGCGGTTGGCTTCCTTTTCCGGGCCGAAATTGAAGGCGCTGCACAGTGGCGGGTGACCGGTGGCGGGTGATGAGTAAAGCTGCGCGGCCAGCCAGAGATAGCCGCTCAACGGTTCGAGGACATGCTGCCACGGGCGCGTGGCGGCGGGATTGCGCACGGGAATGGCCGCGCCACGCTGCAGCGCGCGGATGCAGTCGGGCACGATGCGGTCGCGCGCCCAGTCGCCGCCGCCGATGACGTTGCCGGCGCGCGCGCTGGCAATGCGCACGGGCGACTGGCCGAAGAACGACCGCCGATACGCGCTGACAACAATTTCCGCCGCCCCCTTGCTGGAGCTGTAGGGGTCGTGCCCGCCGAGGTGATCGTCCTCGGCGTAGGCATAATCCATTTCGCGGTTCTCATAGCACTTGTCCGTGGTGACGATGACGGCGGCGCAGGGTTTGGCCAGCGAACGGAGCGCCTCCAAAACGTGCGCGGTGCCCATGACGTTCACGGCGTAGGTCTCCAGCGGATGTTCGTAGGAATAACGGACGAGCGCCTGCGCGGCGAGGTGGAAGACGAAATCCGGCTGGACGCGGAGAAGTGATTTTTTCACGGCCTCCGCGTCGCGCACGTCGCCGATTTCGTGTTCGATTTTTTGCGCGAGACCGAGCTGTTCAAAAACGGAGGGCGAAGTTGCCGGCGGCTGCGCGAAGCCGTGGACGCGCGCGCCGAGCTGGGTGAGCCAGCGTGCCAGCCACGCGCCCTTGAAGCCGGTGTGGCCGGAGAGCCAGACGGTTTTGCCCTGGAAAACGTGGTTGAACATCACCAGATTTTCCAGGGGGCCTTGCCTTCCGCCCAGAGCTTGTTGAGATACTGGGACTCCTGATAGGTGTCCATCGGCTGCCAGAAGCCTTCGTGCCGGTAGGAGTGCAACTGGCCGTCAGCCACCAGCTTCGCAATGGGGTCGCGTTCCAGCATGATGGCCGGGTCATCGGTCAGGTAATTGAAGATGTTACGGTGGCAGACCATGTAGCCGCCGTTGACGTAATCCTGTTCGAACTGCGGTTTCTCGTTGAAGGTATGGATGGAACCGTTGTCCTCAATCTTGAGGGAGCCGAAGCGCCCGGCGGGATGGACGGCGGAGAGGGTGCAGATTTTTTTGGCGCGCCGATGCGCCCGGATGGAGGCGTTGATGTCAATGTCGGACAGTCCGTCGCCGTAGGTCAGCAAAAAATCGGGGTCCTTGCCGATGTAAGTTTCGATGCGCTTGACGCGCGCGGCGGTCATGGTTTCCTGTCCCGTGTCCGCGAGGGTGACCGTCCAGTCTTCCTCGTCATGGTGGTTGTAAAATTTGAGCTGCGGCGAACGTCCCAGCCGCAGTTTCACATCGCTGGTCATCCAGAGATAATTGCGGAAGAAATCCTTGATCATCTCGCCCTTGTAGCCCAGGCAGAGGATGAAGTCCTTATGGCCGTGGGCGGCGTAGGTCTTCATGATGTGCCAGAGGATCGGGCGATCCCCGATGGGCACCATGGGCTTGGGCCGGTATTCGGTTTCCTCGCGCAAGCGGGTGCCTTTGCCACCGCATAGAATGACGACTTTCATTTTGGAATGACGGCTGATCCGATTGAGATTTGAAGCTGGATTTTCCCCGCCCGCTCCAACCCTGTCAACGCCATTATCCTCTAGGCAGATGATATTCCTCAAGGCCGAACCAAAAAAACGGACGGTTGGCCTTCGGTTCAGGGTTTGCGCCCCGCCTTCCTCCACCCTCGTTTGGCTTGCGCTTTTTGCGCCTTTTTGCGGCCAAGTTTCCGGTCATCCTCGCTTTGCTTCTGCGCCCAGTTTTGTTTTGGCATTTCAGCCTTTCAGTTTTCAGCATTTGTCTTCAGCTTTCCGCTTTGATCTGGGTTTCCGGTTTCATCCTGGTTCGGTGCGCCGGGCAATTTAGCTTTGCGGCGGCGGCCAATTCCAGTAAAACAAAACCATGTTATCCCGCGCCTGCTCCGCCGCCGTCAATGGCATTGACGCCTACGCGGTGGAAGTCGAGGTCAACTGCGGCTACGGCGAGACGTTCATCGCGCTCGTCGGCCTGCCCGACGCGGCGGTCAAGGAATCCAAGGACCGCGTCTCCACCGCCCTCGCGAATTCCGGCTACAAATTCCCAATGGGCAAGACGACGATCAACCTCGCGCCCGCCGACGTGAAAAAGGAAGGGCCGAGCTTTGACCTGCCCATCGCCATCGGCATGCTCGCCGCCAGCGAACAGATCGAGACCGACCAGCTCGACAATTTTGTCGTCATCGGCGAACTCGCGCTGACCGGCGGCGTGCGGACTTGCAAGGGCGTTTTGCCCATCGCGCTCAAGGCCCGGGCGGACGGGAAAATCGGGATTCTGGTTCCCGCCGAAAATGCCGCCGAGGCCGCCGTGGTAGGCGGCTTGAATGTCATCCCGGTGCAAAACCTCCGCGAGGCCGCGCAGTTTCTCGAAGGCGAAATCCACCTCGCGCCGGCCCGGGTGGATCTCGAAAAACTGTTCGCGCACGACCTTGACGAGGAAAATGATTTCTCCGAGGTCAAAGGCCAGGAGCATGTGAAACGCGCGCTGGAAATCGCGGCGGCGGGCGGTCACAACGCCCTCCTCATCGGGCCGCCCGGCACCGGCAAATCCATGCTCGCCAAACGGCTGGCGACGATTCTGCCGCCGCTCACGCTGGCCGAGGCGCTGGAGACGACCAAGATTCACAGCATCGTCGGCCTGCTGAAATCCGGCCAGGCGCTCGTCACGCGGCGGCCGTTCCGCGCGCCGCATCACACCGCCAGCGACGCCGGCTTGCTCGGCGGCAACATCAATCCCACGCCGGGGGAAATTTCGCTGGCGCACAACGGCGTTTTGTTTCTCGACGAACTGCCGGAGTTCAAGCGCAGCGTTTTGGAGACGATGCGGCAGCCGCTGGAGGAAGGCCACGTCACCATTTCGCGCGCCGCCGGCACCCTGACTTTTCCCGCGCAATTCATGCTGATCGCCGCGATGAATCCGACGCCCGATGGGAAAATGGCCGCTGAATCGCGCAGTTCGCCGCGCGAAATCCAGAATTATCTGGGCCGCATTTCCGGGCCGCTGCTGGACCGGATTGACCTGCACATCGAGGTGCCGCCGGTGAAGTTCCGCGAGATGAGCGATGCGCGTCCCGGCGAAACGTCCGCGCAAATTCGCGCGCGCGTCGTCGCCGCGCGCAAAATTCAACAGGCCCGATTTGCCGCCAAGCCGAAGGTGACGTGCAACGCGCGGATGGGATCCCGCGAGCTGAAAGCGTACTGCGGGCTGGACGAGCCGACGCGCGATCTGCTGAAGCACGCGATGACGGAATACCATTTGAGCGCCCGCGCCTACGACCGGATTTTGAAGGTGGCGCGCACCATCGCCGATCTGGCGGGCGCGGAAAAAATCTCGGGCGACCACATCAGCGAGGCGATTCAATATCGCTCGCTCGACCGGCAGTTGTGGGGCTGAACTGGGCTGTGGGGAGCAACCGCCGCCCCGGCGGTGGTTCGGCGCGACCCACTGCGCCCGGGGCGGGCGAGCTCCCCAACGGCATCGTTCCGGCTTGAAGCCCCCGTCATCCCGGCCTGCCCGATGCGCCTTTTTGCGGCTGCACCACTGGGTTACCGATGTTCTGACTGCACCCTTCTTTGTTGTTCAATCCGTTTCCGCTTTGCCATCCGCCATCCTCAATCCTCGTTTGTCTTGCGCCTTCTGCGCCTTTTCGCGGCCAGGAGAGGGATTGAGGGTGAGGGGTTCGTCTCGGCGATTATCCGCTTTCAGATTTCGGATTTCCGCTTTGGCTTCACAGCCGGTTCCACCAGATGGGCGTGGGGTGCGGCACGTCCACGGTCACGCGCTGGTCGGGGCTGGCCTGGGTGTAGATGGCGTAGCGGGTGGGTTTCAGCGAGAAATGACCGTGCGTCAGGCGGCGCAGCCGGTGGCTCAAAATCCACAGCGGCTTGAGCGGGCGCATCCATGCCGGGATCAGCGCGCGCGTCTCGGCCATCTCGCGGACGGCGTTCGGCTTGAGGTTCATGTTCTCACCAGTGTCGGCGAAGACGGAGGTGAACATCGGGTCGTCCGCAATGAGCACGCCCGCCTGCAGCAGCGCCAGCACCCAGTGGAAATCGCCGAGGTCGCGCCATTTCGTGTCGAAGAAAATGCCCCGCTCGCTGATGACGCGGCGGCGGATGAAGATGGAGCTGGTCAGCGCCGGAAACCGATACCAGATATGACGCGAATTGGGCACCATGCCGTGCCGGTGGCAAAGATAGTTGCCCGTGCCGTCGGTCACGATGCTGCCGGCGAGCAGCACCTCCACCTTGGGATTCGCCGTAAAAAACTTTTCCACGGCGGCCAACGCGCCGGGCAGGTATTGCTCGTCGCAGTTGAGGTAGGCGAGGATGTCGCCGGTGGCGCGCCGGTAGCCGCGGTTGACGGCATCATACATGCCGGCGTCCTTCTCGATGAACGCCTTGACGCGTGGGTCGTGCGGCAGCCAGTCCTGGGTGCCGTCGTCGGAGCAGGAGTCCTGCACGATGTGTTCCAACTCGACGCCGGCCTGGTCGGCCACGGAGGCGAGGCAGAGCTTGAGCCACGCAGAGTTACGGAAACTCGGCGTGATGATGGAAAATTTCACGGTCAGGATTTTTAACCACTGGCGGCGGCGCTGGCAATCAAAGTTATCGGCTGGATGATGATTAACCGTTTGACTGTCCGGCGGCGGACTTCTATTTTTTGTCACTGAAACAAATGTCCTCCGCACCTGATATTTCCGTTTCGAATCATCCGCCCGCATGACCACCCGCTACGCCGACCGGTTCCAGCAAAAAGCCGCCGTGTCATCTTACGATGCCGCCGAATACGGCGCGGAAAGTTATTCCAGCAGCAGCTGGCGGTGGCAGCGACCGGTACTGGAACGGGTCGTGAAGGATTTTTGCGCGGCACGCTCCGGCCCGGTGCGGCTGCTGGATTTCGCGTGCGGCACGGGCCGGGTGCTGTCCGCGCTGGAGCCGCTCGTGGACGCCGCCGACGGCGTGGACATCTCCGAAAACATGGTGGCGGTGGCGCGCGGCAAATGCCCCAAGGCGCGGCTGCTCGTCGGCGACGTGCTGGCGCAACCGGAATTGCTGGCGCCCGAATATGATTTGATCAGCTGCTTCCGTTTTTTGCTGAACGTGGAACCGGAGCTGCGCGGGCGCGTGCTGCGCCGGCTGCGGGAAGTCCTGCGGACACCGGACGGATTGCTGCTGGTGAATGTGCATGGCAATGCCCGTTCGCTGCGGCATCCGGCGATCGCCTGGCGGCGCTGGCGGCAGCGCGCAAGCCAGCGCGACGTGATGCTCAATGAAATGTCGCCCGGCGCGGCGAAGCGGCTGCTGGCGGAAAGCGGTTTTGAAATTGTGCGCCAGTTTGGCTTCGGCCTGCTGCCGCCGACTTTTTACCGCACGCCGCTGCGCCGGGCCGCCGCTGCGCTGGACGGCGCGCTGGCCGGCGACCATTTTTGGAATGATTGCGCCATTGATTTGCTGTTCGTCTGCCGGCCCCGCTGAAAATTGTAACCGGCCCTGAAAATTCCGCGCCTTTATTGATTGCTGAAACATGAGCAAGACCATCCACCCCATCATCGAAGCCCTGTTCACCGGAACCGGGCGTTCGCAGCCCGTGGATTTTTCGTGGCGGATGATTTCCCGGCACGGCCGGCCGTTCCTGCTCCTGCCCGAGGGTTTCAAGCCGGCGCGCACCGGGCTGAACCTTTATTCCGCCCAGCGCAAGCGCGCCAAAATCTGGCGCACAATCCTGCCCGCCCTGTTCCAGACGCCGCTCGCGGGTTTTTTTGAGCGCATCCATTGCCAGACGGATGCCACGGTGGAAATCGTGCAGTTCATGGCGCAACAGGCTGATCTTCCGGCGGACCGGATTTCGCCGCCGGCCATCAAGGTCAGCGAAGTGGGCGCCCGCTCGCGGCTGGTGATATTGCTGTGCGACGAAAGCGGCCGGCCCGCCCGCGTCATCAAGGCGGGCTTGAACGCCGCCGGGCGCGCGGCCACCGACGCGGAGGCCGATCTTTTGGAGCAACTGCCGCCGGGCAAGCTCGGTTGCATCCGCCTGACCGGGCGGATTTCCACGCCGACGTTGTCCGCCTTTGCCACGGAATATTTTCCCGGCACCAGCCCCTTCGATGATGCCGGCCTGGAACATCTGTTTCACGACTGGCTCAACCAGGATGAAACCGTCCCGCTCGATTCGTTGCCGGCCTGGCACACGCTGGCCGCCGCCATCGGCGAACGGCATCAGGAAGCGTGGCGGAAAATCCAGTCCGCCCTGGCCGGAAAAAAAATTCGCCCCACGCTTTACCACGGCGATTTCGCGCCGTGGAACATCCGGGTGATCAACTCGCGCAACCTGCAGACGTTCGATTGGGAACGCGGCAGCCGGCAGGGCATTCCCGGCTGGGACTGGTTTCATTTCACCGTCCAGACCGCCATCCTCGCGCGGCGTCATTCGGCGGAACGCGCGGCGGCGGAGGTGGAGCAGTTGCTGCATTCGCCGCGCTTCCAAAAATACGCCGCCGCCGCCGGCATCGGCGAGCTGACCCGGCCGCTGGTGCTGGCCTATCTGCTGCACCACATCTGCGTCAACCAGCCGCTGGAAGGCGGCGAAACGGCGGCAGAATTGTTCGACCTGCTGTGCGCCCACTGGCTCCTGAAGCCGCTGCCCGCACCGGTGGTAACGCCCGCGCCGGTGGTAACGCCCGCGCCGGGTTTATTCGCAGGGGGCCGCCGCCAACTGGCTGACGCCGTCCGGCAATGGAATAATTTGTTTTGGGAACCCAGCCTCAACTCCGCCGTGCGCTCGGCCTGGGCGGCGGAATTTCAAGCCCACTGGCCCACCCTGCTGGTCACCGGCCTGCTGCTGGCGGCCATCGGCACCACCCAGTTTTATTCCAATCTCCACCTGGTGTTTCTGCCGTTTTACGTCATGGCCTGCGCCTTTCTGACGTGGAAATCCGGGCGGCGCATGGGGGCGCTGGGTGCCACCGCGGCCGCCGCGACCGCCCCGGTGTTGGCCGCCATCAGGGATGCGGACTTCCGCGATGCCGACGTGATGCTATGGAACACCGTCATGCGTTTCATCATCCTGCAAATATGCGTGCTGTTCGTGGATCGCATCCATAAACAAAGGGAGATCGTCCATCACCGGCCGCCAGCCGCCAGCCCGTCCGTGAAGTTCGCCGACAACTGGCTGGT
This sequence comes from uncultured Bifidobacteriaceae bacterium, assembly GCA_964444085.1. Classification (GTDB taxonomy): domain Bacteria; phylum Verrucomicrobiota; class Verrucomicrobiia; order Limisphaerales; family UBA11358; genus UBA11358. The sequence continues at coordinate 8,805 of CAYUGC010000011.1, read as the reverse complement.
GACGCTGGCCGGCGTCACGGCGCTGGCCGGCGTCACGGCGCTGGATTACATCACCGATCCGCGCATGATTTTCCTGCCGCTTTACCTTCTCCCCTGCATGATGGTCACCCTGGTTTTGGGCCTGCGCTGGGGCGTCCTCGCCGCCCTGCTGGCCGCCGGGGCGAGCAGCTGGGTCGAATACGCCACCAACAAATTAAGCCACTACACCCTCACCGAGGTTTTTGTCTGGAACTTCCCGATGCGCGTTGCCGTCACCGTGGTGGTGCTCCTCCTGCTAAACCGCATCCGCAAGGAAAACATTCTTTTCCGCCACCGGAAACCCAACGGCGGTTAGCCGCGGCCACCGGGTTGCCGGCGGGCGGGCGGCGGGGGGTAAATTTTCTTGTCTGTCGCCGCCCAGCGTCTAGGCTGACAGCTTGGTTCAACGCAGTTTTTATGGTCAACCTCACCAAAGTTTTCTGGCTCTACGGCCGTTCCGGCGCGGGCAAGACCACGCTCGCCCGCCGGCTCCTGGACGGCCTGCACAACCGCAGCATCCCCGCCATCTACCTCGACGGCGACGAGATGCGTTCATCGCTTTGCTCCGACCTCGGCTTCAAGTCCGAGGCGCGGCTGGAAAACCACCGGCGCATCGCCGAGGTCGCGCGGCTGCTGACCCAGCAAGGGCTGAATGTGGTCGTCTCCACCATGGCGCCCGAACACCGCCACCGCGACCTCGTCAGCCAGACGCTCGGTTCCCGGCTGATCTGGTATTACATCCACGCGCCGCTCGCCGTCTGCATGGAGCGCGACCCCAAGGGCATCTACAAACGCGCCAAGGAAGGCCAGATCAAGCTGCTGATTGATTATCCCTTTGAAGCCCCGCGCCCGCAGGAATGCGTCAACTACATTGACACCTCGGTGCAAAGCACGGACGACTGTTTTCAAGTCATCCTGGAGACCACGCAAGCGCAGCTCGCCGACTACATCATCTGAGGGCCGGTCTGAAAATGTGGCGGCAGGCATCCTGCCGCCCGGAAAAACGCTTCGCTGGGCGAAACGCTCTGACTTTACCGAGGTTTTATCCGTGGTCACGCCGATCCGCCGGGCTGGAAGCCTCGGCTCTACGTCAGCCAAGATGGCCGACGCCACCTTTTTCAAACGGCTCTGAGCCGGCGGCCGGAAAAAGTTTCGCCCGTCACGCCGCCGTGCGGAATTTCTGCGCCACCGGAATCCGCCGGCCCATGCCGAACGCGCGCGGCGACACCTTCAAACCCGGCGCGGCCTGCCGCCGCTTGTATTCGCTGAACGTGACCTTGTTCACCACGTCGTTCACCACCGCCGCGTCAAAGCCGCGCGCAATGATTTCCGCCTTGCCCAGATTTTTCACCACATACAAATCCAGGATTGCGTCCAAAATCTCATAGGGCGGCAGCGAATCCTGGTCCTGCTGCCCCGGCCGCAATTCCGCGCTCGGCGGCTTGGTGAGGGAATCGTTCGGGATGATTTCGCGCGCGCGGTTCACCCACTTGGAAATTTTATAGACGTCCGTCTTCAGCACATCGGCGATGGGCGCGAGCGCGCCGTTCATGTCGCCGTAAAGCGTACAGTAGCCCACGGCCATCTCGGATTTGTTGCCCGTGGTCAGCACCAGGCCGCCGAACTTGTTCGACAGCGCCATCAGCGTCACGCCGCGCAGGCGCGACTGGATGTTTTCCTCCGCCTCATTCGGCTTCGTGCCGGCAAAAACTTTTTGCAACTGCGCCTCAACCGCATTGAACGCCGGCTCAATCGGCAAAACCTCGTAGCGGATGCCCAGATTGCGCGCCAGCTTTTCCGCGTCGGTCAAACTGCCGCTGCTCGAATACCGCGCGGGCATGGCCACGCCGAGGACATTTTCCGCGCCGAGCGCGTCCGCCGCGATGACCGCGATGAGCGCGGAGTCAATGCCGCCGGACAAGCCGAGCAGCACCGACTTGAATCCGCACTTCCGCACATAATCGCGGATGCCCAAGGACAGCGCGGAAAACAGCAGTTCCTCGCGCGGCGGAAAGCCGGGAGCGCCGGCATCCGTGCCGGCGGGCATCCGGCCTTCCTGCCGGCAGGATGCCGGCGCTCCCGGGGCGAGGTCCACCACCAGCACCTCCTCCGCAAAACCCCGGCCCAGCGCGAGGACCTCGCCGCTGGCGTCCAGCGCGACGCTGTGGCCGTCGAAAATCAATTCGTCGTTCGCGCCGACGGCGTTGACCTGCGCCAGCGGGATCTTTTCATCGCGCGCCACGCGGCGCAGCATTTCCAGCCGCGTCGTTTCCTTGCCATCGTGCCACGGCGACGCGGAGAGGTTCAGGATGATTTCTGCACCTTGGGAAATGAGCTCCTTCACCGGGTCGCGGCGATACAAACGCTCCGGCCAGAAATCCTCATCGTTCCAGATGTCCTCGCAGATCGTCAGGCCGATTTTCTGGCCGTTGAAAACGAACGGCGCGATTTTTTTTGCCGGCTCGAAATACCGGTCCTCGTCAAAAACGTCATAGGTCGGCAGCAAGCTTTTGGTCGTGGTCCAAACCACTTTGCCATGCTGCAAAACGGCGGCGGAATTTTTCAGCGCGCGGCCGGGCCGCTCGGAATTCTTTTCGACGAAGCCGACGCAGAGCGGAACGCTGCCGATTTGCTTTGCGGTTTCCGCCAGCGCGGCGAGGTTGGCTTCGACAAAATCCTCGCGCAGCAGCAGGTCGCGCGGCGGGTAGCCGCAGAGGAAAAGTTCCGGCGCGACGGTGAATTCCGCGCCGCGCGCCACGGCGTCGGCGTAGGCGGCGAGCAGTTTTTCGCGGTTGGCCGCGAACGCGCCGATGGTCGGATTAAGCTGGAGCAGGCCGGTTTTCAATCGCGCAAGACTAACGCCGCCGGCGGTTTTCCGAAACTCGAAAGTTGCCGGTCAGCGGGCCGGTTGATCCAGGCGGAAGGGGGCCGCGGGCAGGCCGGCGGCATTGCACAGGTTCACGGTCGGATTGTCGGCCCACGCATAGCGGAGCCAGGCGGGCCGGGCGACTTGCGGGCTGGTCACCACCACGGTGTCCCCCTCGATTTCGGCCAGCGCGGGTGAAAAATTCCCGTCCGCACCGGCGATTTCGAAACCGGCCGGCGGCTGCCGGTCACGCGTCTGCAAGCCGAGCGCATGGGCGAAGCGCACGCGGAGGGATTGGTTTTGCACCACGCAGGCGACCATCACCGGCCCGCTCGCGGTGACGGGCTGCCGGTAGGTTTCAGCGAGGGCGATGAGCGCGAGCCGGTGACCGACGGCCTGTTTGTTTTTCGGATGGAGACTGCCGGGTTCGCCGACGTCCAGGGTGACGGCCATGCCGGTGTTCGCGAGCTTCAGGCAGGCCGCCTGGCCTTCGCGGAAATACGCCCATTGCTTTTGCGAGGCGTCGTCCGGATTGCTCCAGTTCGGCAGTTGCACGAAATAAAACGGGAAGGCGGTTCCGCCCCAATCCGCGCGCCAGCTCTCAATCAGCCGGCTTTGCTGGAGGACATATTCCCCGGGATTGCCGCCGGCATTGCCCTCGCCTTGATACCAGAGCACGCCCTTGAGGCGGTAGCGGAGCAAGGGATGGATCATGCCGTTGTAAAGCCGCGCCGGCAAAAAGGCGGCGACGGCGGGCGAGCCGGGGCGGGCGTTGAAATGCCCGAAGGCCCGCCGGAAGCCGGGCAAGGTTTCCAGGGCGGCCAGCGACAGCCAGGAATGGATCGGCGTGCCGCCAGCGGAACTGTGAATCAAACCGACCGGCACCCCCAGCGACGCGTGGATTTCCCGCGCGAAAAAAAATCCCACCGCGGAAAAATCACCGGCGGTTTGCGGGCTGGCCGGCTGCCAACCGGCATGGATGGCCGTGTCCGGCTGCGGCTCCGGCGCGGGATTTTGCGGCACGCACAACTGGCGGATGTCCGGCTCGCTGGCCGCGGCGATTTCCGCGGCGGCCTGGGCGGCTTCGGACACCCGCAGGCCCATGTTCGATTGGCCCGCGCAAAGCCAGACGTCGCCGACGATGAGATTCGTGCGGGTGAGGGTGCTCCGGCCGGTGACAACCAAGGTGCCGCCGGTCCGGGCCGGCAGGGGCGCGAGCGACACTTCCCAGTCCCCGCCGGCACCGGCGACCGTGCTCCGGGTTTGGCCGGCGAACGCAACCGTGATTTTTTCGCCGCGGGCGGCCGTGCCCCACACGGGCACTGCAACATCGCGCTGGAGCACGGCGTTGTCGGCAAACAGCGGGGAAAGGACCGGGTCCGCCCGCAGCAGGGCCGGCAGGGCCGCCAGCACGAACGCGACCAGCCGCGCGCGATGGGAGGCGGGCTTGCTCATCCCGGGTTGAGAAAGGCGAAGCCCGGCAGGTTGCGCAGCACGGTGAACGCCAGCGCGGCGGCGAGGAGCAGCCAGAGAAATTTCACCGGGAAAAATTCGCCGGTCGCGCGTCCGCAAAAAGATTTCCAGCCGAACCAAACGCCCCGCGCCGCCAGCGCGCCGAGCGACAGGACGAACAACGCGTTGTCGCGCAGCGCGGCGGAAAAATTTCCGTGCAGCAGCGCGTAGGCCGCGCGCGTCGCGCCACAGCCGGGACATTCCAGCCCGGTGAGCCGGTGAAACTGGCACACGGGATAAAACGCGTGCGTCGCCGGATTGAAGAAGAAAACCACCGCCGCGCCGGCGACCGCGAGGGCGGCGAGGATGGCCGCCGCCAGCCGGTTGGCGGTCGCCACCGCGGAAATCTTGGGCGGAACCGCGGTCATTCAAATCGAGCCGAGGTGCCAGCTCACGTTGGCCGGCGTGAGCGCCAGTTGGAAAATGCCTAAACCCAGCGACAGCAGCAGGCCGACGGCCGAGCAGATCAGGCCGGCAAGTGCGAGGCCCCAGCCCGCGTCCTTATTGGTCTGATTGCCGATCTGCACAAGCGCGATGAGGGAAAAAACCAGGCCGAGGAGGTTGAACGGACAGGCGCAGCAGCACACGCAGGAAATCAGCCCGCACAGACCACACACAAAGCCGGCGGTGGCAAAGCCGTTCGACCGGCGCGCCGGCGGCGGTGGCGCGATGACCGGCGGCGGGCCGCCACATTCGCAGGTGAATTCCGGCAGCAGGCCGAGATACGTCCACTCGCTGGCGCCCTCGGGCAGGACGGGCGTGCGGCTCTCGACGCGTTTTTGCGCAAGCCACTCGCGGATTTGCGCCGCCGTGGCCGGCCCGTAGGTGCGACCGTCGTTGCCGATGATTTTATACATATCAATGATGCGTGAGCCGGCGCAGCGCGACAATCACCAGCGCGCCCAGCACAACGCTGGCCGCCGCGAGCAGCCACATTAGCCGCTGCCGGTGATCCACCGGCTTGGGCGGGTTGAACAGGTCGTCAAACTCCCGCAGCGCGCCCAGGAAAACCCAATCCTTGCCGCCCGGCGGCAGGACGGGCGACTTTTTGTCGAGCCGCTGCTCCATGATCCACTGGCGGATTTGCGTGTCGGGAACCGGCCCGTATTCCTGGCCGTCCTCGCCCATCACTTTGTATTCAGGCGGGTTCATGTTTCGTCGGGATTGCGCCCGGTGCTGCCGGTGTCCGCGCACACGCCGCGCTTGGCGGCGGCGGTGAAGGCCAGCAACGTTTTCGCGCCGGGACTGGTGAAAATCGTTTCCGCCGCGGCCAGCGCGGCGCGCAGCGTCTGGCCGCCGCGAAACAGAAAATGGTAAAGTTTTTTCAGCTCCAGCCGCTCCCCGGCGGAAAAGCCGGCGCGGCGCAAACCCACGGTGTTCAGGCCGCAAATCCCGTTGTCGCCGCGCGCCACGGTGAACGGCGGCAGATCCTTGCTGATGGCCGAGCCGCCCTGCATGATCGCCAGCGTGCCGACACGGCAGAACTGATGCACGAGACAGTTACCCGAAATGAACGCGCGATCCTGCACGGTGACATGGCCGGCCAGCGTCGCGCCGTTCGCGAAAATGACGTGGTTGCCGACCAGGCAGTTGTGCGCGACGTGGGAGCCGGCCATGAAAAAATTATGCGAGCCGACCACCGTGTCCTCATCCAGCTTGTTCGAGCGGTGGATCGTGACGTGTTCGCGGAAGACATTGTGGTCGCCGATGACGAGGCGCGTCGGTTCGCCGTGGTATTTCAAATCCTGCGGCGCGTCGCCGATGACGCTGCCGGCGTGGAACTGGTTGCCCGCGCCGATTTTCGTCACGCCCGTCAGGTAGGCGTGCGGCCCGACCACGCAGTCCGCGCCGAGTTCCACATCCGCGTCAATCACGGCATACGCGCCGACGCGAACGTTGGCGCCGAGTTTCGCCGACGGATGGATGATGGCCGTGGGATGGATCATTTTGCTGCCACAGATTCACACAGATAAACCCAGATTAAAACTGATTTTTCAAGCGCGAAGATGTTTTGTGCCATCGTCGCTTCGCTGCTAAATTGTCAGGGCAATGACTGGCGCTGTTCCACAAGCCGTGAATCCGCAATCCGCAATCCGCAAATCGCATTTGCCGGAGCTGCTCGCGCCCGCCGGCGACTGGGAGTGCGCCAAGGCCGCCGTGGAGAACGGCGCGGACGCGATCTACTTCGGCCTCGACAAGTTCAACGCCCGGATGCGCGCCAACAATTTCACCGAGGCGGATCTGCCGAGGCTGATGGAGTTTCTACACCGGCGCGGCGTCAAGGGCTACGTCACCTTCAACACGCTGGTTTTTCAAAATGAAATCGCCGACGCGGAAAATTATCTGCGCGCCATCATTTCGGCCGGCGTGGATGCCGCCATCGTGCAGGACGTGGGCATCTGCAAACTCATCCGCAGACTTTCGCCGGATTTTCCCATCCACGCCTCGACGCAGATGACCGTGACCAGCGCCGCCGGCGTGGAATTCTGCCGCGACCTCGGCTGCAACCTGGTGGTGCTGGCGCGCGAATGTTCGATTGCGGAGATTGAGAAAATTAATCTGGTGGGGCGAGCGTCCCCGCGCGCCGAACTTTCGGCCGACGAAGCGGCTTGCGAGGACGCTCGCCCCACCACCATGCCGCTGGAGGTTTTCGTCCACGGCGCGCTGTGCGTGGCGTATTCCGGCCAGTGTTTGACGAGCGAATCGCTCGGCGGGCGCAGCGCCAATCGCGGCGAATGTGCGCAGGCCTGCCGGATGCCCTACGATTTGATTTCCGACGGCGCGCAAGTTCCGCTCGGCGACAAAAGATATTTGCTGAGTCCACAGGATTTGTCCGGGCTGGAGGTGTTGCCCGAACTCGTCCGCGCCGGCGTCGCCTCGCTGAAAATCGAAGGCCGGCTCAAGTCGCCCGAATACGTCGCCAGCATCACGCGCGTCTATCGCAAGGCGCTGGATGATTTGCGATTGACGATTGACGATTCATGCGCCGCCGATCCAGCCACGCGTAAATCCGAAACCACACATCGTCAATACGAAGTGGAGATGTCCTTTTCGCGCGGGCTGTTCACCGGCTGGTTCGGCGGCACGGATAATCGAAAACTTGTCCACGCGCGGTTCGGCAAAAAGCGCGGCGTCTATCTGGGCGAGGTGAAAAAAATCGTCCGCGACGGCGTCATCGTGAATCTCGCCGCACCGGTGAAACTGGGCGACGGCATTGTTTTCGACGCCGGCAAGCCGGATGAAAAAGAGGAAGGCGGGCGCATTTATGAAATCCAGGAACCGCGCTTCAAGATTCCCGGCGAGAAATTGACCGAACTGCGTTTCGGCTACGGCAACATTGATTATCTCCGCGTCCACATCGGCGACAAGATTTGGAAGACGAACGATCCCGAACTCGACAAGCAGCTCCGCCAGACTTTTGACGGCGACAAGATCCGCTTTCATCGCCCGATTGAAATCGAAGTTCACGGGCACGCCGGCCAGCCATTGACGGTCATCGCGCGCGACGAGGAAGGCCATGTCGTGAAAGTGGAATCCGCCATGCCGCTGGCGAAGGCGGAGAAAGTTCCGCTGACGGAGGAAAAACTGCGCGACCAACTGGGCCGGCTTGGCGGCACGCCGTTCAAGCTCGGCGCGCTGAAAAACTTTTTATCCGGCGAAGTGTTGGTGCCGGTGAGCGAATTGAACCGCCTCCGCCGCGAGTTTGCCACCGAACTGGAAAAACTCCGCGCCCTGCCCAAAAGGTGGCAACTCATGGTTGGTGGTAGCACAGGTCTCCGGCCGGTCGTTTCGGGCATCGCGCCGGAAACCGGAGGGAGACATGATTTGCCTGGAAGTTCGTTAGCTCCAACCGATGCGACCCGTCGCTCCGAAATTCGGCGGGACGCCGAATTTCACCCGCGGGACGCGGGTGCTACCCTGATCGTCCTCGTCCGCAATCTCGCGCAGCTCGACGCGGCGCTGAAATGCGGCGTGACGACGGTTTATTGCGAGTTTGAAGACCCGAAAAAATACCGCGAGGCGGTGACGACTTTTCACACCGCGCGCGGCTGCTCGGCTCCAGCTTCCATTCTCAATTCTCCATCCGCGCCCGGCATCTTCGTCGCCCCGCCGCGCATTTTCAAACCGGGTGACGAGTGGATTTTGAACCAGGTCCGCTCGTGCAACGCCGACGGCTATCTCGTCCGCAATTATGATCACCTGAAATTTTTCGCGGACACGCGGCGCGTCGGGGATTTCTCGCTGAACGTGGCGAACCGTGTCACGGCGGACTATTTCAAGAATCATTTCGGCCTGGAACGCGTCACCGCCAGCTACGACCTAAACGTCACGCAGCTCGACGCGCTGTTGTCAGCCGCGCCGCCGGAGTGGTTCGAGGTCACCATCCACCAGCACATGCCGATGTTTCA
>CAYUGC010000010.1:0-35863 GCA_964444085.1 uncultured Bifidobacteriaceae bacterium | reverse complement strand
TGGTGGTCGCATGGGGGTGCCGTTCGGGCGACGAAAATCCGCCGCGCCGTTGTGAAAAAATCCCGTGCTAAGGTTCGCCCGTGCCGGCGAACTCCACCCATCCTGATTACGACGCGAACCTCGCAACGTGGTTGCGCGCTCGTGATGTCATCGCCGGCGAGGACGCCGTGAAGCTTGGGGGCATCAAGTATCTGCCCCGTCTCGATTCGCAATCCGACAGCGAATATTTCGACTACAAATCCCGCGCCTGTTTTTTCAACGCCACGAGTCGCACCTGTGATGGTTTTCTCGGCCTGCTCTTTCGTCGTGATCCCGAAGTCAAACTGCCCGACGCCCGTCAAGAAGTGGGCAGTCAGAATGGACGGACGCACCTCTCCCCAGAGCGGCGAGGGAGTGTTGCCGGTGTGGGCGGTGCCCTGCGTCTCTTCTCGGATGACGTGGATTTGATGGGCACGTCTCTTTTCACTTTTTGCAAGGGTGTCGTGGGTGAAGTCCTGGCGCTGGGCCGCTGTGGCACGCTGATTGACTGGGCCGGCAGCAGTGCGAGCCGCTCCGGCCAACCGGGGGCAGAGCGCGCCTATGTCGTCCGCTACGCCGCCGAGGATATTTTGAACTGGCAGACGGCCCGCATCAATGGCCGCAATGTGGTGACGATGATCGCCCTCCGCGAAGTCGTGGAGCGTCCCGATGAATTGGATCCGTTTGCATTGAAGATGACGGAAACCGTTCGGGTGTTGAAGTTGGTCAACGAGGTTTCCGGCGGGACGCCGGAAACGACCCGCGAGACGCGGGTGCCACCCAAATACGTCGTCGAAATCTGGGAGAACAAGCCGACCGACAAAGCCGCCGGCTGGACGCTGACGGAAACCCGGGTGCCGCTCCGCCTCGGCAAACCGCTGCCGCTGATTCCCTTCATCTTTCATGGTCCGCGCAATGCCCTGCCCGCCGTGGACAAGATGCCGCTCGCCGACATCATCTGTGTCAACCTCGACCACTACCGGCTCGATGCCGACTACAAGCACGGCTTGCACTTCACGGCCCTGCCCACGGCCTGGGTGTCGGGCTTCGACAAGGAATCAGAACTCTGCATTGGCAGCAGCACGGCTTGGGTGGCCGATGCTCCCGGTGCCACGGCTGGCTTCCTCGAATTCAAAGGTCATGGCTTGTCCACTTTTGAAAATGCCCAGAGCCGTGATGAACGGCTGATGGCCGTGCTGGGCTCCCGGATGCTGGAAGACACCAAACGGGTTGGCGAAACCGCTGATGCCATCGAACTCCGTCAGGCCGGCGAGAACAGCATCTTGATGACCTTGGCCCTGTCTGTCTCTGACTCCATCAGCCAAGTCCTGCGCTGGGTCTATTGGTGGAACTCGACTGAACCGTGTCCCGAAGATGTCAGTGAAGACTTGGTGCTGATTCAGATCAACACCGACTTCACCGCCAAAGGTCTGACCAGCCAGGAACTCACCGCCGTCGTCTCGGCCTGGCAGGCTGGCGCCATCAGTCAGGCCACCATGTTCGATCTCTTCCGCAAAGGTGAAGTCCTGCCCACGGGTCGCACGGATGGTGAGGAAAAAAACCTTATTGGCCAAAACGGTCATGAGAATCCGGCCGGGATCTTTCCTAATGGTGGGGACACCACCTCACGCAAAGACGCCAAGGCGCAAAGTGATTAACCCGGCGGACCAGCAGGTCCGCCCTACCAAAACAGTTTATGGCACTGAAAAATAAATACGCGAGCACCGGTGACATTCCGGCGGAACTGAAACCGTTCTACGTCGAGCGCGATGGCGCCTGGCTGCTGGATTCCGAGCGCAACGAGGAATTGCGGCTGACGAACATCACCGTGGTGAAGGAGCGCGACGCGCTGCTCCAGCGCTTTGAAGGCATTGACCCGGAAGAAGTCCGCCAGCTCGCGGCGGAAAAGGCGCGGCTGGAGGAAGAGCAGCGTTTGAAGGACGGCAAGTTTCAGGAAGTGCTGGCCGACAAGCTCAAGGCGGCGGTCGGTCCCGTGGCCGCCGAGCGTGACGCGCTGAATGGCAAACTTTCCGCGCTGCTGATTGATCAGGCGGTCGTCACCGAGGCCACCAAGCGGGGCCTGAGGCCCACCGCCATTCCCGACGTCACGTCGCGGGCACGCAGTGCTTTCAAGCTGGTGGGCGGTGCGCCCCAGGCTTTTGACGGCGACAAACCCCGCACGGGCAAGGACGGGTTCTCGCCGATGACTTTGGCTGAATGGGTGGATGCGTTGGTGTCCGACGCTCCCCACTTGTTTGAAGCAAACGCTGGTGGCGGTGCCACTGGCTCAGGCTCCCGTGGAGCCGGTAGCGGTGTGGCAAATCCGTTCCGCAAGGAAAGTTGGAACCTCACCGAACAAGTGAAACTGCTGAAGAACGATCCGGGCTTGGCGGCCCGGCTGAAAGCTTCGGCCTGACTGCGTCAGGGCCAATGCGCTGACGCGCGGGACAAAACAAAAATCAGCGACGGTCATAGACCGCCGCTACAAAACGAAAGACCAACATTATGGCCAAGACCCTGATCTCGGACATCATCATTCCGAGTATTTTTGAAAACTACGCGCTGGAGCGCACGGCGGCAAAGTCCGCTTTGATCCAGAGCGGCATCGTCGAATTGAATCCTCATTTCGACGCTTTGGCGGCGGGCGGCGGCAAGACGATTGACATGCCGTTCTGGCAGGACATTTCGCCCAACCGGCAAATCCTGGCGGACAGCGCCACGCTGGCGGTGAACAAAATCACGGCGAGCAAGGATGTCGCCATCCTGAACAACGACGCCCAGGCGTGGGGTGCGAATGATCTGGTCGGCGCGCTGGCGGGTTCCGATCCGCTGAATGGGCTGCTCGATCTCGTCGGCGCTTACTGGGCGCGCACGGATCAGGCGTATGTCATCTCGGTGCTGAAAGGTTTGTTCGGCACGGGCGGCACGCTGGCGGCCACGCACAAGCTGGCGATTGGCGCGGAAGCCACCGGCAGCTATTCGGCGGCGACCAAGTTGAACGGCGACACCTTTGTGGATGCGACCGTGAAGCTCGGCGATTGCAGCGACAACCTGACGGCGCTGGCGGTGCATTCCGCCGTCGAGGCCGGGCTGCGCAAGCTGGACCTGATTGATTACCTGCCCGACAGCGAGGGCAAGATGACGGTCAAGGTGTTCCAGGGCCGCCGGGTCATCATTGACGACACCCTGCCGGTGCGCGCGGGCACCACGAGCGGTTACGTCTATACGTCGTTCCTGTTCGGCCCCGGCTGCTTCGGTCGCGGCAACGCGACGCTCAATGATCCGGTGGAAGGCGGGTTCGGCACGAAGGCCGTTGAGTGGTCGCGGGCCGCGCTGGATAGCGACACGAACTTCATCAACCGGCGTCGCTACCTCCTGCACCCGCGCGGTGTGAAGTTCACCAGCGCCAGCCTGGCCGGCTCGAGTCCGACCAATGCGGAACTGGAGACGGTCGCCAACTGGACCCGGGTGTTCGAGGCGAAAAACATCCGCATGGTGGCGATTGACCACAACGTGTGAAAATCCATTTGCGATTTACGAATGACGATTTACGCGCGGCGGTCGCTCGTGACGTCTTCGTAAATCGCAAATCTCAATTCCAAAATCCATGAACGGACTTTATTCCTTCATCCGGCGCCAACGGCGGCCTTTGACAACGGCCACCCTGCCGGCGGAAACCCCGGTTTCAGCCTGTCCCCATTGCGGACGGCGGGCGGATGAACCGGTGGCGGCAACCCAACCGCCGGCGGAAAACAGCCAACCGCCAACATCCGACATCGAACGTCCAGTGAACGGGACGACGCTCAAACGCAAGGTGAAGAATGCCATCGCTCCCCAAAATTAACCGCCGTGGCTGGCTGGCAACGTGGCTGCAAAAGCGGCGGCGGACGCGGGCGGCGGCGCTGGCCGCGCCGGCCCCGGCCATCCTGCTCACGTCGAATGGTCATGGCCATTTGACCTGGACGCTGAATTTCACCAGCCCCTTTGGCAGCCTCAGCATCTACCAATCCGCCGATGGCGTGACGTGGCCCAGCGATGCTTTCGATGCTTGTCCTTGGTCGGATGGCAATCGGGATTGCAGCGGTGCCGCGGGTTATTTCCGCGTGTGTGTTTGCGATGACAACGGCGTGGATGTGCCGCCTTACTCGAACGTGGTCCATTCGGACGGCCTGTAAATTTTATGGCGCTCACGCTCATCAAGGAGACCGGTGCCGGTCTGGCCAATGCCAACAGCTATGCCGATGTGGCCGATGGCAACGCCTATCACGACGGCCATCTGTATGCGACGGCGTGGACGGGCGCGACAGCGGACCAGAAGGCCGTGGCGCTGGTGATGGCGTCGCGGCTGATGGATGCGCAATACCAATTCGGCGGCGCGCGGTCGGTGGCCAGCCAGGCGTTGCAATGGCCGCGGCGGCAGTGCCGCATCCCCGATGAAGCAGACGTGCTGGCGGATGATGCCGTGCCCAAGGCCGTCGTCGAGGCCGCGTGCGAGCTGGCGCGGGAACTTTTGATTGCCGACCGCACGGCGGCGCCCGCCGGTGAAGGGCTGAAGTATTACAACGCTGGCGGCGTTCAAACCGGCTACGACAAGACGGATCGCCGGCCGATCATTCCCGCCATCGTCCAGGCGTTGCTCGCAAAGTTTGGTTCGCTGATCCAAGCCAGGAGCGGGGCCGTGAAACTGGTGCGGACCTAGGTGCGAGCCGCACCCGCCAATTATTCCATGACCACAAATATGAATCCGACCGAATTTATCCAGGCGATTGACCACGCCGCCGGCATGAATGACCGCTGGCTGTTTCTCGCCGCGTTCTGCCTGCTGCTCATCGGCTGCGGCATTGTGATTTACTGGCTGGTGCGCCAGTTGCAGGCCGTGATTGCGGACCACAAGGAGCTGCGGAATGAACATCACGCCGCGCTGGCGCAAATCATCGAGAAGCAAAACGAGACGGCGCTGAAGCTCGCCGTGTGCCTCGACCAGAACAGCGAGGCGTTGCGCGAGTGCGCGTTTGAATTGCGTCGGTTTCAGGAACGGAAAGAACTTTAACCACGGATGGACACAGATGAACACAGATATGAAAACACTTTGCATTACACTGGTGGCAATCAGCCTGGCTGGTTGTTCGACCGCGCCACTCAAGGGCGGCAAGGCTACGACGGTGAGTAAATCCACTCAAGGCATCGAGCAAAGCGTCGTGCAAGGCGACAACCCGGCGCAAGTGTCGCGGCAGGATCAAGAGACGGTGCGCACGAAATCTTACACCGTGCCGGCGGGTTCGCGGCTGATGGAGGCGCACGTCGTGGCCGACGCGGGCGGAGCGCTGGTGACGAATACGCAAGCCGTCGTCGTGAGCGCGCCAATGCCCGTCGTCGAGCATGAGGAGACGCGCGCAAAGACGGAGCTGGGCGCGGCGCAGAAGGATACGGCGCGCGAATTGAGCGCGAAGCTGGCGAGCCTCAAGGGCATCGTGTGGGTCGGCGTCGCCATGTTTCTGTTCGGTCTGGCGTCCATGTTTTATCCGCCGCTGAGCGCCATCATCGGCAGCGTGACGACCAGCATCGCCTTCACCGCTGGCGGCGTGGCGTTGATGGTGTTGCCATCGCTCGTGGTGGGGAATGAGCTGCTGATTTTGGGCTGCGTCGCGGCGGCAGTCGGCCTGTGGTTCTTCGCGCATCGGCACGGGCAATTGCGCGGGCTGGTGGATGCGGCCGAGGCGGCCGTGGTGACGCCGCCGGATAATTCTGGAAAGGCAGGGGGAGCATGAAAGCAGATCAGCAGCGTTATTAAAAAGCTTTCAGCATTTCAGTTTTCAGCTTTTCAGCATTTGGCTTCTGCTCCATTCCGCTTCGGGTTTCGGGTTAAAATGCGGACATGAAGGTGGTGCCCAGCGCGCGAAAAACGGACCATCCCCATGCGGGTGGGCAAAACGCGATGCCGAATCTGCGGCAGGGTGAATTCATGGCCTTCAACCGCGAAAGCCGGGGTGTCTAAAAATGGACAGCGAAAACCCAAAAAACCACGGTTTGCCTCCGGCTTGAGGACTGGAAAATTCTGCAGAAAGCCAAGAAAAAAAATGGCTCCAGAGGAAGGGCTCGAACCTTCAACATCACGGTTAACAGCCGCGTGCTCTACCATTGAGCTACTCTGGAACGCAAAGGGATGAATAATTTACAGACCGCCGCGCATTCGTCAATTCTTTCGTCAGCTTTTTTGGCAACGCGCGCAGAAAAAAGTGCTCCGCGCCGCCTGCACAATCCGGCGGACGGGCGCACCGCATTGGACGCAAGGCTTGCCGGCGCGGTCGTAAACCAGCAGCCGCTCGGCGAAAAAATCCCCCGCGCCCGCCGCGCGGCCGTAATAAAACAGGCCGTCCGACTGGTGCGCGCTGAAATTCAACGGAATCGTGCTGCCACCATCAATCGCCGCCTGCAACACTTCGCGGACGCAGTGCAATAGATTCCCGGCCTGCGTCAGCGTCAGCCGGTTCGCGGCGCGGCGCGGGGAAATGCCCGCCCGGAATAGCGCCTCGCTCGCGTAGATGTTGCCCACGCCGGTGACCAGCGACTGGTCGAGCAGCTTCACCTTCACCGGCTGGCGCGAGGTTTTGAGCGCCTGATGGAAAATCTCCGGCGTGAATTCCTGGTCCCACGGCTCCGGTCCCAGTTTTTCGATGGCCGACAGATCCAGCGTGAGCCGGCCAAAATAGCGCGGGTCCTCGTAGATGAAATTCTTTGCACCAAGTTCCAGGATCACCGCCGCGTGTTTCGGCAGCGGCTCGCTTTTCGGCGCGAGATACATCCGGCCCGTCATGCCGAGATGGCCGAGCAGAATGATCCGGTTGCGGGATTTTGGGGGGCGCAGTTCAAATTGGAGATATTTCCCGCGCCGCGTCAAAGCGGTGAAGGTGGCGCCGACCAACCCCCGCCGCAAGGCTTCCGGCGTGGTGGGCTGCAACACCTTCGGGCGATGAACCTGGACATGACGGATCGTTTTCCCACGAATGAGGGGGCGCAGGTGGCGGGCGAGAATTTCGACTTCGGGCAGTTCGGGCATGATGGCGCGGCGATGGTTTGCGCCGCACGGCGAAGACTGTTGTGATGGCGGCGCAACAAAGCAAGCTCTTCCTCCATCGCGCGCGGCAAAACCGGAGGCATGCCGGGCTGAGACCTGAACCAAAGGCTGAAAAGCTGAAAACTGAAATGCTGAAAGCTTTTTTAAACCGGTGGTAAAGCAACGGCTGCCGCAGTCCAAGACGCTGGCGCGCATTCGGGTCACGCCAGTTTTTGGCAGCCCACAGATTTTTTGAAACGGCTCTAACCGGCTCGCCGGGAGTCTCACCCCACCAAGGCAACCAGACTCAGCGTTCGGCGCAGACGGCGGCGGCACAAAATTCCAGGGCGCGGATGATGGCGGTGGCGCGGTTCTCGGCCTCGAGGTGCGCCAGGATTTCCGCGACGTGCTTTTCCACGGTGCGTTCGCTGATGCCAAGAATAGCCGCAATCTCCCCGTTGCGCTTGCCTTCGCTCATCCATTGCAACACTTCATTCTCACGCGCGCTCAACTGCGGCAGCGGACGGAAGCGCGGCAGCGGCTGCACCGGCTTGCGCTCCAAACGCAGGATGACGCCACCGAGGGGCGAACCGCCCAAACAGATGGCCAGGGATTCATCGCCCAAGATCCGCTGGAGTTGCCGGGGCGCGTGTTCACTGGCAAAGGAATCCACCACGAGCCGGTTCACGGGGTGCGGGATTTTATCCATCGTCAGGGTTTCGCCGGGGAAAAATTCGGACAGCCAGGCTTCCGCCTTGGATTGCAGCCAGGCCAGTCGGCCATCCGGGTAAAAATAACCGTAGGCGCCCGGCGCGGTGTCCATCACGGCCTTGATTTCATGGAGTGAATCACGGGCCTGCGTGCAGACCAGCGCGTTGACATGGCTGGTGACGAGATGCGAGGTGCCGTCCATCACCGCGATGATACCGCCGATCTGGTAGTTGATCCCCAGCGGCTTCAAGGCGTGCCGGTACAATTCCAGCTGGTGAAACTCCTCAATGGGCATGAAGTCGGTGGTCATCTTCCACGAGGCGTCACGGGTGGCTACATAATAGGTGCCGTAGGGCGATTGATGGCCGTATTTGGCGACCATGTCCACCTGCGCCTGCGTGGCCAATTTTTCGGGGAGAGTGAGCGCCTTCAATTCCAGCGGCGGCTTGAAATAGTTCAGCACGACCGAATCGCCGGGCACCAGTTCGTTCAGGATTTCCAGCATCAGCCGGGAATGTTTTTCGGCGTCGAGTTCCCGATACAGGCGGAGCAGGCAGCCGTTGATTTTCCCCCAGTCCTCTGAATGATGCACCATGCGGCCATTTTCCAAATCGGACACCGGCAGGCAAACCCAGAGTCATCGAATTCCATAATTTTTGTCATTACCAGCGCCAGTGTAGATATTTCCACCGATAGACGGAACGCCAAAACCCTGATACAAACATGGTTCAGGATATGGGAGGCATCCGGAAATCAAAAAACGTGGCCAAGAAAAACAGAGAATATCAGGGCAAGCCAGCAAGCCGGAGGTCGAGCAATGCCCCCTGGCCAGCCAACGGCGCCCGGGTTGGCGGGACGGAGCGCCGGGCGGGCAGCCGGGCGGCACGGCGGGGCATAAGAATCCATTTTTCAGAACAGTGCCATAGCGGTAAAGGGGTTGGCCGGACTGAAATGGGGCCGGCTGGCGGCGGGGAGCCGTCAGCCATTCAATTTTTGCGGCCATGAACCATCCGCTCATCATCCCCGTCGTCGTCGGCTTTGGCATTTTAGTAATCATGCTGCTGCTGCGAAATAAAAACCGCTGAAAAAACTCAAACCCATGAACATCCTCCTTGCCTCCCCGCCGGTGGAACTCGAAGCCGGCCATCGGTTTCGCGACTCGATATGCGCCGAGGAAATGGACAAGCCCATGCCGGGCGCGGATCACGGGCGGCGCGAGCTGCGGAATGGATTGGATCAGCGCGCCATCCAGCCATCAAAACACCACCGGAATGTTCTTTCCCGCACCCCACTTTGGCAAAGCAGGAATCAAAGCAAGCCAAAGAGCTCAGAAACGGAACAACTTCCCGCGCAAGGCCGTTACGCGCCCCGCGCCGCCGAAGTCGTCAAAATCCTTGATGACCGTGTGGAAGATGTTTATCGCCAAGTTCGTGAGCAGCCTTTCTGGAATACTTTGATGGATCCCAAGACAAGCACCGAAACCTGCCGGCGAATTTTCCGTGAAATTTTTCTCGCGATTTACTGGTATCAGCAGCATACCACGGAGGCAGGCTTTCACATGATCGGACGACTGCCGGGAAGCGAGGAAACCATGCTCAACCATTTGATGCTTCACAAAATTGAAGCGGCCGGCCTCAACGGGTGGGGCTTTCACGACCATCAGTTGCCAGGCGACTCGGTCGATAAGGCCAGCAATACACCAATGCCATCCACTTGCTATGCGAACACAGGTGTCTGGTGGCGGATGACCAACACTGAAAACCCGTGGGGCAATCTCGGAGCGGAATATCTATTTGAGCATCTGACCAAGCGCGCAGCCCAAGCCCTGGTTCCGGTTTTCCAGCGACACGGGCTCCAGGCGGAAGGTCTGAAATTCATCATTGATCACGCCACGGAGGACGCTAAGCACGGCGAAATGGTGCGGCAGCTCATCAGCGAGGCCGTGACCCGCCACCCGGAAAGCGAGGCCGCGATGATCCGCTGCTTTGATTATTTCCGCCAAGTCTATCCGATTCCCGTCTGGACGGAGGCCTACAAACGGGCCATCAAGAAACCAAGCCCACCGGCAACCCTGACCAGAACAGAGACTGGGGGCGCGTTGCGCGGGCCGTTCGCGTGCAGTTGGGGCAGACTTCGGGGTCTATTTACGATTTTCTATATGCGATTTACGCGCTGACGGGTTGTCTGCGTGGCCTCGAAATACCGGCGACTCGCAAACCGCCAATCGAAAATTTCCCCACCCGCCGACGCCGGCGTATTCCGCGCCGGCGAACAGGCCGAGGACCATCGGGACGTCGTCATGCGGGGTGGGTGGCAATGGTCATTCCACACGCAACGGGAAAGCGGTCCGGCGCAAAAGAAAAAACGAGGATGCCAGATCCCAACCCCCATCCACCAAAACTAGCCCGTCACGAGCGTGCCAACTTTTTCGCCCATGACGACCTTCTTCAAATTGTGCGCCTGGAAGAAATCAAAAACGATGATGGGCATCTTGTTGTCCATGCACAGGGAGAACGCCGTGGAGTCCATCACCTGCAACCGCCGTTGCAGCGCGTCAATGTAGGTGATCTGCGCGAAGCGCTTGGCCTTGGGATTCTTCTTCGGATCGCTATCGTAGATGCCGTCCACCTTCGTCGCCTTGAGAATCACCTCCGCGCCGATTTCATTCGCGCGCAGCGCAGCGGCGGTGTCGGTGGAGAAATACGGGTTGCCGGTGCCGCCGCCGAAAATGACCACCCTGCCCTTTTCCAAATGGCGCACCGCCCGGCGACGGATGAACGGCTCGGCGACCTGCGACATGGCGATGGCGCTCTGCACCCGCGTCGGCGTGCCGAGCTTTTCGAGCGCATCCTGCAACGCCAGCGAGTTGATGATGGTCGCGAGCATGCCCATGTAATCGCCGGTGGCGCGCTCGATGCCGCGCTGGCTGCCGCTCAAACCGCGAAAAATATTGCCGCCGCCGACCACCACGACCACCTGCACGCCGAGTTCGCGCACCTCGCAGATTTGTTCGGCCATGCTTTGCACCGCCTCGGCGTTGATGCCGATGCCCTCCCGCCCGCCCATGGCCTCGCCGCTGAGTTTGAGAAGGATACGGGAATATTGGGGACGCTTGGTTTTGCTCATAGGATGGAAGGAAGTAGAAAAAGCACGGCTCTTTTTAACAACCAAACCGCGTCCGGTCAAACCAAACTCCGCCCGGCGCTGATGCGCCAGCCGTCCCGGATGTGCCCCCGCGAAAACCCCCGGAACCCGGCTGGCACCGGCGCGTTTCATTTTTGCCGCCCGCAGATCATTGTCCGCCAGATTGGCGGCCCGCCCAGTTCCGTCTCCGAGCCGGTCTGAAAATGAAGTTTGGACACTCCTCCTCGCCGTCGTTCTCGACCTCGCCCTCGGTTTTTTCAGAGATTTCGCGGACGAGAACGTGGACGATTGGCTGTCCGGCAGAAGACGGGGAACCGCCGGACAGCGGAATTTTCCAATCGTCCGCCACGGAACGGAGGGCGGCGGTCGGTTGAGCCGCCGTTACGGGGAAACGAGGCCAAAAGCAAAAGGCAGGAGCGACGACCTCAAGGATACTGTCCCCATAAATCTCCTAAATCTTTGATGGCATAAACAGGGTCAGCCTGACCAGTCATCGAAATATATCTACCATCCGACTCTCGCTTGAGAAACAGGAGGTAGCCGTGCTTTTGATTTGGGTCGAATTTGACAAGCCCAGGAGCCGCATAGCCACCGCCAAAACCGTCTGCCGCACGAAAATGATGAAATATAAATGTCGTAGCGTTGGTGTCGCCTTTGAGCACTGACAAATTTGTAAATGTCGTCTCAACAACAAATGCCGGAAACGGTTTCGCAATCTCATTGCTATACCGATACTCAATGCCGGGAAGCGTGGTCTTCTCGCCGGTGTCTCGGACAGAAATCGGAGTCGCGATGACAACTAAATCTGCCTCTTTGGTGAGCTTGTCGTAACGCATTATGGGAACTGGTCTCGCAAACACTACCAAACAAAACAGAATAATCGGAATGGCTGGAAGGACTTTTTTCATACGCATTTTAAGTTTTCTATCGCTTGTCGCCAACGTAGAAAGCCACCGCCGACTCGTGGCCCGGCGAACCAAAGGCTCGGGAGCAAAACTGACAGCGTCATCGGCGGTTGGCTCCAGCGACTAGGCGTCATTTTGATTTGGTGATTGTTGGTTTTGGCACCGTGCCATCAAATCTAACCGGTATCTCAATCCACGGAACTGGACCATTCCAAACATCCGCCTTCGGTTGAGCATCATAGTGAACTACGTAAAGCCACGCTTCTGGAGTTGATGACATCCGCTTTAGGGTAACCGTGCTCAAACGCCACTCCTTCATATCATCACGCAGTGGCACGGCGCGAACAAACTGCTTTGCTGCTTGGGACGCCTTGCCTGCTGATAGTGGTGGCGAGTCTTGGGACGCTGAATCCCATCGGTCTATCTTTCCGGCATAGACTACAAACTTGTATGTCACCGTCGGTGTGGGATACCCCATCAACTCAATATCGGCTGCGAATGCACTACCACAAGCGATCACAGCTAAAACTAAAAACCATCGTGTTGCGGTTTTCATAAAAAGTCTGACGATATAAAATGCCAAAACACTCCGCATGCCGCCTAACGAAAAAAACTGAGCCACCGCCGACTCGCGGCGTGAACCGCGATAGCGGAACTGACAGCGCCAACGGCGGTTGGCTCCGGCGACTGGTTAGGCGTCATAAATCAATCAGTGCGAATATATCTTCCACTCCCAGCCCCACTCTTGTCGTCTATGAGAATTAGGATATATCCATTCCCATCCCCACTCCTGCCGTCTGCAGCCATGCCCTTCCAACCATAAGAACCTGGAGGTCTTGGCTTACGGTAGAAGTAAGCGGACCAACGCATCTCTTTGGAATCGTAAGTAACCTTAGGAGGCTGAAATTCATCAAGCCGATAACCTCCTTTCTGAGTCATATCTATTGCTGCCTCCGTCACGCCTTGCTGCTTGAGGCGTGCGGAATGCTCGCTCACACAACCACTGAGCAGTAAGGCAAAAGCAAATAGTGTAAGGAACCTCATGACGCCTAACGTAGAAAGCTGAGCCACCGCCGACTCGCGACGTGAACCGCGACAGCGGAACTGCAAGCGCCAACGGCGGTTGGCTCCGGCGACTTGTTAGGCATCGTGTGTATCATAACTCAAATCTCTGCTGACTTACGCCAATTATCATCAAGCCATCTGTCAATCGGCACTGTGAATACAAACAGCCCAAAGAAAAACGCCAGAAAACCAAATAGGTCACTACGAGTAAAATGATAAACCACAATCCAAGGAATCACGGCAGTAATGAAGACTGCAAGAGCGAATAAACAAATGTATGAAAATGAATACCTGAGCCTGAATCGTCGCTGACACGCCGGACAATTATGGCGGCCTCGCGGCTCTCTGAAATACTCACGCATTGTGAGCCTGAACTGGTGCTTGCAGCTTGGACATTTCATAGCGTGCGAATGCTGCCTAACTATGAAGTATGCCGCAGCCTGTGCACGGGTGCGTGCACGGTTGTTTTGGCGACGGCTTTTGGTATCATGGGGTTATGAAAGCGGACTTGCGAATTTCTGTCAAAGATTATCGTCATTCATTTGGACCTCACCTCACCCCGGCCCTCTCCCCTCCTTCCGAAGGAGCGGAGAGGGAGAAAACGAACTGACGCGGGTGCCGTTCGCGTCGTCGCGGCAGTTTTGGGTGCGGATGACCCGCCTTCGCTCTGCTTCGGCGTGGCAAGTTGGCCAGCCGTGGCTTTTGCTCCACGACCCTCATCCGGCCTGTGGCCACCTTCTCCCGTTCCCACGGGCGAAGGACAAGCCGGTTTCGCTGACGCGGGTGCTGACGGCGTTGCGCAAGGCATTGGCCAAGGCGGCGGCGCGGTGATCTCCCATGACCAATGGCCAATCGCCAATTTGGTAATTGGAATTGGGTCGTTGGCAATGGCCAAGGGTGGTGATGACAAACCCAACACGCCGTTCAGCAATATTATTTCGTTCGGCCCGGTGCCGGCGTGAAGCCGCACGCTTCAGGGGTTGTTCCTAATTTCTTTTCACGAGCTGGCGCTGGTGTAGCGGCGCACGGAGAGGCGCCAGAACCATTCGGCCACGGCCGCCCACGTCACGCCCAGACCAAGCAGCAGCAGCCAGGCGTACGGCGAATTGAATTTGTCGGCCAGCACGCGCACGGGGACGTTGCTCACCAGCAGCACGGGCAGCGCAAAGGTGAACACGGCCTTGAACGCGCCGTGAAACGCCTCGTCCGGCAGCCGCGCGATGTTGAACAAATTGTAATAGCCCCACACGATGCCCTGCGCCCGCACGGTCCAGAAACAAATCGTCGCCAGGATGAACATCAGCGAGTAGTGGATCAAAATCCCGACGACGCACAGCGCGGCAAACCCGGCAAACTGGCCGGCGGTGGGATGCAGGCCCAGCTTCACCGCCGCATACGTCATCACGCACACGGCGAAGAGGGCGTTGACGAACGCGCCCAGATCCACGACGCGCAGCGAGACGAGGAAGCGCGTGTTCACCGGGAGCAGCAGCATGAAATCCAGCTTGCCGGTGCGGACGAGTTCGGAAAGGTTCGTGCAATTGGTCAGGAAGAAAGCCTGGTATAACTGCTGGATGAAGTTGCTCGCGCCGACGAGCAGCACCATCTGCCATTGGGTCCAGGAACCGACGGTCTCGGTCTGGGAAAAGATGACGGAGACGAAGCAGAGTTGCAGGCCGAACCAGAGCAGTTCGACGACGATCCACAAGAGGAAGTTGCCCTTGAAGGACATCTCGCGCGCAACGGAGTTTTTCCACAGCGCGGCGTAGAGCCTGAAATAGCGCAAGAGCGGCATCGTCGGGAAATATTGAAACGAACCGCGCGCGGAAGCGAGCGCAAATCAGGCGGCGCGCGACGCGAGGCACGGCTTCAGCCCGGTGTCCACGTGCAGGATGTGATCCTGAATCCAGGCGTGGATGACGCGGTTCAGCTCGACCAGCAGCTCGAGGCGGAAGCCAGCTTTCCGGGCGTGATCCTTGTGTTGCTGGAACAACTGCTTGAAATACGCGTGAGCCTCGAGGTTTTTCTGGTGCGCCGGGCAGCGGTAACTTTCCATGCACTGTTCCTCGTAGCGAAAATGCCCGTCAACGTAGTCCTCCAGGAAACTGAGGAAATCAATGATGACGGCGACGTCCTGAAGGCTGGGATTGGTGTGGTCCAGCAACCGCTCAAACTCGTTGCAGTGGCGGATCAAATCCCGATGCTGCCCGTCAATCATCGGGGAGCCGGTGGCAAACTGTTCGGTCCAGGTCAGCATGTCAATGGAATGGATTCTGTTTTGAACCGCCTCCGCTTTCGGGAGCGGAGCCCTAACATGCTTCAGGCAGGATGGTTTTTCCAACGGTATTTTGGCATTTCCGAGGCAGGGATTGGCCGGCGGTCAGCGGTGGACGCCGTAGAGGTGGCGGATGACTTTGGCCACCGCCAAACCCAGAATCAGCCCCAGCGTCACGGCGGCGGTCATGATCTTGGCGTTGCGCCGCCTTTCCCATTCCTGCTGGCGCGGGAAGACGGTTTTTCCAATCCAATCAAACAATTTTTCTATGAGTGGCAGTTCCATGCAAATACATCCGACAACTTGAATAAAGCATACTTCAAATCCATTGTGCCGCCACTTAAATGCCATCCTCACGCAATTTTTCTAACCGCCGAACGCCGCATATTTGTTCACGCCGCGCCGCCACATGAACCGCGCGAAGCCGTAGGCGGCCAGCACCCAGAGAAATTGAATCAACATTCCCGACCACAGGCCGGCCCCGGCCACCTTGCCCATGTAAATCTGGATGGGGAAATATAATTGATACGGAAACGGCGTGAGAAATAGAATTTCCTTCACGCCCGCCGGCAGCAGGTCGAGCGGGAACAGATGCCCGCTGGCGAGATATTCAAACGCGAACAGGATGAAGATGAAGGTGGAGATCTCCAGCAGCCAGAACGCCAGCATCGCCAGCGCGAAGGAGATGAAGAATTGCAGCAGCGCCGTCAGCACCAGCGAGACTACAAACACCGCAAACGTCCCCGCGTCCGGCGGCGGGAGAAAATACTGCCGGAAGCAAAAGATGAACACCGCCAGCGGCACCGCCGCCACCAGCACGAAGGCGATGCGCCCGGAAAAAAACAGCCCCAGCCGGAACCAGAGATAATCCATCGGCTTCAGCAAAAACTGGCTGATATTCCCTTCGCGAATGTCGGCGGCGATCTGCCAGTCATCCTCGTTCACCGCCGTGAACACATCCACCACTGCGACCAGCAGGTAGTAAAAGATCATCTGCGCCTGCGTGAAGCCGCTGTGTTCCCCGGCCCGCCCGTTGCCCGCATAGATCGTCCGCCACAGCGACAGCATCGCGAACAGCGGGATGAAGCTGAACAGCGTCCGCGTCAGATAATTGAAGCGATACTGCAGGTTGTTCTGCAACCCGATGTTGATGACCTGGAAATATTTTCTCATCCGCGCCGCCGTGCCCCGCTGGCCGGCGTGGCTCCAAGCATAATCGCCCGCCCGCCCGCCGCAAACCGCAAATCATCCGCGGCCACCGCCGCCACAACATCAGCCGGGTCCAACTCACGGGCCTGAATCCACCTTCCCGCCGCGTCCCACTGAAGCCTCAGATACCGCCCCCCCCACTGCCCATACGACTCCTCCGACCGCACCGCCAGAGGCTTGAACCGGTATTTTCCGCGTCAATGACGACGTTTGGGAATTCCTGACTTGTCGGGCAAAACCGCAACCACGCCAATCAAGATAACCGGCATCAACACCATTGTGGCAGGGAACAGCAGAGGCACGGCACGATAAATCAAACGAACGTAGGGAATGAAGAAAACGGCCAGAGGCATCAAGCCAATAACGACGACAGCGTCATTCCAACTCTTGGATTTCACCCACCAATAACAGCCATTAATGATGGCCATATAACTGAAGACGAACACGAAGACCGCCGTAATGCGGGCATTTTCGCGCGTGGCAAACAAACCCAATGGCAGGAAAAACATGGCCAGCGCGACCAATACACCCACGACACCAATCACGTTTGCAACATAAGCATTCCGGCGATAACGGATGATGCGGGCGATGGGAGATTCATCCCGAGCATGCTTTTTCCGGGGCATCGGTTGCGAACATTTGTCGGGCAGGGCAAACAGGAGGATCGCCAGAACAACCATTTGCGCCGGCCAGAATATGCCGAACAACACCATGGCATTGGAATAGCCTTTGGCCTTGACCAGATGACTGGCTCCCCAAAAGAAAACAAGGTATTGAATGGCAAATCCCGAAAGGACGATTGTGTTCAAGGCTTTCCGGCTGATCAATCCGGCCATCCGTTCATGCTGGGTCTTAAATAAAACCAGCAATACAACGAAGACAACCAACACCAAAGTCCAAATGACCACCCCAGTAATCGCCTTGTATTTGTGTCGCGTAATCATGGAAACAAGTCTTGAATCATAATCCCAGTTTCTTGAACCGGTTATTCACCTCCTTGAAGTGAAAGTCGAGCGAGCAGAGCGCTTCGAGTTCGCCTTTTTTGAAAAGCCTGGCCACTTCGGGGTCGGCCTTGAGCTGCTCCACGAAATCGGCGTCGTCGCGGCCGGCGTGTTTCACCTCCCATGTTTTCATCGCGGCGTCCTGGCAAATCTTGTAGGCGGCTTCGCGGGTCAGGCCTTTCTTGATGAGCGCGAGGAGAATTGTCTGGCTGTTCCACATGCCGAGCGAGAGGCCAAGGTTCTTCTTCATATTCGCCGGATAAACGACGATGCCGTCCATCAGGCGTGTCAACAGGCCGAACATATAGTCCAGCAGCGTGCAGGAATCGGGAAAGATGATGCGCTCGACGGACGAGTGCGAAATATCCCGCTCATGCCAGAGGGCGACGTTTTCCAGCGAGGCCATCGCATTGCCGCGCAGGACGCGGGCGAGGCCGGTGAGACGTTCCCAAGTGATGGGATTGCGCTTGTGCGGCATGGCGCTGCTGCCTTTCTGGCCCTTGGTGAAGGGCTCTTCGGCTTCCAAAACTTCCGTGCGTTGAAGGTGGCGAAACTCGACAGCCCAGCGTTCGATGCTCGCGCCGACGAGCGCCATCGCGAGTTGAAACTCGGCATGAATGTCACGCTGCACGACCTGCGTGGCGATGGGCGCGGGCGCGATGCCGAGCTTTTTGCAAACGTAAGCCTCGACGCGCGGTGAAAGATGCGCGCTGGTTCCCACCGCGCCGGAAATCTTGCCGACCGCGACGACCTCGCGCACCACGAGCAGACGCCGGAGGGCGCGGGTGAATTCATCGTGCATCAGCGCCAGCTTCAAACCGAACGTGGTGGGTTCGCCGTGGATGCCGTGGCTGCGGCCCATGCACGGCGTGAACTTGTGTTCCTGCGCGCGGCGGGCGATGACGGGCAGAAGCTTCTGCACGTCGGCGACAAGGATGTCCGCCGATTGCATCATCTGCACGGCGTAGCAGGTGTCGCCCACGTCGCTGCTCGTCAGGCCGAAATGGAACCAGCGGCTGGCGTTGTCGTTGATGGCCTCGGCCACGGCGGTGGTGAAGCCGATGACGTCGTGGTTCAAAACCTTTTCCAGTTCGCGCTGGCGGGCGACGAGGCCGGGCAGATCGGCAAACCACTTGTCGCAGCCGGCCTTGATCTTTTTGAAATCTTTCGCCGGCACAACGCCTTCCTTCACGAGGGCCTCGCTGGCGAGCAGCTCGATTTGCAGCCAAATCTTGAGCTTGTTTTCGTCGGTCCAAATCGCCCGCATTTCGGGGCGCGAATAGCGCGTAATCATGGCTCAATTAAACAGGAAACCGGATGAATTAAAAAGGCGGAAGTGTGGCATGGCCCCCACGCCTGGGCAGGAGTCGAGGTGCCGAGGCTCAAATGAATCAAATATTACAGCAGTCAAAATAAACTTGGGGACTTTGATTGGGCAGGACGGGCAGTCCCCTGCCCGCCGCGGTTGCCAAGAACGGCCATGAAGTTTGACTGAAACCATCCGCGGCCGGATGCGTCCAGCCACGCAGGACAGCGTCACGCCTGTTTCCAGCGAAAAACCCACCTCACTTTTTCAGGTTGCCAGCCAAACGATGAAAACACAAACCACCCCCTCAATAAAACCGGATCAATAAATGAGGCCTGCCACTTGCGCCGGGACCGACACAGCCACCGGCTCAAAAAGCAAAGTCACGCCGGTTTCAGGAAAATTGCCGATTGGACCGGTCGCAGCGAATGTTTGATGCCCGACAAGCTTTCCGAATGGCCCACCATCAGGTGCCCGCCGGGCAGGAGATATTCCGACAGGCGGCTGATCAATGACTCCTGGGTGGGCCGGTCAAAATAAATCATCACGTTCCGGCAGAGGATGAGCTGGAACCGGGCGCGGAACGGATAGTCCCCCTCCAGCAGGTTGAGGTGATGGAACTGAATCCGGCGGCGCAACGTTTCTTTCACTCGAAAATGTCCCGCCCATTCGCCCAGGCCTTTTTGAAAATGGCGCGACAGCACCTGGGCTTCGACGGAACTGAGGCGTCCGGCCTCGTAAATTCCGCGCTGAGCGGTCTCCAGCACGCGCGTCGAGATGTCGCTGGCCTCAATCTGCCACCGGGCCGATTCCGCCGGGACCAGGTGTTCGGCCAAATGGATGGCCAGCGAGTAAGGCTCCTCACCGCTCGAACACGCGGCGCTCCAAACCCGGAACGTTTCGCTGCGGACGGCGGCGGACGCGCCCCACGCCGGCAGAATGGTTTCGCGCAGATAATCAAAGTGCTTCATCTCCCGAAAAAAGCACGTGTGATTCGTCGAGATGCGGTCAATGAGAAAGGGCAGTTCCGCGTCGCCCGCGGGCGAACGCAGCCATTCGCAGTATTGGGGGAACCCGGTCAACTGGAGATGCTGCAACCGCCTGGCCAGCCGCGACGCGACCAGGGTTTTCTTGTCATCACCCAGGGAAATCCGGCTCCGCTCGTAAACCAGGCGGCGGATGAAATCAAAGTCCTCATCGGCGAGCTGTGTGGCGGGCCAGTTGTTGGTCTTGGTTGCGTTCATTTCCAGCCGAATCCGGCCGGCTGGGGGACAGTTGCACCAGCGCGGCTTGAGCCATTTTTGTATCGGCCAAAACGGTTCCCGCTTGAGCCTTTTTGCCGGAAACCGGGCGGCGGATGATTTATCTCAAGTTTTCCCGCTCGAAACCGATGAAGAATACGGCCGGATTTGATGAAGGAAGCCGCAGGATTCGTCGTTTTCCGCCCGCCAACAATGATTTCGATCCATGATCAGAAACGACACCAGCGCTTCGCAACGATGGCCCGCGGGTTTACGCCGCATCGTTTCGAGGTATGACGCCGCCAGGAAAATGGACGATTCCGCCGCCGCGAAAAACGCTTGTCGTAGGCGTGGCCGACATGGTTGCCAGCAACGATGCGGGCGCGGAGATCGTGACCTATTCCCTCGGCTCCTGTCTGGGCGTCACCATTTACGACCCGGTCAAAAAAATCGGCGGCCTGCTCCACCTCATGCTGCCCGATTCCAAAATAGATTCCCTCAAGGCCGCCAGCGCGCCGTTCATGTTTGTGGACACCGGCCTGCCGCGCCTGTTTCACGCGGCTTACAATCTGGGGGCAGACCGCGACCGCCTCTGCGTCAAGGTCGCGGGGGGCGCGCAATTGCTCGACGAACAAGGCATTTTCAACATCGGCGGCCGGAACATCCACGCCTTGACCGAATTAATTGCGCGCAACGGCCTCGCCCTTCACGCCCGCGATGTGGGCGGCATGACGTCGCGCACGCTGCGTCTCGACCTGGCCAACGGCAACGTCACGGTCAAATGCCCCGGCGTTAACACTTACCTGCTATGATGACCGCCCAAGAACTCGTCGCCAACGTCAAAAACCTGCCGCCGGTCCCGCACGCCGCGCTCAAGCTCGTCAGCCTCCTCGACCAGCCCGGAGTCAGCAACAGCGAGGTCGTCCAGGCGCTCCGGTGCGACAACGTGCTCACGGCGAAACTGCTCCGCGCCTGCAACTCGCCCTACTTCGGGCTCGCGGAACCGGTCTCGTCCGTGGACCAGGCGGTGTTCGTTCTGGGCCACCAGCAAATCCTGCACATCGTCCTCACGCTGGCCTTTGGCAGCACGATGGTGGTGCCGCTGCCCGGCTACGCCGTCGAGGCCAGCGAACTCTGGCGACATTCGCTCATCACCGCCATCGCCGGCGAAACCATTGCCAACGACCTTGTCGATTTGAATGTGGATCCGCCGGTCGCCTTCACCGTCGGCCTGCTGCATGACATCGGCAAATTGGTGTTAGGCCAGGCGCTAACCCCGGAAGTGCAGGCCGAAATTCGCGCCCGCGTCGAACACGGCCAGCAGTCACGCAGCGAGGCGGAAAAAGCGGTCCTCGGCACCGACCACTGCGAAGTCGGGGCGCTCCTGCTCCAAAACTGGCATTTGTCCGACGACGTCGTCGAAGCCGTCGCCCACCATCACCAGCCCGTTTTGAAACCGCGTCCCCGCCTTTCGGTCGTGACGCACCTCGCCAACGGCATTGCGCACCTCGCCGGTTCCGCGCCCGGCTGGGACGGCTACGCCATGCGCATCAGCAACGAGGTCGTGGAGCATTTGGAAATCACGCCCGAACAGGTCGAAAAACTGGTCATCACGGTTCGCGAATCGTTCGACCATGTGGACCAATTCATGAACCTGGCATGAACCCGGCAAAAAAAATCCGCGTACTGGTGGTGGATGATTCAGCCGTCGTCCGCCGGATGATTTCAGACACGCTCGCGACCGATCCCGAAATCGAGGTTGTCGGCACCGCGTGCGATCCCTACGTTGCCCGCGACAAAATATTGGAGTTGAACCCCGACGTACTCACGCTGGACATCGAGATGCCGCGCATGGACGGGCTGACGTTCTTGCGCATCCTGCAGCAGCACCGCCCGATGCCGGTCGTCATCGTGAGTTCGCTCACGCAGGCCGGCTCGCAGGCAGCGATGGCGGCGCTGGAACTCGGCGCGGTGGACGTGCTGGCCAAACCGCAGTCCGCCTGGAACCTCGGCGAGTTGCGCGAACAACTGGCGCACCGCGTCAAAGGCGCGGCGCGCGCGCGGCTCACCAACCTCAAGACCGCCGCCGCCGGCACAGTCATGCCGGCGGTCACGGGAAATTATTCACCGCGCCAGATCGTGCTCATCGGCGCGTCCACCGGCGGAACGGAGGCGATCAAAAACGTCCTCACGCGATTGCCCGACGGACTGCCGGGCATCTGCATCGTGCAGCACATCCCGCCGGTTTTTTCCCGGACCTTCGCCGAACGGCTGAACGAATGCTGCGCGTTTGAAGTCCGCGAGGCGAAGCACGGCGACGAATT
This sequence comes from uncultured Bifidobacteriaceae bacterium, assembly GCA_964444085.1. Lineage (GTDB taxonomy): Bacteria > Verrucomicrobiota > Verrucomicrobiia > Limisphaerales > UBA11358 > UBA11358. Next base: position 13,610 of record CAYUGC010000010.1, on the reverse strand, counting down.
GAAGGCGGGGCTGGCACTGGTGGCACCGGGCGACCAGCACCTGACGCTCGCCTGGAACGGCGCGCGCCATCAGGTCGCGCTCCATCAGGGACCGATGCTCCATCATGTGCGGCCGGCCGTGGACCTGATGTTTGAATCCGCCGTCAGCGCCGGCAAAAACGCGCTCGCCGTGCTGCTCACCGGCATGGGCCGAGACGGCGCGGCCGGCATGAAAAAATTAAAGCTGGCCGGTGCCGGCACCATCGCGCAGAACGAGGAAACGTGCGTCGTTTATGGCATGCCGCGCGCCGCCGTGGAACTGGGGGCCGTGGATCGCGTGCTGCCGCTGGATTTGATTCCGCACGCCATTTTGCACGCGTTGCGGGAGGGCGTGGCAAAAGCCCTGCCGCCGGCTCCGATTTCCGAATCCAAAAACAACTACAACTGAAGCATGAGCGAACCCCAATTCTTATGAGCCAAACCGTCCAACTCCCAAACGTCTGTGAATTCGTGTCGCGGCACCTGGTGGATGTTTTCGACACCATGCTGGCCATGAAGGCCGACCTCGTCCCCAACGCCGAATTGCCGCAATTCACCGAACGCGTGACCGGCTCGGTCGGCTTCGCGGGCGAGACCGTGACCGGCGCGATCTACCTGCACCTGTCCGCACCCTTCGCCAACCGCGTGGGCGCCGCCATGCTCGGCCTGCCGCCGGAGGAAAACCTCGGCGAAAACGACGTGAACGACGTGGTGGGCGAGGCCACGAACATGCTCACCGGCGGGCTGAAATCGTGGCTGTGCGACGCCGGTGCCGCCTGCGCGGTGAGCACGCCCGCCATCATCCGCGGCGTATCCTTCGCCATCGAAGCGATGCCGGACGTGGCGCGTGAATTTCTGGTGTTTGAATGTGGCGCGGAGCGGGTGCTCGTGGAAATCCACATCAAACTGAACTGAGCAACCAAAACCAAATTGATTATGGCGACAAAAATATTAAGCGTTGATGACAGCCGCACGATCCGGATGATTGTGGGCCGCACCTTCAAGTCCTACGACTGCCAGGTTTGCGAAGCCGGCAACGGCGAGGAGGGACTGGCCGCCGCCGCGCGCGAAAAGCCCGACCTGATCATCCTCGACGTCACCATGCCCGTCATGGACGGCGTGACGATGCTGGGCAAGCTGAAGGAGGATCCGGAGCTGAAAACCATCCCGGTGATCATGCTCACCGCCGAATCGGGGCGCGACAACGTGCTGCAAATCGCCAAGCTCGGCGTGCGCGATTACCTCGTCAAGCCGTTCAAGGAAGAGCAGCTCATCGAGAAGGCCGGGCGCATCGTGCCGCTGGTAAAACGGCCGGCCGCGTGATATTTTTCAGCATGAACGACGGAGCCAGCTATCAGGAATTGTCCCGGCGCTACGGATTTGCCCCCAAACCCGAAAGCGCCTCCCGCCTCACCCAGTTGGTGTCCCGCCAGGACGCCGACCTTGACGAGATCACCAAGGTCATCGACAAAGATCCGACCTTGCGCACGCGACTGCTACGCGTCGCCAATCCCGAGGCGGAGAACGAGGCGGAATACGCCATCGAGACCGTCGAGGACGCGCTCATGCGCAACGGCATGGGCTGCGTGCTGGTGCTGGCCATGAGCACCCCGCTCGCGCAGGCGCTCGTCAAAACCTTCCAGACCATGCTTTCGCTCCAGCTGGAAAGCATTGATCCCCGCACCGCCACGCCGCTGGCGGGCGAACACCTGCTGGGCACCATCGGTTTTTCCGGCAAGGTGGTCGGCCACGTTTTTCTGCGCATGAGCATTGATACCGGCCGCGGCATCGCCGCCGGCATTCTCGGGCTGCCGCCGGAGGAATTGCAGGACATCAACGAAGTCCGCGACGTCGCCGGCGAACTGCTCAACATCATGACCGGCAACTTCAAGTCCAACCTCTGCGACGCCGGCTTGGAATGCAAGCTGTCGCCGCCCGAAGTCCGCAGCACCAGCGATTTCTCGATGGCTGCCAGCCGCGGCAGCAGCATTGAGCAAATGGCCTTCCGCAGCGGCGGCATCCAGCTCTTCGTGGACGTCACCGCCAATCCGTGGAGCGACGATTAAATTTTCAGATTGCGGAGCGTGGCCGTCCCCGGCCACAGCCAGCCCAGCGGAGCAAAAGTTTTAAAAAAACCGCCAACCCACTTTGATTGCGAATACGGCTGCGCCCGGGGACGGCCGCAGCCCGAAGGCATGTGAAAAGTCCGCCCTAGTTTTTGCTCCCGGGAGACGAGAGGCCGGACGCCGACGACGATCCCTCCAGATTCACCAGCGCATTCACGTCGAGAATCAACCCCACCCGGCCGTCGCCAAGGATGGCCGCACCCGCGAGCGAACGATTTTTGTGCACCATCATGTCATTGAGATTCTTGATGACGACTTCCTGCTTGTGCAGCAGTGCGTCCACGAACAAACACCGTGAGCTGGTGCCCGACTGCACCACCACCCCGATGCCTTCGTTCCGCGCGGCAACCGGCTGCGGCACGCCGAACAAATCATGCAATCGCAGCAGCGGCAGATGCTGGCCGCGGACGTTCACGATCTCCGCCCGGTTTTGCACGCGCGTGATCATCCCGGGCTGCATCCGGAGCGACTCGCGCACGGACAACGTCGGAATGATGTAGCGCTCCGCGCCGACCCGGACAATCAGTCCGTCAATGATGGCGAGCGTCAGCGGCAGCGTGAGCGTGAACCGCGTTCCCTGACCGGGCTGTGATGAAATGTCCACACACCCGCGCAGCCGCTCAAGATTGCGACGCACGACGTCCAGGCCGACGCCGCGGCCGGAAACGTCGGTGATTTTTTCCGCGGTGGAAAAGCCCGCCGCAAAAATATAATTGAAAACCTCCTTGTCGGTGGGCGTGGCATCGGCGGCGATGATCCCGCGCTCGACTGCCTTTTTGAAAATCCGGTCGCGGTTCAGCCCGGCGCCGTCATCGGCAACCTCCACGATGATGTTGCCGCCCTGGTGGAACGCGCGCAATTGCAGCGTGCCGACAGGTGGTTTGCCGGCGGCCACGCGCGCTTCCGGCGACTCGATGCCATGATCCACCGAGTTGCGGATCATGTGCAGCAGCGGGTCGCTCAATTCCTCGACCACGCCGCGATCCAGCTCCGTGTCGTCGCCGCTGGTGACAAACTGGACTTTTTTCCGCTGCTTGGCACCGAGGTCGCGGGTGACGCGCGCCATTTTTTGGAACAGGCCGCGGATCGGGACCATGCGCAGGGCCATGCTCACGCGCTGGAGCTCCTTGGTGATGCGCGCGAGCTGCGCCATGTTGCGCACGGATTGCGGACTCGCGTTGGCCAACAGGCCCAGATCCTGGCTGACGAGCGATTGCGCGATCACCATTTCACCAACCAGATCCAGCAGGCTGTCGAGCTTGGTGGTATCCACCTTGACCATGGCGCTTTGTCCGGCGGGCGCGGTGGCGGCCGCCGGCTGAACCGGCGCCGGGGCGGCGGACAAATTTCCAGCCCCGCTGTTTTGCGCCGGAGCAGCCGGTTCCGTTTCGGCCGGCGCAGACGCAGGCGCTTCGGCGATTGGCGGCTCGTCACCGGCGGGTTTGCCGGAACCGACGTAGTCAATGGCCTCCTGCACTTCCGCCTTGAGCTGGGCCGTGGGAATATTAATCGTCACGACCGGGCGCGTGCCGGTGACCTGCCCCTCGATCTCGTCAAGGAACCGCTTGAGTACATCGCGACCGCGCAATATGAGTTCGATGACCGGGGCGTCAATCGTCAGCCGCCCCTGCCGGGCGAGGTCGAGCAGCGATTCGAGGATGTGCGCGAGCCGGTTGATGGGAATCAGGTTGAGAAAACCCGCGCCGCCCTTAAACGTGTGGAACGCGCGGAAAACGGTGTTCAACGTCTCGGCGTCCGCCGGCTGGTTCTCCAGCACCAGCACGCCGTGTTCGATGTTGTCGAGATGCTCGCGCGATTCGGTGATGAATTCGCGAAGCAGGTCGGTGTCGTCGGCAAGGTTCAAGTTCAGCGGCAGCTCCTCGGTGGTTTCCGGAACGGCATTGGCCACCGGCCCGGACGGCGGCGGCAACGGAAAAGGGTCCGGCACTGGCGCCGCTCCGGAGGAACCGACGGGGCCGGCCAGCGCCGGGATTTGCACGGACAATTCCATTAGCCACGCAATGTCTCCAACCGAAAACGGCTGGCCGGATTCGACGATTTTGACCATGCGTTCCCAGGCATCGGCGCACAGGGTTTTCAACGCGGCTCGGGCGGGCTGGCCCGCCGCCTCGTCGCGCAGGTTGCCCAGCAGATCGAGAAGGGGAAACTGCCCCTGCGTCGAGCCGGCTTGCGCCGCGCCGGCTTCAAAGTTGAAGCTGCCGATTAATTTGGAAAGCCGGTCTTGATTGTCCATAACCAGTAATAATTTTGCCATGGTGCCCGCTGGTTTCCAGCGACGACATCACAACCTCACTTTGGGTATCGGCACAAACCGCCGCCGGCTGAAGGGTAATTATGCCGGTGCTTCCAGATTGATCCGGCCGGGCTGGTTTGAAGGGCTTGAAAAGAAACAGAGCCGGACTTGCGTCCGGCTCTGGTGGTGATGAGGTTTATACGCCTTCACCCAGGCGCTCAGAAGTGCAGCGCGACCAACCTTGGATCGCTGTCCAAGCCGCGCCGCGAGCAAAACCTCTCTGCCAACCCTAAACGGACAGCGAAAACTGGCACTGATAAATATTTGTCTGCCACCAAACAATCCGTTGATGGCCATCACCCCAGCCGGTCCGGGGAAATGATTAAAGGTTGCACCAATAAATCACCGCCGTGAACACCGCCAGAACCAGCGCGGTGATCATCACCGTCAAAAAGCGCATCTGCTTTTGATGGGCGGAAAGGCTGCGTTTTCTGCGGCGGACACCGGCTTTACCCATTCCGGGCCAGGCGACGAATTCATCCATGGTGCAAATGCTTTCTTTGTATTCTTATCGGTTAAACTTTTGCGATTAATATCCGGGCCGGGCGTTCTCCAGGTTCTTGCGCCCAATCAAAAATTCTTGAAGTCGCCATCCAGCGGGATTTCGCCCCGGCGCGACGCGACAAGGGCCGGCGCGGATCCGCATTCGGGTGAATGTTTTTTGGTGACTTGTCCATTGCCGTTGCCGTTATGCGCGGCGGCCATTTTCACGACCGGCTTTTTCCCAGTCTTGAGCACGGCCGACCCGGTGTGTTCCGCGCGTTTTTCCGCACCGCCGACGAGCTGCAGCAATTCATTCACCGAATCCTTCATCGTCACCGCCTGCGCATTCAGTTCCTCGGCGGCGGCGGCGCATTCCTCGGAACTGGTCGCGTTGCCCTGCGTCACCTTGTCCATCTGCCCCACCGCCGAGTTGATCTGCACGATGCCCTGCGTCTGTTCCCTGGAGGCACCCGCCACCTCAGCGATCAACTCATCCACTTGCCGGATCTGGGCCACAATGTCATTCAACGCCTCCGTGACTTTGCTGCTGATCTCCACGCCCTGAGCGGTCTTGCCGATGGCACCTTCAATCTTCGCGGCGGTTTCCTTGGCCGCCTGCGCGCTGCGTTGGGCCAGGTTGCGCACTTCATCGGCCACCACCGCAAAGCCCATGCCCGCCTCCCCGGCGCGCGCGGCTTCCACCGCCGCGTTCAGGGCGAGGATGTTCGTCTGGAACGCAATCTCGTCAATCGTTTTGATGATCTTCGCAATGTCGTCGCTGGAGGTTTTGATGGCTTCCATCGCCAAGTTCATTTGCTGCATGTTGTCCGAGCCTTTGTCGGCGGCGCCACGGGCCTGCTTCGCCAGGTCGTTGGCCTTTTGCGCGTTCTCCGCGTTGCGCTTGGTCATGCTCGACATCTCTTCCAGCGACGCGCCCGTCTCCTCTATCGAAGCCGCCTGCTCGCTCGCCCCTTCCGCCAATGACTGGCTCGAGGCGGAAACAATGCTGGCCGAGCCCATGAGTGATTGTGAAACCTGCCCGAGGGCGTCCGCCAGTGAACCCAAGGCGCGGCGGACTTGGATGGAATTCAGCGTGACCAGCATCACCGCCAGAAGGGCAAAACCGACACTGAGGGAGCCGAGCCAGATGACCGCCTGCCGGATGCGGCCAAAGCTCTGCACGGTCAGGCTGGTGCGTTCATTGGCCACCTTGCTGCAATAACCATTCAGGACGTCGCCGGCGGCATTCAGTTGCGCGACCTTGGGAGGAACATCCTGGTCGAGCAGCTTCATGGCGCCGGCAAAATTCGTGTCGATCTGGCTGCGAACCTGGGTCATGGTATTGACGTAGTCATCAAAGCCGGACTGAAGGTTGGCGACATATTGATGGCCTTCGCCGGTGGGATATAATTTACCCAATTGCTGAAGCGTGCCGCTGTTTTTGCGCAGGACGGCGTCCGTCTCGGCGATTTTCGCGGCCCGATCCTTGTCCTGGGCAAACATGAGTTCATAGGAATGCAGCCGGTAGATGTCCAGACCGTCCTGCAGCGAGGCCAGCAGGCGCAGGCTGGGCAGGCCTTCGCCCTCCAGCCCGGTGACGGAACGCCCCCCTTCGTCGCACACGCGCCAGAAGATGCCGCTCTGGATGACCAAGAACACCAGCAGCAGCCCGACGACGCCTTGAATGACGAGGAAGCTGCGCTTGATGGAAATCTGCCGGTTTGTTTTCATATTGTAATAAACCCCGAAGCGCCGCATTGGCAGCGCACGGGTTTATTTGATCTCAATTTTTTTCACACCGGCCAGCGCGGCGTCGGCGGGCACGATGGCGATGGCACCTTTCGTGGAAGACACCAGCGCCACAAGGGCGGCGGTGTCATCGGCTTTTTTCGGTTCCGAACCACGGCCGGAAAACGCGAGGCGCTGCCAAAAGGTCTTGAACGCGCTGGCTTCCATGCCGCTGGCCTGCTGGAGCGCGGCATCGGTCTTGTCCGGCAGCACGACGATGATGATGGCCTGGCCGCCGTCCCAATACTTGGTTTTGGCGGTGTAAATATCCTTAAGCGCGTCCGCCGACAGGCTGTCGGCGGCGATGCTGGAGTTGGCAATGACCACGGCGCCGTCCAGCGCCAGGGCGCGCAACGAGCCGGCACCCAGAACGAGACCGAGCAAACCGAGCTTCAGTAAGAATGATTTCATATTCAGTTTCTTTGATTAGTTAGCTGGTTGTTGGTTAGAAACTGAACGTCGTTTTCACCGCCAGCATGAACCAGCCCTGATCGTTCTGCCGGGCCGGCGGATTGTTTGCATTGTCATTCAACAAACCGGTGCCGCGGATGTAATGGCCCTCCACCTTTAAAACCCACCATGGCTTCGGGTCAAAACGGAGCGAAAGCGCGAGATCTTTTTGAAACGTCAAGGAATTGTCACGATGATCCATGTCGCCATAATATTCCGTATAACACCCGCCCAGCTCGAACCATTTGTTGAAGCGATACGCGGCGCTGCCATACCATGAGTCAATGTGCGATTCAGCCTGTCCGGCCGCATACGGATACAACGAGTAGGTGAAATATTCAGCCTGAAAGGTCCACGCCTTCCAAAGGTATTCCGCCGAGTAATGCTGGAAAATCACGTCACTCCGATTGTCGGGATGGATGGGGCCACCGGGAGTCTGGATGGTGGTGGTAAAATTGAAGGGCAGCACGCCGCCAGCCGCCACCCCCAGCCGCAATCCATCAAGGGGAGTATTCCACCAGAACTGCCCTCCGACCTCCAGATCCGAGTCCAATGAATTCAGGGCGATGAACGATGGCAGTTGATTGCGGAGCAATTGCGCCACGCCACCATTCTTGGATGGGCTCATGAAACCTCCGTAAACATCGTAAGAAAGACTGCCCGCTTTATTCAGTGGGATGGTGCCGAACAAATCCACGCCATCGATGGACACATAAAAATCCCGCCAGCGCGCATCGTAAACACCTTGTGGCAACAAGATCGAAGTTCGCGCCAAATCCACATCCTGAATGTCATTGTAAATCCCTTCCGGCCGGCGGATTCGCCCGGCCCGCACGCCGACCGCGTCATTGAACGTGTATTCAATTGAAGCGTAGTCCAGAACGAAATCATATTTGCCAACATCACCAATATCGTAGGTAAATGCCTGGGCGGTGATCCGGGTATGCGGGAAAGGGTTCATCGAAACGTTCAAGCCGGCCTCGAAGAATTTGGCGGAGACATCCTTGGCATCGGGCGTGAGGTAATTGTATTGGCTGGAAGCCAGCAAACCCTGGCTGACAAAGCCGTGAAAATCCACCGGCGGCATGTTGCTGCTGAGGCTGGTCAGAGGCACTTCATACGCCTGCGCGCCGCCCGCGGCCATGATTGCAGCGGTGAGGGACAGGGCGAGCTTGTGAGCAGAATATTTGGTGGTCATAATGATGATTGTTTGTCATTCATCGGCTGGTTCACTTGGAACTAAAGAAACTTTTATGTTTTTGCCAAAAATGAAACGCCGCTGACGCATGTGCTGCGCCCGCCGGCTGCTGAACGCTCTCAACCCCGGCACCAGCAACCACGACGACGGCCAAACCGTGAATGAAAAACCCGGCTGAATTAACGGACTGAAGCCAAAGCAAAGCCGCGTCACCAGACACGGCTTGGTTGGGGAACGATTTGGCTGATGCTTCGGCTGGCGATCAAAAGTCCTTGAAGTCGCCATCCAGCGGGATTTCGCCCCGGCGCGACGAGACAAGGACAGACGCGGGTTCGTGTTCGATTGAAATTTTTTTGGCGGCGTGTCCATTGCCGTTGCCGTTATGCGCGGCGGCCATTTTCACGAACGGCTTTTTCCCCGGCTTGGGCACGACCGCCCCGGTGCGGGCGGGGCGATTTTCCCCACCGCCGACGAGCTGCAGCAATTCCGCCACAGATTGCTTCATGGATTCCGCTTGAGCGTTGAGCTCCTCCGCTGCTGCCGCGCTCTCCTCGGCGTTGGCGGCGTTGGACTGCGTCACCTTGTCCATCTGCCCGACGGCGGTATTGACCTGTGAGATGCCCTGCGTCTGCTCGCGGGAGGCCCCCGCCACTTCCGCCGCCAGTTCGTCCACCTGCCGCGCCTTGACCACAATCTCATTCAACGCTTCCGTCACCTTTGCGCTGATCTGCACCCCTTGCGCCGTGTTGTTGATCGCGCCCTCGATCTTCGACGCCGTCTCCTTGGCCGCCTGCGCGCTGCGCTGGGCGAGGTTGCGGACTTCATCCGCCACCACGGCAAAGCCCATGCCCGCCTCACCCGCCCGCGCCGCCTCGACGGCGGCATTCAGGGCGAGGATGTTGGTTTGAAACGCAATCTCATCAATCGTCTTGATAATCTTGGCAATGTCATCACCCGAGGTTTTGATCGCCTGCATCGCCGAATTCATGGCCGTCATGTCGCCCACGCCCTTGTCGGCGGCGGTGCGGGCCTGTTTGGCCAGGTCGTTGGCTTTTTGCGCATTCTCGGCGTTGCGCTTGGTCATCGAAGACATTTCTTCCAGCGAGGAGCTGGTCTCTTCCAACGACGCCGCTTGTTCGCTCGCGCCCTCGGCCAGCGACTGGCTCGAGGCGGAAACTTGAGCGGACGCACTGGCGACTTGGTTTGAACCTTCCGCCAACTGTTCCGCCGTGGATTTTACAATCCGGATGAGCGAACGCGCCATGCCAAAACTATAAAGCAGGATAAGAATCAAACCCGCGACGAGGCCACCCAGCAGGATGGCAGACCGCTGACGGACTTCCTTCGCCGCCGCCGTCTCGAAGATCTGGCTGTTTTGCGTGGCCAGGGTGACCGCTTTATCAATGTCTTTGCGATGTTCGAGATACTCCGACTGTAGTTTTCCATAGGCGATCGTGGTGGCCAAAGCCTTGTCCTGCTTCTGAATCGCCGGGATGAATTGCTGTTCCAATGTTTGAAAAAACTCGGCGGCCGGTTTGTGCGATTCCTCGATGAGCGCGAGCTGAGCCGGGGAGCCGGCCAGTTGCTTGCCCCAGAACTCGGAGCGGTCGTCAAAATCCTGCTTGAGCGAGTGAAGCTTGGCCAGATCATCCTTGAGCGCGGCTGGATCCGACTCGCCCAGCGTTTGCAGCATGGTCATGTAAGTTTCGAGAATGTAAACGGGAGGTGGCAAAATATCGCCCAGCAAATCTTTTTGCTGCGCAATCCCCGCATAGATTGGACCGTTTACCTTGAGCCGTGAAAGGGTTTGAAAGGACAACACGCCGGTGATGGTCATGATGGCCACAAATCCGCCGACGAGCCGGTAAATCCGCGAGGCAACTGTTGCCGTTTGCTGTTTGGTTTGCATGGTGGGTTACTTGCTTTTTATGGTTGGTCAAGGAGGGTGTCGGCTAAAAAAAAACAGCGGGCTTGATGGAAATTGGTTGCGCGACTGCCTGTGCTGCCCGTCTTTTAAAAGTCCTTAAAATCGCCATCGAGGGGGATTTCGCTGCGGCCATTGGCCTTGGCTAACCGCGCCGGTTCCGCATAGGCATGACCGTTCCCGTTGTTCTTCGGAGCGGGCAGTTTTACCGTGCGCGCAGTGACGCGGACAGGTTTCGCGTGTGCGGGAGCAACCGCTGTCTGGGGCACGACACCTTGGCTGTTGCCACCGACGATTTGGAGCAATTCGGCGACGGATTTCTTCATGGAGATGGCTTGGGCGTTTAGTTCTTCGGCGGCAGCGGCGCTTTCCTCGGCGCTGGCAGCGTTGGACTGGGTGACCTTGTCCATCTGGCCGACAGCGGTGTTGACCTGGGTGATGCCCTGGGTCTGTTCGCGCGAGGCCCCGGCCACCTCGGCGACCAGTTCGTCCACCTGACGGGCCTTGGTGGCAATTTCATTCAAGGTCTCGGCCACCTGCTTGCTGATGCCCACGCCTTGGGCGGTCTTGGTGATCGCCCCCTCAATCTTGCCGGCGGTTTCCTTGGCGGCCTGGGCCGAACGTTGGGCTAAATTTCTAACTTCGTCGGCGACGACGGCGAAACCCATGCCAGCCTCGCCGGCGCGAGCGGCCTCCACAGCGGCATTGAGTGCGAGGATGTTGGTTTGGAAGGCGATTTCATCGATAGTCTTGATGATTTTGGCGATGTCATCGGACGAAACCTTGATGGCGTCCATGGCGGCGTTCATGGACTGCATGTCGCTGATACCCTTGTCGGCGGCGGAGCGGGCCTGCTTGGCGAGGTCGTTGGCCTTCTGGGCGTTCTCGGCATTGCGCTTGGTCATGCTGGACATCTCTTCCAGCGAGGAACTGGTTTCTTCCAGCGACGCGGCCTGTTCGCTGGCACCCTCGGCCAGCGACTGGCTGGAAGAGGAAACCTGGCCGGCGGCGCTAACGGTCTGCTCGGCACCGGCCGAAATGGCATCGGCCACCGCCTTGACCGGCCTGGTAATTGACCGCGTGATGATCCAGGCAAGGATCAGGCCGGCACCCAAGCCGATCAATGTCGCCACCACCGAAAACATCTTGAAGAACCCGCCCATGCTGGCCGCATGTTGGGATTCGGCGGCAACCTGGCCGCCGTTGACCTTCAGAAGTTTTTCGATTGAGGCCTCCACCTTCTGTTGCTCATCCCGACAGACGGTCAGCAACTGGTGGTCGAGGGCCGCCTGCAATCCACGCACCTTGCCCTCGCCCTGCCCGACCTGCGTGACCAGAGCTTCGATGGCTTCGGCAAGCGGACGATCCATTCCCTTGACCAGATGGTCCACCGTCTTGGCGGCATCGGCATTGGTCTGGCTGTAGCTTTGGAGTGCCTCCCGGTATTTGCGGCCCAATTCACTGTGCTCGCTGGCCACTCTGGCCGCCGGCGCAGTGTCCAAGCCCAGGTCGCCGATCAAGCCTTGAAGTTCCGCGATCTGGGTTTGCACCAGCTTCTCATCGTGGTTGAACGCCGCCAGATACTTATTGTAGTCGTCCAAATTCTGCCCGCGCAAAAGAATGTTCTTCCATTCCTGGATCTGTTCCTTTTCTTCCGCTCGGGCTTCCTTGCCAGCAACCACGGCCTGCTGCAGCGCCGCGCAATAGCGCGTGGTCTTACCCCGCTCGCTGCGGTTGTAGTCCCCGGCTAGCGCGTCAAACTCGTCAGCCATCCGGAAAAACTCGGTGTTGGCGGCGCGCCAGCTTTGCCAGTCGACCTGAAGCTGCTTCCACAAGGCCTCTTCCTCCGCGCCGCGCGGGGTGGCCTCGAACCGTTTGAAAGCCTCCGCGTAGGCCGCGCGGGCGGTGGCCACGGTGTTGGACTGCCGCTGGCGGACGGCGGGATCCGCATCCAAATACAGCAAGGTTCGCTGTGCCGCCTTGACGACATTGGCCTGCTGACTGATGGTCAGAAGGGCTTCCGTAGAGGGCATCGCGTCGGTGGTCAAATCGTGAATCGCGAGCGCGTTCTGCGAGGAACTATAGTAGTTGGCGGTTCCCAGACCGACGGCAATCAAGATCATGCAGCCGAACCCAAGAATGAGTTTTGTGCTAAGCTTGAGGCTTGTCATATCATTACTTTGTCCAGCCCACAGGTTGCGAGGCTGGTCAAAGTGCCGCAGCTTGTTGAATTAGCGCCCCGTCGTTTGCCCCCACTACGCCGTCAATATCCAAGAGCGTCTTGACCGCGCCCTTGATTTTGGCCATGCCGACGATGTAATCCGTGCAAATCTGCCCCCCGAAGTCCGGCGTCTCCTCGATGTCCGCGCCAGCGATGTTGGCCACCTCTTCCACTCCGTCCACCACAAGCCCCATTGGCACAGACTTGCCGTCCGGCAACTTCACCTGCACCACAATGATGCAGGTCTGGTCGGTGCTGGCGGCCTCGGCAAAACCAAACTTCAAACGCAGATCCATGACCGGGATGATTTTGCCGCGCAGGTTGATCACCCCGCGCACATAGGCCGGCATCTGCGGCACCACCGTGATGGTGGTCAGCCGGATGATCTCCCGCACCTTCAGCACATCAATGCCGTAGGACTCCTCGTGCAGGGTGAAGGTGAGATATTTGCCGGCGAGCCTTTGGGCGGTGGCAGCGCATTCCGCTGATGGCGTGGACATAATTTAATTCTAAAATAATCCAATCACTTTTTCAGAGCCTACAGGCAAAGGTGTGACGTCAAGCGAACCGCAGACCAGCTTTGCCGACGTTTTATCGGCGGATTTTGAATTAGCTTAAAGTAAATTTTCGGTGAAGTTTTGAAAGCGGCAAACGGCGGAACAGCCAGCCGCCCTCCATTTTCTTAAAATGAAGGGCAGCCAGCAGAGCCAGATAACGGCAATCCAGCCCCGGCTAAAACCCTTAACATCGCCATCCAGTGGAATTTCCTACCGCCGGTGCTGCGGCTTGGTGGTGGAAGTCTTATACGGTTCAGCGGTGTGACAGCCCCGCAGGTTCGTGTCTATCTTGCAAATGTGGCTTGTCATCCAGTCCGCCAGCATCTGTTTCAACTGGATGGCCAGCTTGGTCGCGGCTCCGCCGGACTGCGCCATTCGTCCGGGAACGGGAGGGCGATTCGGCTCGGGAATTTCCGCCGCCCTGGCTTCCTCCCACCAGTTGCAACAGCTCAGCCACGGATTGTTTCATGACTTCGGCCTGGGCGTTGAGTTCCTCGGCGGCGGCGGCACATTCCTCCGCGCTGGCGGCGT
>CAYUGC010000009.1:0-40381 GCA_964444085.1 uncultured Bifidobacteriaceae bacterium | reverse complement strand
TCCCTCGCCAAGATGCAGGGCTACGAAGGCCCGGAATGTTACTGCATCAAACCCGGAGCCGACGGCAAACCGGGCCAATGGTGTTTGATTCTCGACAACTACGCCCGCAGTGCCGGCTACAAACCTTTCGTGACCGATGACCTTGGAGGCGGCCAATTCAAACCCGGCGAAGGTTTTGTTTTCCCGTTCAAGTTCCGCCACGGATCAGTCCTGACCGTCTCGGAGGAAGAGCTTGAGCGAATCGAGGCCGCCTACGCAAAAGCCAGATCTTGATACGCCAATAATATCCCAAGCGATAAGTCCACGCCGCCAAATTTTCATAATCCCAAAGTTTCACACGGCACGTCCTGCGCGGCAACTTGGAGTGCGACGTGTTGCGCGCCGATGTGGTGGAGCTGCTCGGCCATGACGTGTTCGGCGAGTTCGGGCTTGTTACATTCGCGGCTCAAGTGCGCGAGGTAAAGCTGCTTCAGCCCGGCGGACATGATTTGCGCGACGGTCTCGGCGGCGGTGACGTTGGAGATGTGGCCGTGGCGGCCGAGGATGCGCTGTTTGAGCGCCCACGAGCGGCGCGGACAATCCTGCAACATCTTCACGTCGTGGTTGGACTCGAGGACGAGCACGTTGGCGACGCGGATGCGTTCCAGCACGAGCTTGGTGACGTGGCCGAGGTCGGTGGCAAAACCGATGTTGCCGGCGCTGGTGCGGAGAACGTAGCCCACCGGATCCTGCGCGTCGTGCGGAATGGAAAACGTCTCGATGCCCACATCGCCGATTTCAAAGCTCGCGCCGGTCTCGAACAGCCGCCAGTCAATTTTCGATTTGAGCAGCGCCGTGCCATCGGTGCCCGCGAAGGCCGGTTTCTTTTTTGAGTCCCATTTGGTTTTGAGCGCCCAGAGGGTGCCGTCCTGCGTGCCGCGATTGCAGAAAACCGGGATGTGAAATTTGTCCGCGAGTCCGAGGACGCCGGCGATATGGTCGGAATGTTCGTGGGTGATGAGGATGGCCGAAAGATTTTCCGGCGTCTTGCCGAGGGTGGCGAGACGCTTGCGGATTTGCAGCGGCGAGAAGCCGGCATCCACGAGGATGCGCGCTTCGGCGGTCTCGACGTAGGCGCAATTGCCGGCCGAGCCGCTGCCGAGGATGGTGAAGGAGACGGACACACGGGGAAATTAAAACGGAAACCGGACGGCGGAAAGCGGAAAGCGCGCGCGGCGCAAATTGACATGTTTTTGAGATGAGTTAGCCTGTCGGGAAGCATTCGGCGAAAATGGGAACGCAAAGTGCTTTGTTGTCTTAGAGTCATCATGTTTTGCAAAAAGAGTCTTTTTCGCGTGACGTCGGCGCTGGGGCTGGCCTTGGCCGTCGGCGTCTGTCCTGTTTTTGGCGCGGATGTAAAAACATTGCACGGTCATGTGCCGGCGATTGTCGCCAAGCTGGCGGCGCTGGGCGAATTGCCGGCGACGAAGGAGTTGCGGCTTGCCCTCGGCCTGCCGCTGCGTAATCCGGCGGGGCTGAAAAATTTACTCGCGGACATCTATAACCCGGCCAGCCCGAACTACCGCCATTATCTCACGCCGGAACAATTCACCGCGAAATTTGGACCGACCGAGGCGGATTATGCGGCGGTGAAAAATTTTGCCCAGGCGAACGGCTTCCGCATCGCCGCCACGCACGGCAACCGGCTGCTGCTCGACGTGTCGGCCAGTCCGGCGGACATCGAGCGCGCATTTCATTTTCACCTGCGCCGCTTCCAGCATCCCACCGAGGCGCGGGAATTTTTCGCGCCAGACGCGGAGCCGACAGTGGACACGCCCTTGCCGGTGGCGGACGTGGGCGGCTTGAGTAATTACCAGTTGCCGCATCCGAAATTGGCGAAAAAAACGACCGCCGCCCACGCCGTGCCCAAGACCGGTTCTGCGCCGACGGGCGATTTTCTGGGCGACGATTTCCGCGCGGCGTATGTGCCGGACACGACGCTGACCGGCGTGGGGCAGATGGTTGGGCTGTTGCAGTTCGACGGATTTTATTCCAACGACATCGTGGCCTACGCGAAGCTGGCGGGCGGCGGGCGGACGAACATCCAGATCAAGACGGTCTTGCTGGGCGGCTTCAACGGCAAGCCGACGATCGGCGCGAACAGCGGCAACATTGAAGTGGCGCTGGACATCGAAATGACCATGGCGATGGCTCCGGGCCTTTCCAAAATCATCGTGTTTGAGGCCAGCCCCAACGGTTTGCCAAATGACATTTTGAATGCGATGGCGGCGAGCAACACGGTGAAAAGTTTGAGCTGCTCGTGGGGCTGGGGCGGCGGGCCGGACGCGACCACGGACGCGATTTTTCAGGAACTGGCGGCGCAGGGACAGTCTTTCTACAACGCCTCCGGCGACACTGACGCATTCACGACCGGTGCAAACTCGGCCAACGGCGTGGACAACGCGGCGCTGCAAAACGCGCCGTCGAGTTCGCCTTACATCATTCAAGTCGGCGGCACGACGCTGACGACGGCCGGGCCGGGAGGCGCGTGGCAGTCGGAATCGGTTTGGAACTGGGGCGGCGGCACCGGCAGCAGCGGCGGCATCAGCAGTTATTATGCGATTCCCGCCTGGCAGTCCGGCGTGAGCATGGCGGGCAACCAGGGTTCCACCACCAAGCGCAATATCCCTGACGTGGCGCTGGCGGCGGACAATGTTTATTGCAACTATGACAATGGCAGTTCCGCCTCGCTGGGCGGGACGAGCTGCGCCGCGCCGTTGTGGGCGGGGCTGACGGCGCTCGCCAACCAGGAGGCCGCCTCGACGGGCAACCCGCCGGTCGGCTTCATCAATCCGACGGTTTATGCGGTCGGCACTTCCGCCGCCTACGCGCAGGATTTTCACGACGTCACCAAGGGCGACAACACCTGGAGCAAAAGCACGGCGCAATTTTATGGCGTGAGCGGCTACGACCTCTGCACCGGGTGGGGCACGCCGGCGGGGCAAAATTTGCTGGACGCCTTGGTGGGACAGGTCGGATCGGTGACGGATGCGCTGGGCATCGTTTCTAATTCGCAGCTCACTGCCAGCGGCCCGGTGGGCGGGCCGTTCAGCCCGGCCAATTTTACCGTGACGCTCACCAATTCCGATGTCGCGCCGCTGACGTGGGCGTGGGGCAATCCCGCCGTGGCGAACTGGCTGAATGTTTCACCGTCCAGCGGTTCGCTTGACCCGCAGGCGGCGACGAACGTGAACGTGGGTTTCACGTCCGCCGCGACGAACCTTGCGGTCGGCAGTTATTCCGCGACGCTGATGTTTTCCAACGCGGCCTCGTCGGCGGTGCAGTTCGTCGTCTTCCGGCTGCAGGTGTTGCCGGTGCTGTCGGTAACGCCGCCCGCCGGGTTCAACGCCATCGGGCCGAAAGCCGGGCCGTTTTTTCCGTCGTCGCAGAATTTCACCATCGTCAATCTCGGCGGCGCGCCCGCGTTTTGGAAAGTGGCCATTTCCAACGCCGCCTGGCTGGCGGTCAACCAAACCACCGGCACGGTCGCGGCGGCGAGCCAGAATAATTTCACCATCAGCTTGACCGCCAAGGCGAATTCGCTCGCCGTCGGTTCCTACAAAACCATCGTGGCGGTGAAGAACGCGAAAAACAAAGTCATCCAAAACCTGCCGTTCACGCTGCGCATCGGACAAAATCTCGTGACCAACGGCGGCTTTGAAACGGGCAATTTTTCCGGCTGGTCGCTGAACGCCGCCACCACCTCGGTGGGCAGCCGCAGCGGGCTGGTTCACGCCGGCAAATACGCCGCGCTGCTGGGGCAGACGACCACGCTGGGCTATCTCTCGCAGGTGCTGCCGACCTACGCCGGCCAGACTTACCAGCTCTCGCTGTGGGTGCGCAATCCCAGCAACACCCTCGGCGCGACGCCCAATGAATTTCAGGTGCAATGGGAGGGCAACACGATTTTTGACCGCGTCAACCTGCCGTTCGGCGCGTGGAGCAATTTGCAGTTCACCGTCACCGCCACCATGAACGGCTCGCAACTGCAATTCGGTTTTCAGAACGATCCCTACTATCTCGGCCTCGACGACGTGAGTGTGAAGCCGATCGTCGCGCCGCATGTGAAAGCCATTGCGCAAAATTCATTGCCCGCGCCGGCAGTGTTCCATTTTGACTTCGCCGTCACCGCCGGCTCGATTTACCAAGCGCAATACAAAACCAATCTCGCGCAGCCGGACTGGATTGACCTCGGT
Organism: uncultured Bifidobacteriaceae bacterium; assembly: GCA_964444085.1. Taxonomy (GTDB): domain Bacteria; phylum Verrucomicrobiota; class Verrucomicrobiia; order Limisphaerales; family UBA11358; genus UBA11358. The sequence continues at coordinate 36,146 of CAYUGC010000009.1, read as the reverse complement.
GCGCCGGTCACGGCGGACACGGACACGTTCACCCTGACCGACACGAACATCGCGCCGTTCGCGCAGAAATTTTACCGGCTGATTTTGGTTCAGTGATATATTGAAACCATGGCCGACCGCGCCCAAATGAAAAGTGTTTTGGCAGCATTAGTTTTTTTGACGGCGGTCATTACTGGGTTTAGTGCGGAACCGCCGCGAAAATCTTTGCCCGGCCATGTCGTGCCCGCCACCAAGCGGCTGATGCCGCTCGCGCGGCTGGCCGCGACGAATGAACTTTCGCTCGCCATCGGCCTGCCGCTGCGGAACACGAATGAACTGGGCGAATTTCTGCGCCAACTTTCCGACCCGGCCAGCCCGAAATTCCGCAAATTTTTGTCGCCGGCGGAATTTACCGCGCGCTTCGGCCCGACGGAGTCGGATTACGAGACAGTGAAAAACTTCGTGCGGACAAACGGCTTCACCATCACCGGCACGCACGGCAACCGGCTGGTGCTGGATGTCGCCGGCAAATCGGGCGCCGCCGAGCGTGCCTTTCACGTCACGCTCAAAACCTTCCGCCATCCGCGCGAACCGCGCGATTTTTTTGCGCCGGACACCGAGCCGTCCGTGGATACCGCCTTGCCGATTGCGGACGTGAGCGGGCTGGAAAATTACACGCGCGCTTATCCGAAAATCCGACGTACATTGCCGGGCGCGAAACCCAACTACGGTTCTGCGCCGAATGGCGTTTCGTATTTTGGAAATGATTTTCGCGCCGCCTACGCGCCCGGTACCACGCTGGATGGTACCGGCCAGTCGGTCGGGCTGTTTCAACTCGAAGGTTACTATGCCAGCGACATCGCCAAATATGCCGCCCAGACCGGCGGTGGACGCACCAACATTTTGCTGCAGAACGTGCTGATTGACGGTTTCAGCGGCACCCCGACCGCGAGCGATACCAACGGCATCGCCGAATGTTCGCTCGATATCGAGATGGCGATGGCGATGGCTCCGGGACTTTCGCAAATCGTGGTGTTTGAAGGCAGTCAGGCGAATTTCATTCCCAACGACGTGCTCAACCTGATGGCCGCAAGCAACACGGTGAAAAATTTAAGCTCCTCATGGGGCTGGAGCGGCGGGCCGACGACCACCACGGACAACATTTTCAAAACCATGGCTGCGCAGGGGCAGAGTTTCTTCAACGCGTCCGGCGACAGTGATGCGTTTCCGTCCGGTTATGTTGACAATTCCGGCAACACCACTGTCCCGTCAAGTTCGCCCTACATCACGCAAGTCGGCGGCACCACGCTTGCGACGCCGTCGGCGGGCGGGGCGTATTCATCCGAGACGGTCTGGAACTGGGGCGGCGGCAGCGGCAGCAGCGGCGGCGTCAGCACCTATTATTCGATTCCGGCCTGGCAGCAGGGCATCAGTTCGTTTTTGAACAACGGCGGTTCGATGACCACGCGCAATATCCCCGACGTGGCGCTGACGGCTGACAACGTCTATGTTTATTATCACAACACGAGCGGAAATTTTGGCGGCACCAGTTGCGCCGCGCCGTTGTGGGCGGGTTTCATGGCGCTCGTCAACCAGCAGGCGGCGGCCAGCGGGCAATCGTCCATCGGCTTCATCAATCCGGCCATTTATGAAGTCGCCAACGAATCCCTTTACAACTCCGCCTTCCACGACATCGCCACGGGCAACAACACCTCGCCAACAAGCCCCAACGCTTTTTACGCCGTGCAAAATTACGACCTCTGCACCGGCGTTGGCTCGCCGAACGGGACGAACCTTGTTAACGCACTCGTCAATCCCGACCCGCTCGTGGTTGTTTCCAGCGGCGGTTTCATCGCCGTCGGCGCGCCCGGCGGCGGCTTCAACATTTCCACCACGACTTTCGTCGTGACGAACGCCGGCAACTCGGCTTTGCAGTGGTCGCTCATCAATACCGCCGCGTGGCTCAACGCTTCGTCCAGCGGCGGCACGCTCGCCGCCGGCGCGGGCGTTTCGGTGGATGTCGGCCTGAACAATGTTGCCAGCAACCAGCCCGGCGGCATTTATCCGGCGAGTATTTTGTTCTCGAATGTGACGACCGGCGTCAGCCACCTGCGCTTCTTTGCGCTGGAACCGGCGGACGCGCTTCTAATTTTGCCGACGAATAATTTTACTTTCGTCGGCCAGGCCGGCGGGCCGTTTGCGCCCGCCGCGCAGTCAATCATTTTGACCAACGCCCGTGCCAGCGCGCTCAACTGGAGCCTCAACAACACTTCTGCGTGGTTTGGCGTCTCGCCGTCCGCGGGCACGCTTGCACCCGGCGCGCAGACGAACGTCGCCTTCACGCTCACTGCTCCCGTGACGAACCTGGCGAACGGCACTTATCCCGCCAGTTTCCAAGTTACGAACTTGTCGAGCCAGTTCGTCCAGAGCATCACCGGCCAGATTGTCATCGGCCAGTCCCTTGTCCAAAACGGCGGTTTTGAGACCGGTGATGTGACGGGCTGGTCGTTCAACGGCACTGCGGGTTTTAACGGCGTAGTTGGCAACTCGGCCATTTCCGGCATGACGCCGCATTCGGGCAGTTATTTTTTTGCTTTTGGTGAGAATGGTGCGCTGGCTTACGTCTCGCAAAGTTTGCCCACGCTGGCTGGCCAGAAATATTTGCTGTCGGTCTGGTGCGAAAGTCCAAACACGTCGCCCTCCACGCCAAATGAATTCGCCGTGGCGTGGAACGGGACGACAATTTATGACAAGTCCAATATGGGAAAAGTGGGCTGGACTAACCTGCAATTCGTCGTCAGTGCGACTGCCGCCAACACGCTTTTAAAAATTAGCGGACGAGACGATCCTTATTGGCTCGGCCTTGACGATGTTTCTGTCATCGCCGGTTTTGCGCCGGCCATCACCTCGCAGCCGACAAGCCTCACGCAGCTTGCCGGTGGCAATGTTTTTTTTGCGGCGTTCGCGAGCGGTTCGACCAACCTCGCATTTCAATGGCGCAAAAATGGGACGAACATCTCCAACGGCACCGGGATTTCAGGCACGACCTCAAATGTTCTCTCGCTCGCCGGCGTCACCACCAACAGCTCGGCAAATTACACGCTTGTCGTCACCAACTTGTTTGGCTCGGTCACCAGCAGCGTCGCCTCGTTGCTGGTCGTTGTGCCCGCGACCATCACTGCGTCCTCCGTCACCAACCGCACGGTTGAATGCGGCAATAACACCAACAACTTCACGCTCACCGCCGTTGGCACAGCGCCATTGAGCATCCAATGGAGCTTTAACGGCACGCCGCTCACCGGTGCAACCAACGCCAGTTTTTCAATCACCAATTTGTCCGTCTCCACCAACACCGTTTCCGTCACCGTCACCAATCTCTACGGCAGCGCGACGAGCAACGCCACGCTCGCTGTGCGCGACACGCTGGCGCCGGTCGTCATGCTGATTGGCGCGGGCCGCCTGACGAACGAACTTGGCAGCGCGTTCACCGATTCCGGCGCGACCGCGAATGACATTTGTGCCGGCGGTATCACCGTCGCGGTCAGCGGCACGGTCATCACCAACGCCACCGGCACGAACACTCTGACCTACACCGCCAGCGACATCAGCGGCAACACCGCCACGACCAATCGCACTGTCATCGTCCGCGACACTACACCGCCAATCATTTCGTGGAGCTTCACGAATCTAATTGTCACGGCGAATTCCAACTGCATCGCGCTGATGCCGGACGTGACGGGAACAAATGATATTGAGGCCACCGATTTGTCCGGCTCCGTGACCATCACGCAAAGCCCGACAAACAACGCTGTTTTGCAGCTTGGCACCAATATCGTCGTTCTTACCGTCGCCGATGCCTCCGGCAACCAATCCTATTCCACGAACCACGCCATCGTGATCGACCAGACGCCGCCGGTGTTCGTGAGCGAGCCGTCAAGCTAGACGAATTTCGCCGGCACCATGGCAAATTTCAGCGTCGCCGCCACCGCCTGCACCACGCTGTCGTATCAATGGTTTTTCAACAGCGCGCCGCTGACCGTGCAGACTAATGTTTCGCTCACGCTGTCCAACCTTACGACGGCTTTGGCCGGAAATTATTTTGTCGTCGCCACGGCGGCGGGCGGTTCGTCCACCAGCGCGGTCGCCACGCTCACGGTGAATCTGAATCCGTCCTCGCTCGCGCTTGCCTCGTCGGCCAATCCCGACGGTTTCAAGGACAGCTTGAATTTCACCGCCGCCGTCACGCCGACGAACGTCACCGGCTCGATTCAGTTTTTGACGAACGGCACCGCATTTGATCTGGAGCCGCTTTTCGCCGGCGCGGCCACCAGCACCAATCTTTCCACGCTGCCGCGCGGCACAAATTTCATCACCGCGATTTATTCCGGCGACGCCGGTGATTTGCCCGCCACGAACACGCTCGCACAAATCGTCACCAACCATCCGCCGCAGGTGGTGCCGGCATTTTACACGCTGGTCGCCAAATTGGGATTGAACATCGCCGTCGCCGACCTCGCGACGAACTGGAGCGATGCCGACGGCGATCTGCTGGCCATCGTGTTCATCAACGCCAGCACCAACGGTGTGACGGTGACGAATGCGCTGCCGGACTTGTTTTACTCCAATCCCAATTACGTCAGCGACCAGTTTGTCTGCGCGGTCAGCGACGGTTTTGGCGGCACCAATTACCAGACCGTGAACATCACCCGCGTGCCGCAGACGAATGCCACGCCGGCCATTTCAAGCGTTGCCGTTCAACCGGCGAGCGGAGTCACGTTGGAGCTCAACGGCGGTTACGGTTCGACTTATGTTTTGGAAAGCGCGGACGATTTGACCGCCGGCGACTGGCAGCCGCTGGCGACCAACACGCTCGGCCTCGCCGGCGTCTGGCAGTTCACCGACTTCAGTGTGACCAACAATCCTGTCCGCTTCTACCGGCTGAAACTGGTGCAATGACTCTGGTGGAGCAAGCGCTTGTCGGGGCGAAGTCGGACGAAGACCGATCTCCGCGAGCCGCTTGCCCGTGGTGCGAAAAAACGCAACAATGCCGGCGTGAGCGAATTTCTCCAGCGCGTTGAAACGGCCATGGCCAAACGGCGGCTGTTTTCGCGCGGGCAAAAAATCCTCGTCGCCGTCTCGGGCGGCGTGGACTCAATGGTCTTGCTGCACGCGCTTCATTTGCTGGGTAAAAAATATCGCTGGCAGATTTCCGTCGCGCATTTCAACCACCGTCTCCGTGGACAGGCCAGCGAGGCGGATGAAAAACTCGTCCGGCAGACGGCAAAGAAACTGCGGCTGAAATTTTTCGGCGGCGGCGTGGACGTCAAACAATTCGCCGCGCAAACGAAAATCTCCGTCGAGATGGCCGCGCGGAAACTGCGCCATGAATTTCTGGCGCGCACGGCGCGGGAACAAAAGATCGCTACTATCGCACTGGCGCATCACGCGGACGACCAGGTGGAGCTTTTCTTTTTGCGCCTGTTGCGCGGTGCGGGCGGCAAGGGTTTGGCGGGCATGAAAGGGCGTTCGCCGTCGCCGGCGGACCAGAGGATTTCTCTCGTCCGTCCGCTGCTGGACTTTTCCAAGGCGGAGCTGCTGGCGTTTGCGCGCGAGAACAAAATTCATTTTCGCGATGATGCAACGAATTTCTTAAACGACTTTTTGCGCAACCGGATTCGCAATGAGCTGCTGCCGTTGCTGCGCAAAAACTATCAGCCGGCCGTGGACAAAACCGTTTTGCGGCTGATGGACATCGTCGGCGCGGAGTCGGAGTTTGTCGGTGAGGCGGCCTGTCGCTGGGAGCGCCGGCATCCTGCCGGCCCGGCGCGGCGTAAAACCCGGAGTCATGCCGGCAGGATGCCGGCGCTCCCGGATGGCGGTTTTGACCATTTGCCGCTCGCGGTGCAACGGAAGGTATTGCAGCAGCAGCTTGTCGGACTTGGTTGGCTGCCGGATTTTGAACTGGTCGAGCAGTTGCGCGAAACGCCGGGCCGGCCGGTGAGCATCGCGGCTGGTGTTTCGGCGGTTCGTGATGTGTCGGGGAAAATTTCCTGTCGTCATGCTGAAACTGCCGGGTTCAATTCCGCCGAACTGAAATTGAAATTGTCGGGCCGGGCCGGGACGGCGGAATTTGCCGGCCAGAAATTTTCCTGGGCCGTAAAAAAAAACGACGGCTCGCGGGGACGCTCGCCCTACCGGTCGGGAACGGAATTTTTTGATGCGGACAAGATCGGCGGCGAAATTATTTTGCGCCATTGGCGGGCGGGCGACCGGTTTCAGCCTATCGGGATGAAGTCGGCGGTGAAGTTGCAGGACTTGTTTATGAACGCCAAAATCCCCGCCGCGCGAAGGCGTGAGTTGGTTTTGGCCGCGACGGCGGGCGGTGAGATTTTCTGGGTGGAAGGGCTGCGCATCGGGGAGCAGTTCAAGCTGGTGCTGGGAACAAAACACCAGTTGCGCTGGAAGTGGTCAAAAATCGCGGCTTAATTCGCTTTACACCGTGGGTGCGAATAATTATCTTTCCGAACTCATTTTATTATGGAAGCGAAGACAAAGACGATTGAATCATTCAAGACGCACGCCAAGGACACCGGTTCCGCCGACGTGCAAATCGCGCTGCTGACCCAGCGCATCAACCATTTGACCGAGCATTTGCAGACCGCCAAGAAGGATCACAGCTCCCGCCGTGGATTGCTGATCATGGTCGGCCAGCGCCGCCGGCTGCTCGACTATTTGCAGAGCACCGACTTGGGCCGTTACCAAACGGTTACCAAGAAGCTCAAGCTGCGCAAGTAAGTAACTCAATTTGCGGAGGGCGTGGCCTTGATTTCTTCCAAGCCCGCCTTCCGTTTTTGGATTCCGGTGGTCCACGCGAACTTCCAGACTCCTTAACCAAACAACCTCGCGTAAAAAATCCGCCTTCGGGAAATTTCATTCAGCTCCGACTTCGTTCGGGGTTCACTGAAGTTCCTCGGAAGGCGGTGAAAGAAAGCAGTCATGTCAGAGAAAATCACCGCTCAATTGGGCGACAAACAGATCATCATTGAATCCGGCAAACTGGCCAAGCAGGCCGACGGTGCCGTGACCGTGCAACTCGGCGAAACGATCGTCATCGTTGCCGCCGTTGCCGCGACCAAGGCCAAAGACGGCCAGGACTTTTTCCCGCTCACCGTTGATTACCGCGAAAAGGCGGCGGCCGCGGGCAGGTTTCCCGGCGGTTACTTCAAGCGCGAAGGCCGGCCGACGGAAAAGGAAATTCTCACCTGCCGTCTCACCGACCGCCCGATTCGTCCGCTCTTTCCTAAGGGCTGGTATAACGAAGTCCAGGTCCAGACCGTGCTCTTGAGCGCGGATGGCGAGAACGATCCCGATATTTTGAGCATCATCGGCGCGAGCGCCGCGTTGATGGTTTCCGACATTCCGTGGGCTGGTCCGCTCGGTGCCGTGCGCGTCGGCCGCATCGGCGGAAAATTTGTCGCCAACCCCACGCACGCCGAACAGGCCGAGAGCGATCTCGACCTCGTTTATGTCGGCAACGAAAAAGACATCGTCATGTATGAAGGCGCGGCCAAGGAAATCTCCGAAGCCGATTTCAGCGCCGCGCTGAAATTCGCGCAGGAAGTCATCCAGCCGATCATCGCCGCGCAGAAGGAACTCGTCACGAAAGTTGGCAAGAAGAAGCGCGAAATCACGTTGAAGATTGTCCCCGACGAAATTCTCGCCGATGCGAAGGCGCTCGCCGGCGACCGTTTCGTGCCCGCGCTCCTCACGCCCGGCAAACTCAACCGCGAAGGCGCGTGCAACGCCATCAAGAACGAAGTCGGCGCGAAGCTCGTCGAGAAATACGGCGCGGAAAAGGTCACGCCCTTCGTCATCAACGACGCGTTTTACTACATCCAGAAGGAAGCGGTCCGCAAATTGATCCTTGAAAGCGGCAAGCGCCTCGACGGCCGTAATTTTGAACAGGTCCGCCCGATTTCCAGCGAAGTCAGCATTCTCCCGCGCGCCCACGGTTCCGCGTTGTTCGCGCGTGGCGAAACGCAGGCCGTTTCGCTTGTCACGCTCGGCACCGGCGACGACACGCAGGAATTTGATTCCTACACCGGCGGCGCGAACGAGAAGAAATTCATCCTGCACTACAACTTCCCGAATTTCTCTGTCGGCGAAACCGGCCGCATCAGCGGTCCGGGCCGTCGCGAAATCGGCCACGGCGCGCTCGCCGAACGTTCGATTGAATCCATGATTCCATCGGCGAACTATCCTTACACCATCCGCGTTACCAGCGAGATCATGGAATCCAACGGTTCCACCTCGATGGCGTCCGTTTGCGGTGGCACGCTGGCGCTGCTGGATGCGGGCGTTCCGATGATTCGTCCGGTCGCCGGCATCAGCGTCGGCATCTGCACCGAATACAGCGGCGAGAAGATTTCCAAATACGAGCTGCTCACCGACATCATCGGCTGGGAAGACGCGTATTGCGACATGGACTGCAAAATCGCCGGCACCGAGAAGGGCATCACCGGCTTCCAGCTCGACTTGAAGCTCAAGGGCCTCCCGCACGCCATCATGGACATCGCGGTCGAGAAGGCTCGTATCGCCCGTCTCGCGATTCTTGGCGAAATGGCCAAGACCATCGCTGAGCCGCGCAAGGACATCAGCAAATACGCCCCGCGCATCACCACGCTCAAGATCAACCCCGAGAAGATCGGCGCGATCATCGGACCCGGCGGCAAGAACATCAAGCGCCTCGTCGAGGAATCCGGCTGCGAAATCGACATCGAGGACGACGGCACGGTCAACATCTTCTCCGTCTCGGCGGAGGGCATGAAGATCGCCGTGGACGCCATTGCTGGTTCCACCGCCGAAGCCGAGATCGGCAAGATCTACCGCGGCAAGGTTGTGACCGTGAAAGAATTCGGCGCGTTCGTCGAATTTCTTCCCGGCAAGGACGGCCTCGTGCACATCAGCGAGCTGGCCAACTTCCGCGTGAAGAAGACCGAGGACATCGTGAAAGTCGGCGACGACATCACCGTGAAATGCCTCGGCGTGGATGAAAAGGGCCGTGTCCGCCTCTCGCGCAAAGCCGCGATGGAAGACCGTGACAAGGAAGCGGCGGCGACCGAAGCTGCTCCGGCTCCGCAGGTCTAAGCCGATAAAAATTCAAAAGCGCGGATGGCGAAAGCCGTCCGCGCTTTTTCGCATTTATCATTCTACAAGCGGTCAGACAATCGAGTAATCACCATTATTGTGTTATTTGACGTGGGCGATGACCCTGCCCTCGGTGATGTGCATCGCGGCGAGGCTCAAGTCCGGGGCGCGTTGCTTCAAGAAGGCGCGCGCGACCTTGATGCTCTGGTTGATGCCGCGCCGGGTCTGGCAGACGGTCACGGCAAACCCGCCGTCGCCGTCGCGGGCCAGCGTGTAGCTGACGAGGCCCTCGACGGAGTGCATGACGCGTTGCAGCTCGGCCGCGTGCTGCTCGCCGATGTCGAACAGCTTTTTGACGCCCTTGCCGCGATAGATTCGGATGACGACATGCATGATGGCCTCGGCTTTCTGTCGCCGGCCCGGAGGCCGGCGGGTGGATGTGGGTTGTGGGTTCACCGCTGGATATCGAGCGTGACCCTATTTCCGGTCCGGCAAATTGTCGAGCCAAAACCCGCCGCCGGCGGGTCGGAGGTGTTCCGGCGGATTAAATAAATTGACTTTGGGCGCGAAAAAACTATGCTCCGCGTTCCTAAATTTATGCGGGAAGCTGCCCGTGGCAGTTCATGCCCCGCCCCCGAAAGGAAGTGAGTGAAATGACAGAGATTAAACTGAAAAAAGGCGAACCTGTTGACCGTGCATTGCGCCGGCTGAAGAAGAAAGTTGACCGCGAAGGCACGCTCAAGAACGTCCGCGCGCGCCGGCAATTCGAAAAGCCGTCCGCCGTCCGCCGCCGCAAGGAAAAGGTTGCCCGCTTCTCCGCCATGCTCGCCCAGCGCCACGCTGACGACTAGGCCTCGATTTGCGTTTTCACGCCCGGCGGCATTCGTTAGGATGCCGCCGGTTTTTTTATGTATTCGTTTTCGACCTGCTGGAATTCCGCGCGCCACACGGACGGCCGTGCAATGCTCCGCGAGATCCGCGAGCTGGGCTTTGACTACGCCGAGTTGAGCCACGGCATCCGCATCAGCCTGCTGCCCGGCATCTTCGAGGCGGTGAACGCCGGCGAGATTAAAATTTCCTCGCTGCACAATTTCTGTCCGCTGCCCGTCGGCGTGGACAAGGCGGCGCCGAACCTCTACGAATTTTCCTCCGACCGCGAGCGCGACCGCCAGCTCGCCGTCAAGCACACCCTGAATACGCTGGAATTCGCCGTGAAGGTCCGCGCGCCGCTCGTGGTGCTGCATTTTGGCAGCATGGACTTGAAGGATTACACCGGCAAACTCAAGGAGCTGCTCGAACGCGGCGAGCGCGGCACGCCCAAGTTCCAGAAAGTCGTCGCCGAGGCCAGCGCTGCGCGCGAGGCGAAAAAGAAAAAGTTCTGGGATCACTCGCGCGACACGTTGCGCGAGCTTTATGGCGAGGCCAAGGCGCGCGGCATCAAGTTTGGCATCGAGATCCGCGAAGCCGTGGAGGAGCTCCCCATCGAATCCGATTTTGCCGCGCTGCTGAAGGAGTTTCCCGGCCCGACGGTGAATTATTGGCACGACGTGGGGCACGCGCAAATCAAGCACGACCTTGGTTTCATCGACCATGCACAGCATCTCGCCGCGCACGCCGACCGGCTGGCGGGCTTCCACATCCATGACGTGAAATTTCCCGCGCGCGACCATTTCCCGCCCGGCGGCGGCGACATTGATTTCGCCGCGCTTGCGCCGTTCGTGAAGCCGGAGCACATCAAGGTGTTTGAACTCAGCCCCAAAGTGCCGGTGGAATCCGTCAAACTCGGCGTCGCGCATCTCAAACGCATCTGGGGCGGGGAATAATTCTGACTCACGCAAAGCCGCAAAGTCACCAAGCAAAATATCTTTGCGCCTTTGCGCCTTTGCGTGAGAATGGATTTCGTGAATCCGTCGCCACGCGAAATTGCCCAAGAGATTGTTGCCAAGCTGCAACTCGCGGGCTTCGCCGCGTTCTGGGTGGGCGGCTGCGTGCGCGATTTTTTGCTCGGCCGCGAGCCGCAGGACTTTGACATCGCCACGGACGCCAAGCCGGAGCAGGTGGAGAAACTTTTCCCCAAGACCATTCCCGTCGGCCGGAAGTTTGGCGTCGTCATCGTTGTTGAAAACGGAATTCAATTTCAAGTCGCCACGTTTCGCGCCGAGGCGGATTACCAGGACGGCCGCCGCCCGGAGAAAGTTGAATTCGCGAACGCCGAGGCCGATGCGTCGCGCCGTGATTTTACGGTGAACGGGCTGTTTTACGATCCGCTCACGCAGAAAATCCACGACTGGGTAGGCGGCGAAAAGGATTTGCGCGCGAAAATTATTCGGACGATCGGCAAACCCGAAGAGCGCTTCGGCGAGGATCATCTGCGGATGCTGCGCGCCGTGCGCTTCGCCGCCCGGCTGGATTTTGAGATCGAGTCGGAGACCTTTGCCGCCGTAAAAAAACTCGCGCCGAAAATAAAGCTCATCAGCGCCGAGCGCGTGCGCGAGGAATTGATAAAATTGTTCGCGCCGCCCAGCCTGGGAGCGCCGGCTTCCAGCCGGCCGCTTGCGGAAAATCCCGGGGCCAACGCCGGCAGGATGCCGGCACTCCCGGCGGCCGCGCGCGGTCTGGTTTTGCTGCACGACAGCGGGTTGCTGGAACATCTCCTGCCGGAATTGGCGGCGACCATTCATTGCGAGCAGTCGCCGGATTTTCATCCCGAAGGCAGCGTGTTCAAACACATCTGCCTGATGCTGGAAAAAATGCCGGCGGGCGCGAACGAGCTTTTGCCGTGGGCGGTTTTGCTGCACGACATCGCCAAGCCGGTGACGGCGGAATGCGACACGGCGACGGGCAGAATTCATTTTTACGGACACGAAAAATTCGGCGCGGACATGACCGAGGAGATTTTGCGCCGGCTGAAATTTCCAAATCAGCAGATCGAGGAGATTGTCGCGGCGGTGAAACACCACATGCAGTTCAAGGACGTGAAGCTGATGCGCAAGGCGACGCTGCGGCGAATGCTGCTGCGCGAGACGTTCCCGCTGGAGCTGGCGCTGCACCGCCTTGATACGCTTGGTTCGCACGGTGATTTGGAGCACTACGATTTTTGCATGGCGGCGGCGGAAGAATTGAAGCAGCAGCCGGAGATAATTCCGCCGCTGCTGACCGGCGACGACTTGCTGGCGCTGGGCATTCCGCGCGGCAAACGCATCGGCGAACTGCTCCATGAGCTGCGCGACCAGCAACTGGCGGAGGAAATTAAAACCGCCGACGAGGCGCGGGCGTGGGTGAAACAACAAATCCCCGCGCATGGCTGACGAACCGTTGGAACTGCCGATTGACGGCGTGCTAGACCTGCACACATTTCGCCCGCAGGACGTGAAGGATTTGGTGCTGGATTATCTGGCGGCGTGCCAGGAGCGGGGAATTTTGCAGGTGCGGATCTTCCACGGCAAAGGCATCGGCAACCTGCGTCGGAAGGTTCATGCGATCTTGGAAAAACATCCGGCGGTGGTTTCGTTCACGCTCGATCATCCGCAGTTCGGTGGCTGGGGGACGACGCTGGTGCAATTGCGGCCGCCGGTTACAGGCGCGTGATAAATTTAGCCTCGTCGCTGGCCCGCGGGAAAATCAGAAGTTTTTTGCCGGTCGGCAGCTTGGCCAAACCGACCGGCGTGTTTGGGAAGAGCGACAACAATTCAGCATCGGTCAATGACTGCGCTTGAAGCGGCGCGGTTGGTTTCGTTTCGGGCGGCGGAATTTGAGCCAACGTCGGTCGCTGCCGGATATCTTCAACCAGCAGCACGGTTGCCGTTGCCATCAATATCAAAGCAAAGCTTCGCCACGCGACACGCCACTGCCGCCGGCGGCGGAGAATTTTCCCGCCGGCACGCAAAGTGGCTTCGCGCCGGTTTTCACCGTCGAGCAGCTCGTGAATCAATTGTTGCTTTTCAGGTTTCATGGGACAATTTTCGCGCCATCTTCGAACGCAGTTTCACCCGCGCCCGTTCAAGGCGGCTGGATACGGACTTGGGCGTGGCGTTCAGTCGTCCGGCAATTTCCTTGTGGCTTAACTTGTCAAAGTAAAACCACTCAATCAGTTCGCGCTCGTCAGCGTCCATCGCCAGCAATGCCGCGTCGAGGCTTTCTTCCAAAAATGAATCCGGTTCGGCGTCGGGACAGTCCGGCGGCTCCGCCATGCCGACCACGGCGGATTCCCGCTGGCATTGCCGCAACGCTTTTGAGAGTTGTTGCCGCGCGACGCGCGCGAGCCAGTTCCACAGATGTTCCTCGCCATCCACGCCGCGCAGTTTTTTCGCCGCCGTGACAAACGCCGCCTGCACCGTGTCGTGCGCGAGCGTTTCGTCGCCGCGACCAAGCACCAGCGCGAAGCGAAACAGCCGCCGGTGATAGCCTTCGTAAAATTCGCGGAAGGCCGCCTCGTCGCCGCGTGCCATGGCCGCGACGAGGCGTCGCGCGTCGGCGTCGGCGGGGCTGGATTGCAGGCTGGCTGTTTCCACGGTGGTGCGTGGCGTTCGTGCTTCGAGGCGCAAGCCCATGGAAGGCGCTGATACAGTCATTGATTCACCGCGATTTTATTTTGAGTTGTCGCCAATGTTTTTAAGGTTATTTAGCAGCTTGACCTGTTCCGCGATGGCTTTTTCCTCAGTGGATTTGGGCCGTGCCATCTCAACTTTCTGCGCCAGTGCCGTCAGCGTCTGGTGGATAAATTCAAGCTGGTCGCGCGTGCCGTTGACGACGAGCAACTGCGCCTCTTTGTGGAATTGAATGACGCTTTCCGGCTTGCCGTAATCCGCCGGCCAGATTTCTGAAATGGTTTTGACGATTTGTTCCATCGTCATGCCGCCGGACTTTTCATCGCCAACCAAATTGCCGACGAAATAGACCGTGCGATGCGTTTCCGGCGGCTTGGTTTGCGGAACATCCGTCGGCGCGGCTTCCGGCAGCACGCGCAGCATCACCCAGCGATTGACGTGGTGCGCGGGTGTTACCGATTGCTTGAGTTCCCAACGCAACGGCGTCCGGTCGTTTTCAAAAACCAGATTCATGGCGTTGAAAATGTCGCTGGCACGGACGTTTTTCAACTGCAATTGGATGGTTTCGTCGCCCCAATCCTTGCCGAACGTTTTTGGCATCGGCAGAAAATCGAAACTATCGTTATTGAAACGATCCTTGAACTGCTCGTGCAAATACTTGGCGACTTCGCTTAATGGTAGGCCGTCGCAAACAACATTGGTCAGCACAATGTTGGGATCAGTCCAATTTGGGGCAATCCACTGCGGTGCGGGCGGCGGCACCGGCAGCCCGGTCGTCGGGTCAACGGTCAGCCCGCTGGCGGCGCCGGGCAGGCCCATCGCTGGATTGGCCGCGGGCGCGCTTGACGGGGGCGTTTGCGCCGGGGCGACCGCCAGCGAGAGCGTGAGAAACAAAATGGCCGCCGGAATTTGAATTTGCAGTTTGGATTTCATGGTCAAATCGAGTTTGTTTTTTTTCGTTCACCCGGCATTAGCCTAAACTGGCAGAAATGCCTCGATTTATTACCTGAAATTTGTGGTCGCTGACGTGAGGAGGCTGCGAATCAGTATTTCAGCGGGCAGTAATCAATCGAGCGGATCTCGATTTCGCCGCCTTCGCTCTGGATGCCGATGAAGCCGGAGTTGATTGTGCATTCGGTGATTTCGTTTACGAACTTGCTGTTCATGAAGGACTCGACTTTGCCATTTACGCAGATGGTCTCGGCTTTGTTCCATTCGCCAACGGGGACTTCGACCGAGTCGCCTTGCAGCGGCACCGGTGTGTTTTTGTCTTTGCCCTTGTGTTCCTTGGCGTCCGCGCCTTCCATCAAAAATAAATCGCCCTGCCGCGTGTGCTTGCCCTGCACCTGCACGCAGCGCGGCCAGACTTTGCCGCCGGGTTGGATGTGGACGAGGATGCCGGTGTTGTCGGCCTGGGGCGCGATTTTGACGAAACGCCAGACGACGGTAAGAAAATAATTGCTGTAAACGCCGGTCGTGCGGAGGTAACCGCTCGGCGTGCCGGTGCAATGGATGACGCCGTTGGTCACGCTCCAGGTTTTCAGCGGGTCGGCGTTGTCCTTCATGCAAAACGTCCAGCCGGTGAAATCCTTCTGGTTGAACAGCGCAACGGACATTTCGTGGACGCGTTCCGGCGGGTAGGTCAGATCGCTGTCCTGCGCCAAAACGATGGTGGCGGTGAGAATGAGAAAGGCCGCGATTAATTTCATCCGCGCAGGCTGGGGCGGGAGTATTTTTTTGGCAAGCGGATTTATCCAGCCTCGCCCGTCAGTTCCCGTCGCCAGGTTTCAAACTGTTGATCCAGTTTGATGTGCTTGAGATAGGCGGTGTCCACGGAGTTGGTGATTTGATCAGTCTGGGGCGACTGGGAATGATGCAAGGCATTGGCGAGGTGGACGCCGCCGGCCAGGCAGAGTTCGTCCTTGCCGCAGCGGCGCGGATGATGATGGCAGGCGACGGCTTCAACGAGCGGGATGGGTAGTCCCCAGAGCGCCAGCAGGTAGGCGCCAACCTCGGCGTGTGTGGCTTGGAAATTCTTTTGCTCTATCTCCAGCAGCGGCGTGCGGGTCGTCCGGGATTCGTTGATTGCGGCGGAATATTCCGCCGGCAGGCTTTCAGCGAGGATGATTTTGCCGATATCGTGCAGGATTCCGGCGCAAAAGGCCTGTTCTGTCACAAGGGAATCATGTAACAGGCTTTTGAAAATCCAGCGGCTGAGCGCGGCAGTCTGGATCGAATGGCTCCAGGTTGCGTCAATCGAAAAATTCGGACACTTGCTGGTCACGAACGAAGCGAAGATCGGCGTGGTCAGGGCGAGCGATTGGATAATGCCCGCGCCAAGAAATTGGACGGCGTCGGACACGGAACACACTTCGCGGTTGACCCCGAAAAAGGCGGAGTTGGAGAGCTGCAATAATTTGGCCGTAAGCGCCGGATCCTGGGCGGCGATGTTGGCGATGTGGTCAGCCGAGACGGTTGGTGACTGGAGGGCCTCGGTGATTTCTAGATAAATTCTTGGCAGGCTGGGAAGTTTGGTCAGGCTGGGGAGGAACAGGTTGAGTTTTTCATTGATGAGTCGGGCTTTGACCTGCGTGACCCGTTCCAGGCATTCCCTCAACTCTTTCAAGGAGCAGGGCTTGGCCAAAAACTGGTGGGCAAGGCTGGCACTGTTGACGGCGTCGCTCAAGTCGGCAAAGCCCGAGAGGATGATGCGGATGGTCTGGGGATGCTGGCGCAGGACGTGATCCAGCAGTTGCACGCCGTTGATACCCGGCATGCGCATGTCGGTGACCACCACGTCAAAGGCTTTCAGACCGATCCGGGCCAGCGCTGCCTCGCCGCTGCCCGCGAATTCCATGTCCCAGACGTTTGCCATGGAACCCAAACCGATTTTGAACACCCGCAGCATGGATTCCTCGTCGTCCACGAATAAAATGCGGATTTTGCCCGGCCGCAGTTTGTCTTCTGAGGCTGGTGAAACATCGTCCGCCAACGATTTGTCGGAGGGACGCCGTTTGCAGCAGAAATGGGGTGCCTGCATCGGCATGATGCCCTGTGTATCGGCAAAAAACGGCGGGGCTTAAGCCGCAATTTGCTGGATGTGTGCCAGCGCCTGTGCCGGGGAAAGCGCGCGCAGGCATTCGTCTGGCTTTTCAAAACCGCAATCCGCCTTCAGGCAGGGCGAGCAGGGGAGGTTGAGCCGCAAAACATTTTGGAGCTGGCCGTAGGGGCCGGTGCGCTCCGGCGCGGTCGGGCCGAAGAGCGCGACGAGCGGCTTGCCCAGCGCGGCGGCGACGTGCATCGGGCCGGTGTCGTTCGTGACGAGCAAATCGCAGCGGCGCACCCACTCGATCATTTCCGGGAGAGTGGTCGCGCCGCAAAGATTCAAAACTTTTTCCGGCACGGCTTGGAAAATTCTTTCACCGAGCGGCGCGTCGTCCTTGCTGCCGAGCACGGCGAAGCGCGCGGTGGGAAAATTTTTGGCGAGCGCTCGGACGAGCTCGGCGAAATACTGAACCGGCCAGCGCTTGTTGAGCCAGCGCGCGCCGGGCTGGAGCAGGATCAATTTCGAATTTCGAATTTCGAATTTCGAATTCTCGCCGAACCACTTTTGATTCACGTCGGCGGCAATCTGCGGGCGCTCCGGCAGCCAGGTAAAATTTTTATGGACCGGCACGCCGAGCGGCGGCAGCACGGCGAGATACCAGTCCACGGCGTGCGTGTGGAAACTGGGGCGCGGCACGGCGAGGTCGTAAAAACCGCGCGCGCCTTCGCGGACTTCGTCGAGGCCGATGAGCTGCATGCCGTTGGCGAGCCAGGCGAACGCGCCGCTGCGCGCGAGGCATTGCAGGTCAATGACGAGGTCGAATTTTTGCGCGCGTAGCGCGCGGATGCTGCGGAGCATTTCCGGCCAGTGCCGGGGTTTGCCCCAGCGTTTGCGCTCGAAGCGGACGATGCCGGCCAAGTCAGGATCGCCCTCGATGAGCGGCGCGAGCGCGGAATCAATCCACCAGAAAATTTCTGCGTTGGGATAATGCAGCTTCAGCAAACGCAGCACGGGCAGCGCGTGAATCACGTCGCCGAGCGAACTGGGTTTGAGGATTAAAATTTTCAAATGACTTTAACCACGGATGGACACGGATAACCACGGATGAAAAAAATGTTGCTGCGCGAACCGGGGGTTATCTGTGTGAATCCGTGTCCATCCGTGGTTGGTAAAAATCATCTTCCGTAGGCCAGCCGTTCGGCGAGGCGTTCGGGCAGGCCGGCTTCGCGGATTTTGCGCTGGGCGGATTCGATGTCGTAGTCGAGCCGGCGGAGTTCAATCGTCTGCGCGTCCATGTCATAGAGGACGTAGGCGGACTTGGGATTGTTGTCGCGCGGCTGGCCGACGGCCCCGACGTTGATGAAATATTTTTTCGACGGATCCACTTTGAACTTGGAATACGTTCCGCCGCGCACGACGGTGTCGCGCATGAAGGCGACGGGGACGTGCGTATGGCCGAAGAAGCACATCTGTGTGTTTTGATACGGAAAACTGGCGGCGGCGGCGAGCTTGTCAAAGACGTATTGCCAGCGTTCGGGCGCGTCGAGCGTGGCGTGAACCATGGTGAAGTTCGCGGCCATGCGGGTGTATTTCAAATCGCGCAGCCAGGCCTTTTCATCGTTGTCCAACTGGGCGCGCGTCCAGTGGACGGCGTCGGCGGCGTGCGGGTTGAAGCCTTCGAGGTGGTCGTCGGTGGAGCAGAGGTCGTCGTGGTTGCCCTTGACGCAGGGGATGTTCATGTCGCGGACGATCTTGAGACATTCCTTGGGCTGGGCGTTGTAGCCGACGACATCGCCGAGGCAGACGATGTGCGTGGCGTTCTGGGCGCGGATGTCCTCCAGAACCACCTGAAAGGCGTCCAGATTCCCGTGAATGTCTGCGATGATGGCGTATTTCATTTCCTAACGAACGATTTCAAATCCCCTGAATTCATTTTTCGCGTCCGCCCAAGTTACCTGCTCGTCGCGGATAAATCCAGCAAGACCTGCATCATGCAGCGCGGCGCGGAAAGCGTCAAGCTCGGCCCGGTCGCCCTCGGCGACGAGTTCCACGCGGCCGTCGGGCAGGTTGCGGATGATGCCGGTGAGCTCAAACCCGGCGGCGACGGTCCGGGCGGTGTAGCGGAAGCCGACGCCCTGCACGCGGCCGGCGAAAAAAACGCTCATCCGGCGGCGGTTGGAGGTGTTGGCCGATGGCGGCATGGCGGGATGAAGCCAAAGCCGCGCTTCGGAAGCAATATTTTTTGGCGTTGGAGTGAAAGATTTTTCTTTTTGGTTTGACCCGACGATGTTTTTACCTTAATCACAAAGCGCTGCCACTCATTAAATTTTGCCCCGGAAATTTTTTGGGAGGCAGGTCGTTTAACCATGCTGAACACCAAGTCATTTTTGACCGTAGATTTCGGAGCCGGCAGCCTCAAGCTGGCGGAGTTTGAAATCAACGAGTCAGGCGGTTTGCTGCTGAAAAATTTCGCCATCAAGTCGCTCGGCTTGGAGGGTTCGCAGGAAGGCGCGCGCGAAAAAGTCATCTTGCAGGCGTTGCAGGAGATTCTCGCTGAAAAGGACATCAAGTCCAAGAACGTGAACGTCTGCG
Source organism: uncultured Bifidobacteriaceae bacterium (assembly GCA_964444085.1). Lineage (GTDB taxonomy): Bacteria > Verrucomicrobiota > Verrucomicrobiia > Limisphaerales > UBA11358 > UBA11358. The sequence continues at coordinate 16,835 of CAYUGC010000009.1, read as the reverse complement.
CGCCGGGGTTTCATGTGTTCTCCAAGTTTGTTAAATTGCCGCCGGTGGACGCGGCCAAGGTCGGCCAGATCATCCAATACGAGGCGCAGCAGAACGTGCCGTTTCCATTGAGCGAAGTGGTTTGGGATTATCAAATCCTCGGTGCCACCGCGAGCGGCGAATTGGAAGTGCTGCTGGTCGCCATCAAGTCCGACATCGTCGAGGGCTTGTTCCGCGTGGCCGAGCAGGCCAAACTCAAGCTGCAACTATGCGACGCCTCGCCCGCCGCATTATGCAATGCCTTCAAATATAATTATCCCGACCTCGAAGACTGCACCATGCTGCTCGACATCGGCGCAAAGACGAGCAACCTGCTGTTCTTCGAAAAGGGCAAGGTTTTTTCCCGCAGCATCAACCTCGGTGCGAACACCATCACGCAGGATTTTGCGAACGAGTCGAAGTTGAAATTTGACGACGCGGACAAAATCAAGATTGCCGAGGGTTTTGTCAGTCTCGGCGGCGCATATGAAGAGCCGGACAACGCGCATCAGGCGGCCATTTCCAAGATCGCACGCCAGTTCATGACCAAGCTGCACATCCAGGTCAACCAGACCATGCAGTTCTACCGCGGTCAGCAGGGCGGCTCGGCGCCGCAGCGGCTGTTTCTCTCCGGTGGCGCGAGCATCATGCCCTACACGGCGCAATTTTTTGCGGAAAAACTGAACGTGCCGGTGGAGTATTTCAATCCGTTCCGCAACGTGCAGATTGACCCGGCGGTGGATTTGGAAGCCCTTTCCCGCGTCGCGCACGGCTTGGGCGAAGTCGTTGGCCTCGGCTTGCGCAACCTCGCGACGTGCCCGGTGGAGATGAACCTGATGCCGGACAGCACGCTGCGCTGGCAGTCCTTCAACCAGAAGAAGCCTTATTTTATCGCCACGGTGATCAGTTTGGTGCTGGTGGCTTTTGGCGTCGGGTTTTTGTTCCAGAAACTTGCGGTCAACAAGGAGGCGGAAATCGAGCGCCTCAATCCGCAGGTGTCCAGCCAGAACGCCAAGGTGGAGCGGTTCAAGTCGGCCTACAAAAAACTTCAGAAATCACAGGCGGAGGCCGGCCAGATCACGGCGTGGCTGCAGCAGCGATATTATTGGGCGGACTTCCTGGGTGAGATGCGCCGCGCGTTGCTCCGTTCCGAGGCGGATATTCAGAAAAAAATGGCCGCGCAAAAAGACATCGGCATCTGGGTTGAGACGATGACCTCGTCGGCGAATCTGGGTGGCTTGGCGGGTAGCCCCGCCAGCATGGTGCCGGCTCCCGGCATGGGGATGCCGCCGCAAGCACCGCCTGGGGAAATGAATCCAGCCATGCGGGCTTATATGAATGCCGCCAGACCGGCCCCGGCGGAGCCGACCCCGCCGTTGGCGGATGGCGGCACCGCACCGACCGGCAGCACCAACAATGTCATCACCCTCGTCTGCCGCGCGGTCAGGCTCGTCGGCGTGGACGCGCCGGACAGTGAAATCGCCTATGCGGTGGAAAACGAGATCAAGAATTCCCCGTTCGTGAACCCGAAGGCCACGTCGCTGGTCGGGAACATCGTGCCGGACGAGGTCACTGGCACCTTCAGTTTCACGCTGAACGTGATGCCGCTCAACCCGCTTAATTTTTAATATGGGCTGGATCAAACGAAATCTTTTCATCGTGATCGGCGGCCTGGTGACGCTGGCGCTGCTCGGTGCGGGCGGTTTTTACATCTACAAGGGTTTGTCGCGCAATTCCGATGCGGCGGCCAAGTTGGAGGAGATTTACCAGCAGTTGAACAGCATCCATCAGCAGCAGCCCTCGCCCGGCAACGAGAAGGTGGACAACGTCCAGGCGGCGCGGGATCAGGACAAGCAGTTGCGGGCGTGGATTGCGGATGCTGGAAAATATTTCCAAGGCATCCCGGCCGTTCCCCCGTCAGGCGTGACCAGCGAGACGTTTGCCGGCGCCCTGCGGCGCACCATTGACGCCTTGCAGCATGAGGCGGAAGATGCCGGCATCACGCTGCCACCCAAATATGATTTCTCATTTTCCGCCGAGCGGCCGCTGGTGAGGTTTGCGGAAGGTAGCCTGGAGCCGCTGTCCGCGCAACTCGGCGAGGTGAAGGCGGTCGCGGAGACGGTTTTTTCCGCGCGCGTCAACGTCTTGGACGGCATCCAGCGCGTGCGCGTGTCGACGGACGACACCGTTGGTTCGCAGGGCGATTATATTGAGGAGCATCCGGTGACCAACGATCTGGCCGTGATCACACCTTATGTCGTCACATTCCGCTGCTTCACGCCGGAGCTGTCGCGCGTGGTGGGCGCGTTCGCCGCCTCGTCGAACACGTTTTTGATTAAGTCCATCAACATCCAGCCGGCGACATCCGCCGCCGCTGCAACGCCGGATATGCCGGGAATGCCGGGGCGGTATGGCGGCGAGGCCGGGGGGATTCCGCAACCGACGCCGGCACCGGGCAAGGGGGGGTTGCAGACGGTGTTGAAAGAGCAGCTCCTTCGCATCTCGCTGGAGGTGGGGCTGGTGAAACTGTTGCCCAAGAGTTAAAATGCAATTTCTCAAAAAACATTACGAAAAGATTTTGCTGGGCATCGTGCTGGCCGGCCTGATCGGCGTGCTGGTGTTCATGCTGTTTTACATCGCGTCGGACAAGGAGGCGATGGAGGGCCAGGCGACCAGCCTGATCAACCCGCCGGCCAAGGCGCTGCCGGAAATGGACCTCTCCACCAACGGCGCGGCGATGACGCGGTTGCAGGCGCCGTTCCTGCTGGACCTGGAGACGGGCAATAAGGTGTTCAACCCGTTCGAGTGGGTGAAGACGGCGGACGGGAGGCTGGTCAAGAAGGGCACCAGTGTCGGCGCGCGGGTCGCGGTGGTCACCAACATCACGCCGTTGTATCTGGTGCTGACGCTGGTCTCGGCCACGACGAACGAGGCCGGGGCGCGCTATGTCATCGGCGTGGAGAAGCAGTCGGCACTGATACCGGCAAAGCGTGTCAAGCAGCAGCGTTATGTTTCCAAGGGCGACAAGAACGAAACGTTCACCCTGGTGGACGTCATCGGCGCGCCGGAAAGTCCGGACTCGGTGCAGATCAAGCTGGCGGATTCCGGCGAGACGGTTCCGGTGACGCGCGACCAGCCGTATCGCCGCGTGGACGGCTACATGGCCGATTTCCGCTACGACCCGGAAAAGAAGGCTTATCACAACTGCCGGGTCGGCACCAAGATCATCCCTCCGTTCAATTTCACCGATTATGTCGTCACCGAAGTCGGTTCGAACTATCTGGTGCTGACCGACCAGTCCAACCAGAAAAAAACAACTTTGCCATTTGCACCCTGATTGTTAAATATCTCTAATTAACCGCGACACTTTTTAGAACCTGAATTTGCCATGACTAAAGCCGCCATCCTTTTCCTCGGCCTTGCCGCCCTGATCGCCTTGCCCGCCGTCGCGCCCGCCCAAGACAGCCCCGCCGCCACGGCGGTCAACGAAGCCGTGTTGCGCCAGGCCAACAAAATCGTGCTCCAGCAGAAACTGCTCGACGCCCGCCGCGCCAGCCAGGCCGGCGAAACCGTGGCTGCCGCCAAGCTTTACCAGGAGTCGTGCGAACTGGCCCAGCAGATTGGTTCCGGCGTTGACGCCGAAACCGCGCAGGCCATCAATGGCCTGTCCGTCACGCGGCTGACGCTGGCGCGCGACGCGCAGGCCCACGAAGATTTGCACGAGGCGGGAATACAGGCGCAACAGGTGCTGAAGGCGGATCCGAAAAATCCCGCCGCACTGGCCTTCAAGAAGCAGAACGACCAGATGATTGCCGCCCGAAAAGGCCGCCTGGCCAGCCCCGAAGTGCTGGAGCAGGTGCCGCAGGTTGCCGCCCAGAAACTCGATTCCAAAACGTATGTGCAGAATGGCAAGTTGCTGTATGAAATGGGCAAGCTCGACGACGCTGAGGCGCAGTTGAATCAGGCCGTGGCCATTGATCCCGACAACACCGCGGCCTTCTATTACAAGAACCTGATTTCGCAGGCCAAGTTCATCCGTGAAAACACGCAGCACAATGAGGACACCCAGGAGCGCATGACCACGGTGGAGAAACAATGGATTCTGCCTGCCAACAGGAACAACCTGGCGGCGGGCAATCCCTATGCGACCAACCAGTTGGTTTACACCGGGCCGGGTCGGCAGGCCATCGTCTCCAAGCTCGACCACATCCGGCTGGACTCGGTTTCCTTCGACGGGCTGCCGTTGAGCGAAGTGTTACGGAACATTTCCGAGCAGTCGCGCCTCCGCGATCCGCAGCGCAAGGGCATCAACTTCCTGATCAACCCGAACCCCGACCAGTCCGGCCCGGCGATTGCCGCGCCGGTGGCCACGGGGCTGGGCGGCGGATTTGGCGGCGGTTATGGCGGCGTGGGCGGGGTGCCCGGCGCCCCGGCCGCTGTGCCGGTGGCGACTGATCCGGCCACCGGACAACCCCTGGCCAGCGCTCCCGCCGGCGGCGGCGAAGCGGTGGATGTCGGCTCATTCATCATCAAGATTCCGAGCCTCTCTGACGTCCGGCTGGCGGATGTGTTGGATGCGATTGTCATGGTGGCCGATCATCCGATCAAATACACCGTGACGGATTTTGCCATTGTGTTTTCATCGAAGGGTGCGGAAACGCCGCAGCTTTTCACGCGCGTCTTCAAGGTGGATCCGAACACGTTCTATTCCGGCCTTGAAAGCGTTGGCTCGGCCAGTTTTGGCTCGGTCAACAGCAGTGGCAACAGCGGTGGTGGTGGTGGCGGCAACAGCGGTGGCGGCAACAGCGGTGGTGGTGGTAATCAAAACAACGGCGGCGCGGTTGTCGGGGTCGTGAATGCCTTTTCCGGTGCTGGCGGTTTGCGCAACACCGGCAACGGCCAAGGCGGTGGCGGTGGCGGTGGCCAGGGTCAGGGGTCAGTCAATCCGCTTGCCGCCGGTGGTGGCGGCGGTGGTGGCAACGTGGGTGGCAGTGGCGGCTTGAATTATATCACGCAGGTGACTCTGGCCGAGACTGTCAGCGCGGCGGCCCGGCAATATTTCACGGCTTTGGGCGTGAACCTTTCAAGCCCGCCCGGCAAGGCGGTGTTTTTCAACGACCGCGTGGGCAAACTTTTTGTGAAGGCCACGGAGCAGGACTTGGACACCATCGAGCGCGCCATTGAGATGCTGAACGAGGTCGCCCCGCAGGTTCACATCAAGTCGCGTTTTATCGAAGTGCAGCAAAATGACAGCAAGGCGCTGGGCTTCGATTGGTATCTTGGCCAGTTTAACATGACCGGCAACGGCTCGGTCGTGGGGCAGGCTGGCAGCGCGCCGTCGCTCAACGTGCCAATTTCGGCGGCGAATCCGGTCGGCGCGTTTCCGGGCAATTTGATTCCCGCAGACCAACAGTATCAACAGTTGTTTGCCAGCGGCTCCGGCGCCCCCACGGTGGCCACCCTCACGGGCATCCTGACCGACCCGAATTTCCGCATGGTCATCCACGCGCTCCAGCAGCGCAGCGGTTCGGAAACCTTGGGTGAACCGGAAGTGACCACCACCAGCGGTCGCCAAACCCAGATGCGCGCCACGGCCATTCAAAATGTGGTCACCGGTTTTTCCTTTGACAACGGGACTTCGGGCAATAGCGCAAATCAAAACACCACCGGTGGCAACACTGGCGGCGCTATCGTGAACCAGGCGGGGGTCGCCTCCGTCAGCCCCAGCACCCAGCAGGTTGAAATCGGTCCGATTTTGGACGTGGTGCCCTATGTCTTGTCCGATGGCTACACGATCAACCTGGCCTTGATCCCCTCGGACACGGAGTTCCTCGGCTATGACACCATCAGCGCGAGCGAAATCCCGGGCTACAACCCCGGCAGCTCGCTTGGCAACTTGAATGGCACCACGCTGCCGGTCGCCTTGCCGAAATTCAGCGTCCGCCAGGTCGTCACCACCGTGAACGTCTGGGACAACCAGACCGTGGTGCTCGGCGGTTTGATTTCATCGTCAGTTCAGTCCGCCAAGAGTCAGTTGCCGGTGATCGGCGACCTGCCGCTGATTGGCCGGCTGTTCCAGAATCAGAGCAAAACCACCCAGAAGAAGAACCTGATGGTTTTTGTCACCGCCACCATTGTGGACCCGGCGGGCAACCGCGTGCATACCGACGACGATCTGCCGTTCGCGCAGAACGCGATTCCGGCGCAGCCGCCCGGTTTGCAGAAAATTTCACCGGCGGCGGCCAGGGAGTGAACCGGCTCCTGATTGTTGATGGGCACGCCTACGCGTATCGGGCGTTTCACGCCATCCGCGAGCTGCGCGCGCCGGGCGGGCAGCCGACGAACGCCATTTATGGCTTCGTCAAGATGCTCGAAAAGATGCGGCTGGCCGTGGATCCGACGCATCTGATGGTCGTGTGGGACGGCGGCTTGAGTGCCGAGCGGTTGGCCGAGCTGCCGGATTACAAGGCGCACCGGCCGGAGATGCCGGCGGATTTGCGTTTGCAGTTGGACGGCCTTGTGGAATTTTTGGCGGCGGCGAAAATCGCCAGCCACCGCGCCGACGGCGTGGAGGCGGACGATTACATCGCCAGCCTCGCGCGGCGGGCGGCGGCGGCGGGTTGGAACGTGGTGATTGCCAGTTCCGACAAGGATTTTATGCAGTTGGTCTCGGCGCAAATCGGGCTGTTGAACCCGAACGATAAGACCGGGGCAATTTGGGGCGCCGGGCAGGTGCGGGCCAAGACCGGCGTGGAGCCGGGGCAGGTCGCCGACTGGCTGGCGCTGATGGGTGACGCGGTGGATAACATCCCCGGCGTGCCCGGCGTGGGTCCGAAAACGGCGGCGGAACTGCTGAAACAATTTGGCGTGGTGGAAAATTTGCTGGCGCGGCTGGCCGAGGTGAAGTCGGAAAAATTGCGGTCGTCGTTGAGTGGTGCGGCGGCGGCGGTGGTTCGCAATCAGCGGCTGGTGCGGCTGCCGGACGTGCCGTGTGAATTTGCGCCGGAAAAAATGGCTGCCGGCGCGGGCGACAGCGTGGCGTTGCGCCGGTTGTTTGCCGCGTGGGGATTCAAGGGCATGCTCGCCGCGCTGGATAGGGGCGGCGAAAAACAGGCGGAACTGATTTGATTGAAAATGAATTTGCAAAGCTGGAACAACCAAGAGGCCGGTGCGGAAACGCAGCCGGCGGCAACGACGGGAATTTTTAGACAAACCCGCCGGGGTGGTTTATTTTGTCTGCCTACCATGATGTCGTCGTTTGACCGTTTGAAAATGTTGGCCGCGGGCGCGGTGTGCGCCGGCGCGGTGTGTTTTTCCGTTTCCGCCCAAACCAATTATTACGCCGCCAACGGCGCCGAGTATGCCATTGCCGGTCAGTTGCCCGGCGACCAGCACCACCCGGATGTCGCGCTCTCTTCCAGCGGCGGTTATTTGGTCTGGCAGGACAATGCCACCGACGGCAGCGGCCAGGGCGTGAGCGCGTGCCAGTTGGACAGCACCTTGTCCGGGGCCTTCGCGCCATTTCGCGTGAATGCGGTGGGGACGAACGATCAGGAAAACGCGCGCGTGGCGCTGCTGAAAAACGGCGGCGCGGTGTTCGTCTGGCAGGGCGGACGCGAGGGCTTCCAGCATATCTTTGCGCGGTTCCTGAACACGAACGGCACGTTCACCACGACCAGCGACATACTCGTCAACACCTACACGAATAATTTCCAGATCACGCCCGACGTGGCGGTGCTGCCCAACGGCAATGTCATTGTTGTCTGGGCCAGCTATAACAAGGCGGGCGCGGGGTCGCGGCTGGATGTCTGCGGCCAGTTGTTTTCGTCCGCCGGCAAGAAGGTTGGCGGCGAGTTTCTGGTCAACCAGTTCACCACTTTCAACCAGCGCACGCCAATCGTGACGGCGCTGGCCAGCGGCGGCTTCGCGGTGGCTTGGGTGTCCGAGCAGCAGCGCAGCGTCGCGCCGAATTTTGGCACCAACACGACTTATTATACCGCCGGGACCACGCCGCTGCCGAGCGTGGACATTTACGCCCGCCTGTTCAAAACCAATGCCTCGCCCGTTGGTAATGAATTTTTGGTGGACACGGATACCGATCCCTGCGCCACGCCGCAATTGGCCACGGCGGCGGACGGCAGCTTCCTGATTGCCTGGGCGGCGCTGGACATGGCGGTGCTGACGAACAGTTGGGATATTTACGCCCGGCCTTACACCAGTGCCGGTGTCGGCGGCGCGGTGGTGCGGGTCAATACGCACACGTTCGGCGACCAATACGCGCCGAAAATCGCGGCGCTCAACCAGGAGTTTTTTGTCGTTTGGACCAGCTTGGGGCAGGACGGTTCCCGTGAGGGCGTCTTCGGCCAGTATGTCCACAGCGACGGCACGCTCATCGGCGGCGAACTGCTGGTCAATACCACGACCCTCAGCCGCCAGCTGCAGCCGGTGGTGGCCTCGGATGGCACCGGCCAGTTCGTGGCGATTTGGACCAGCTACACCGGTCTGGACAACGGTTACGACTTGTCTGCCCAGCGCTATGCCGAGGTGAACGCGGTGTTGCCGCCGGTGCCCAATGCGTTTGTCTATGCGCCGTTCAATGTGAGCAAGGGCGTCTATCAGCCGGAACTGCAGGTTTCCTGGCCGCAGTTGGCGGGGCTGGCGGTTTCCAATTTTCTGGTCTATGTGGACGGCTCCGCTGCGCCGGCGGCTTCGCTGGCGGGCAATCAATGGACGATGAGTTCGATTCACGGTCTGCTCGCGGGCAGCACCCATTCATTTCAAGTTGGCTATGTCTTGAACGATGGCCGGCATGCGCCGCTGTCGCCGCCGGCGAAGGGCAAGACTTGGAGCGGGGCAAATTGGGGCGGCATCCCGTGGGAGTGGATGGTGGAAAATTTCGGCGCAACCGCGACGAACCTGTGGCTCGCCGCCGGCGACCGTCTGGGTGCGGATGGCCCGACGCTGGCGCAGTTGTTTTTGAGCGGCGGCAAGCCGCAGGATCCCGGCACCTGGCTGAAGACCGCGCTGGAGCACTCGAAGAACGGAATGTATCTGCATTGGAACACGCAGCCCGGCGCGCGGTATCAGGTGGAAGTGACGACCAATCTGGTCATCTGGCAGGCGGTGGGCAAGCCGCGTTTTGCCGCCGGCGGGACGGACTCCATTTACATCGGCGGCGGCCCGGTGGGCTATTATCGCGTGTTGCTGCTGCGTTAATCATCAATTTGTATGTTGCAAACTATCAAAAGAATTTTCTGGATGGCATTGTTGGCGGCCAGCCTGCAGTCGAGTTGGGGATTCGCCCTGCTGGGGCCGCTGGGCAACGGCAGCGATTCCTTCCAGACGGCTTCGCTCGGCTACAATTTTGCTTACATGGACTACGGGTATCCCGGCGGGCCGATTTATCTGGGAGACATCGGCGGCGCCCCGAAAGACATGTATGATGGATTTCGGCGCAACGTGCCGATCATTTATTACTCCTACGACACAAATTTTAAGCTCTACTTTGGCACCAACGGCATGGCGGCGGTGGACAGCGCCATGGCGGTGTTCAACAACCTGACCAACGCGGACAAACTGGATCCGAATGCGTTCCCGCTGAATTCGCAGCATGAAAACTCGATTGCCTCGTCGCTGTATCTGACGGATCTCAAGTCCGCGACCTTGCACCTGCTTGTGGAGCAATTGGGCTTGTCCCAGCCGGAGCGGTTCACTTGGACGCTGCAGGAGCGCGATACGCCGCCCGGATGTCCTTTGACCACCCTCTATCTTGTGACGCAGCGTAATTTTGAATCCCTGATGCCCACACAAATCCAGTATTCTTCCTACGTCAACAACATTCTTTACACCTACTACATCCTTGAATTCTGCCCGCCGGGGCCCGGCTACACCGTGCCGTTTTCCGTGGATCCGGATTCCGACCAATACACCGCCGTGGCCGGCAATATTGCTGAAGTGTTCGGCGGCGGCCTGCAGGTGGGAGGTTTTTACACCGGTTTGACCCGCGACGACGTGGCCGGCCTGCGCTTTCTGTATTCCACGAACAACGTGAGTCGGGAGAGCGCCCCGGCGGGCAGCCTGCTTTTTTCAGCAGTGACAAACACTACCGCCGAGCAGGTCTTGTTCCCGGTCAATCCCAACACCGTCACCGGCTTTGGCACCTTTGATTATGGTGCGTTTTTGGCGGCCGCCGCCACCAACGCACCGGGCGTCATGCAGAGCAATTATCCAGGATTGATAGTGACCAGTTCGCATGATTATTGGATTCTGGCGACCAATCTGTCCATCACGTCAACATTTGTGCCACCGCCGGTTGGCTCGCCCTACGGCACGCCCCAGCGTCTGCTGCTGGTGACCAACCGCACCTACTATCCCTTGCACAAATACGTCACCACCTTTGCGAACGTGGTGACCAATTACTATCTGCCGAACACCCCGGCCATCCTGCAGACGGTGATGGCCACACAGATGGTTGGTGCCCCCTTCGGCTCGCCGCTGGTGACCAACATCACCAATTTGAAAGTGACGGTTAAAAATACGCCGACCGGCAGTTTTTACATCGTGCCGCTGCTGGGCACCAACCGCTGTCCGGTGGACATTATTCGTACGCTTCAAAAAAGCGTGATCTATACCACCAACAGTCTTACGGTGACGAGCACCAATACGGTCACGTCCACCAACACCACGGGTTCCAGCTATACGCAAAACCTGATCACTTGGTACACCAATTACACCTATGTCGCCTTGCCGGTGACCTGTGACTATGCGACCAACACGGTGGGAAAGTATCAGGGTATTGGCAAGGTGAAGTTTGTCCGGGTTGAATACGACGACACCGTGGAGTCTTTTCCGCCGCAGACCAACAGCTACGACATGGTGGCGTATGTGGGCAACAACCGTTGGGCTCGGCGTCATTTTGACCGCGTGGTGACCGCGCCGGAAATTCTGATCACGGCCAACAATCAGGCGGTTGGAAACACCTTCAACGGTTCCGTCGAACGTAACATCAATTTCGACGACAGCCAGAGGTTAAACAACGGGGCCGGGCCGGGGACGATCACGCCGAACACGATTTTCGCTTACAACAAGGTCAACAATGCGTTCCGCAACGGCTATGATGCACGGTTGTTTTTCATGAACCAGCTACTGTTCTCGAGCACCAATGTCGTCAATGTTAATTTGCCCAATCCCGAAACGAACCAGGTGCAGACCAGCCACTGGGGTTCGTTTGATGACAGCACCAATGCCCCCGTCCTTTATCCGGCTACCGATAGCTTGTACAATTTGAACAACCAGATGATTGTGCAGGTTTCCCCGACCAGCCTGGACGATGGTGCCAGCGATGTCTTCTACGGCCCGGTGCAGTTCACCGCTGTCAGCGCCCGCCTGACGCCGCCGCTCATATGGTCGGCGAGCAGTTTGCCGCTGGGGTTGACGATGGATTCAACCGGTCTTCTGTCCGGCACGCCCGTCCGGCAGGCGCCCACTGCGCTGGTTTATGATGTCACCGTGACCGTGACCGACGCCAATTCCAATACGGTGCAATGGGATTATCCCCTCATCATCCAATGAATTTTCCGGCGCACCTCCAATCTATTTCCCGACGCATGAACCTGTTTCGCAATACCCTCCGCGTGCTGGCCCTTGGCGCGCTGCTGCCGGCCCTGCCTGCGGTGGCCACCGATCCGCTGTTTCAAAACCTTTCCGACGCCTACTATGTCGTCCCGGAAAACCCGCCGCCGATGATCGACGCGACGGCATTCGACAATGAGAGCGTCTTCAGCATCAGCTACCACAGCTATCCCTCCGCTACGCGGTTGCTCACGTTTGAGCCGCGCAACACGCTTTTCTACACCAACGGCGATTCCGGTCAGATGATTTTTAACGGGCAGAACCTGAGCAACTCCATCATCACCTACGGGATTGTGGCCAGGTTCAACAACTATTCGACCTTGTTGAAGGATGACCTCATGGCGGATACCTTTTTCAATCAGGGCACCATCCGCGTGGACTCGCTGCTTGACGGCAACAATACTTACACCGATGGCGATCTTCAGATTTATTTATTGTTGAGTTATGGCCAATGCACCATTTCTGCGACTAACATCATCAACCCCGGCAACATTGGCATCGGTGCCAATGGACTGCTGCAAATGACCGGGCAGAATGTGGACCTGTCGCGCGCCATTCTCTCGATGGAGAGCACGCTTAGCTTCAATCAGCTGACCACGATTAACAGTGTCCTGATTGGCAGTCTCCTGTTCAACAACGTGGATTTCATAAGTTCCGGCGCGGTCGGCACGGATAATTTCGCCGAATGGAATCCGGGGCTTGATCTTACCCCCATCAGCGCCACCTCCTCCTATTCCCCGTTTCCGACCATCCTGGCCTTGACCAATTCCGCCTCCTATTTTGATGTTCAGGGGCTGGGAACCAGCAATGTCATCTACCGTGCCGTCTTTGTGGAGAACGACAGCCCGGACGTCGGTTACAACGTCTATATTGACACCATCGGGACGGGATTCCTTGGCTTTGAACCCGGGGCGGCCCATGTGGAATGGGTGGGCCCCGTGCTGGATCCCACCACGGGCAACTACTCCACCAATTATCTCTACCTGACGGACGATTATCTCTGGGGTGCCTCCACCAACGTCGCCGTCGTCGGTGGCGTGCCGGACAATTTTTCGTTCATCTCCTCAACCAATCCGCTGCTGGTGGGACCGGTCACGGCCGGCTTTTCGAATGTATTTTCCTCCATCAATTTTTCCAACCCGTATTCCTACATGAGCGGCCAGATCCAGCCGACCTCCGTCACCACCAACGCCAGCGCCACCAATCCGCACGGCACGCTGACCAACCTGCCCGCCCGGATGGAAATCACCGCCAGCCGGGAATTGAACTTGAATAAGGCCATCATCAGCGGCCAGAACTTCATCAGCATCGTCGCCACCAACCAGTTTGATGGCAGCGACGGCGCGTCCATCAGCTCTCCGTTTGCCGACTTCAACCTCGGCGTCACCAACGGCCAGATGACCATCAGCAACCTGCTGTCCGCCAGCCTGCCCACCTGGAGCGGCAACATCCAGGCTTGGAGCACGCGCTGGGTGGAGGCGAACACCAACGGTGGCACCAACGACTTCCGTGTGCTGCTCGTCCGCAGCCGGTTGTCGGCCACCACGGTTCCTTGGATCAAGAACTTTGTTCTCCATGGCTCCACCAACCTGCTTATCAGCGATGCCCTGAACGTCTATGGAACCGTGTCCATTGACGCCCAAAATCTAACGCTCACCACCAACGGTGTGGGTAACGGGGCCACTTCGGCGGACGGCGAGCTGAACTGGGGCGGCACCGGTACCTTCGGCCTGGCGCAGTTGCCCAACATGCGCTGCCTCACCAACAACGGCGCCATCCGCGTACCGAATATGGCGCAGTTCATCAGCACCTCCAACGGCGTTTCTTACGGCCCCGGTTTGCCGGCGGTGAAGGCCACCGGAAAACTTTCCGAACTGATTGGCGCGAATGTCAAAAAGGGCAACCGCGTCATCGTTGGCACCAACCAGTATCTGTTTGTGAACACGCTCACCAACAAGCTGGCCAATCAGGTGAAGATCGGCGTCAACTTTGACACCTCGATGAACAATCTGATCGCCGCCATCAACCACGCGGCGGGCGCGGGCACGAAATACAGCAAGGCCACCACTTCCAACGCGCTCGCCCGGGCCGGCACCCTGGCCAGCCACGCCTTCACCGTGACGGCGGTGACCGCCGGTGCGGTGGGAAATTCCATCATGACCTGGACGAGTTCGACGAACCTGACTTGGAGCAGCTCCACTGGGACGGGTTCGAACCTGATCTGGACCATTCATAATTACCTTTACGGCGGGGCGGACGCCACGGCGGCGACCACCAACATCACGTCGGGGCAGGTTGCCTACGACGCCTTCATCAACAACGGCCTGGTGGCCGATCAGGGAACCGTGCTCACGTCCCATGATTTCCTGAACAGCGGCGTTATTTCCAACGGCGTGGGTAATTTCACCGCCAAAACCGTGAACACCACCCTGGCCAACGATGCGATTTACGCGGGCGGAAACATTTCCCTGACCGCCGGCACCATGCTCATCAGCAACACTTGGTTGCAGTGCCTTTCACTTACGCTCGCGCCGACCAACTGGATTGACGCCGGCCTGACCAATGGCAACTTCTGGACCGTGGGCAACACCAACGGCACGGGCGGGCAGGGTTTTGCCCTCAACGTCAAGCCGCCGACGGGCGATTTGCTGGGCACCACCATCACAAATATTTGCCCCGGCCCGAACAAGTCCATCCTCAATATTTGGGCGGGCACCAACCGGGGTGTTTCCGTGCTGGGCTTCTCCAACAACATGGCGATCGGCCATCTCGTCCTGTCCGCCGCCGGTAATGCCAGTCACCTGAATTTCTCCGGCGTCGGTGTCAGCAACGCGCTGTATGTGGATTTGATCGAGTTGGGCGGTTATCTCACCAATGGCATTACCCACAGCTTTGAGTTTACGAACTGGCTGAACATCAACTCCAACCTTGTCATCTATTACGGCGATGCGCGCATCAACGGCACCACTTACGCCGAGACGATTGACAAGGCAAGCCGTTTCAGCGGCAAGAACCACGGTCGGCTGCGCTGGGTGCCGGCTTACAACGGCTATTACAGCTCGGTGCCGTTTGTTTCCGGCGGCGTCACCAACTGGATCAACAATGGTCTGGCGCAGAGCGCGGACATTGACTCAAACGGCGATGGCACTCCGAACAATGCCGACCCGAATCCATTCTTCACGCCGGATCAGGTCAATTTGGCTATCAGCTTCACCAACGTGCCGCCGCTGCTGCCGCTGCTGACGTGGAACAGCATCCCGAACGCGACGAACTATGTTTATTACAACACCAATTCGCCCAGCGGGCCGTGGCTGTTGCTGACCAACTTTGTTTCACCCGTGCCGTATCTCACCTATCCCTCGGCCCCGAAGCCGTTGAGTTTGGTGGATTACGGCGCGGCGGGTGGCCCCCCGCGTTTTTACGGGGTGCGGGTGGATGCCTGGCTGACTTATCCGTATTGAAGATGAAACCGGGGCGGGCGGTGTCACCCGGCACCGCCAGGCTAAAGAGCAGAATTTAATAAGATTTGAAGGAAAAAATCCCGGCGAGTTCCGCCGGAAAGTTTGGAGATATTTTTTGTGAATATAATGCAAACCATGCTTGCGGGATTGAAGAAAAATTGCCGGGCGGACGCCGTTGTCCGCCGGTTGAAATTGGCGGCGGTTTTGGCTTGTGGACTGGCCGCTGGTCTGGCCGGCGCCCAGCCGACCAATGACAACCTGCTGAATGCCATCAAGCTTAGCAATCTGTCCGGCGTTTATGCGAGCACCAACACCGCTGCCACGGTGCAGGGCGGTGAAAACAATCTGGTCTTTTGCAGTGATTCGGGCATCGATACGTATGTCGCCAATTCCGTCTGGTTCCGGTGGACGGCACCCATTGATGGGACGGCGGAATTTGACACGATCGGCAGCGGTTTTGACACCGTCCTGTCGTTGTGGGGGGTGGTTACCTACAAGAACAGCATCACCTACAGCAACAATATTACTTACGATACCAACAATATTGCTATCGCCACCAATAGCACTCCCGGAGCTCCCTATAATGTGACAATATACACCAACAGTATTTTGTTTACGAATAACATTACCTTTACCAACGTCATTACCTATACCAACGGTGTCGCTGTATCCACCAACAATGGTGGCTTTGTTACGAACAGCATCACCTACGACAGCCTGTTCAATATAGTTTCGGACGATAGCACTGGCTATTATGGGTTCTATGATAGCTTGGACACGAGTTACCTGACGTATGCGGTGGGGGCCGGGCAGGGCTATTACATTTCAGTCAACAGCTATGACGGTTGGGGTGATGGTTTTAATCCGGCCGGGCCGGGTTATGCTGCGAGCCATAACAATTTCGGAAATTACCAGCTCAATTGGCAATATCCCGGACACATTGTTACTCCGGGCGAGCTGGAATTTAGTTCCCCGGTATATTCCGTCACTGCCAACGGCGGTTCTGTCATCATCACGGTCACGCGCACCAACGGCACCGATAATGCAGTCAGTGTTTGGTACGCCACGAGCGATGGCTCGGCGACCAACGGGGTGGATTATTATGGCGTGACCAACCAATTGACGTTTGCACAGGGGCAGACCAGTGCCGCCTTTGCCGTTTCCACCATTGGTCAAAAAGGAGGCGCTTTTGTTCCCCCGTTCAAGACGGTGAACCTGCGTTTGTTTGGGGCTACCAACGGCGCGACCTTGGGCCAGTCCAATGCCGTCTTGAGTCTGGTCAATCCCAGGGGCTATTTGAGTTTTTCCCAGACCAATTACGCCACCAATGAAACGGCCGGCGTATTGTATGTCACGGTCAGCCGGTTGTTCGGTAGTGCGGGGTCGATGGGGGCAACCATGTTTACGTCGGATGGAACCGCCTTCAATAATACGAATTATATCGGAATTGTCACTAATTTGACCTGGACGAACGGCGAAGCCAGTTCGAAGACTGTGGCGATTGCCGTGTTGCCTGATCATGTGGCCACATCAAATCTGACGGCCAGTATTTATCTGACCAATGCCACGGCGGGTGGGGTGGCTAGTTCAATTCCGTTTGCCTTTGGCGGCACCAACGCCACTCTGACCATCATCGATGTCGACACTCCCCCCCCCCCCACCCCCCCCCCGGAGTGCATAGCCCGGGCCCCGGGGAAAGAAGGGGCCGCCGGGGCGGCCCCCAGA
>CAYUGC010000008.1:0-40427 GCA_964444085.1 uncultured Bifidobacteriaceae bacterium | reverse complement strand
GGAAATTTTCTGGCGCAAATCCTTGTCGAGCGGCTTCTCGCAACGGCAGGCGATGATATTCGGCGTGATGCCGATTTCGCGCAGTTTGGCGACGGATTGCTGCGTGGGCTTGGTCTTCAGCTCGCCCGCCGCCTTGATGAACGGCACATAGGTGACGTGGATGAAACAGGTGTTGCCAATGCCGGCTTCCAGCGCAAATTCACGGATGGCCTCGACGAACGGCAGGCCTTCGATGTCGCCGGTGGTGCCGCCGATTTCGGTGATGATGACATCGGCCTTGCTGGTCTCGGCGAGCAGATGGATGCGGCGCTTGATTTCGTCCGTGACGTGCGGGATGACCTGCACGGTCTTGCCGAGATAAACGCCTTCGCGCTCGTTGTTCAGCACCTTTTGATACACCTGACCACTCGTGAGATTATTCATCCGCGAGAGCTTGGTGCTGGTGAACCGCTCGTAATGGCCGAGGTCGAGGTCGGTCTCCGCGCCATCGTCGAGCACATAAACCTCGCCGTGCTGATACGGCGACATCGTGCCGGGATCCACGTTGAGATACGGGTCGAACTTTTGGAGTGCGACCTTGAGGCCGCGGTTTTCGAGCAGCGTGCCGAGCGCGGCGGCGGTCAAACCTTTGCCGAGCGAACTCACCACACCGCCGGTTACAAATATGAATTTCATTTCAAATTAAAATTGTTTTTCAACCACGGATGGACACGGATTAACACGGATGCAAACTAAAACCAAAAACTTTGACGCGAATTTCACGGATTACCGCGAATTAAAACCTGAATGAATTAGCAATAATTGGCGCAATTCGCGTCAAAGTTTTTTATCCGTGCCATCTGTGTTTATCCGCGGTTCAAAATCTTTTCCACTCTCACCACATCTTCGGGCATATCCACGCCGATGCTGTCGTAATCCACTTTCACTACTGCGATCTGGATGCCGTTTTCCAGCGCGCGCAACTGTTCCAGCTTCTCCGCGTTTTCGAGTGGCGACACCGGAAACTTCACCAGCCGCAGCAACGTCTCGCGCCGGAATCCGTAAATGCCCAGATGCTTCAAAAAAGGAAACGCCGCCAACTGCTCGTTCACCGGACGGCTGGCGGCCTCACGCAGATACGGAATCGTGCGCCGCGAGAAATATAGCGCGCGACCGGCGGCATTGACAACGACTTTTACGACGTTTGGATTGTCGAGTTCGGAGAGATTCTTGATTTGCGTCGCGGCGGTGGACATCTCATCCTGGGCCAGCGCGTTGGCGACGGCGTCAATGACGTTCGGATCAATCAGCGGTTCGTCACCCTGGATGTTCACCACGGCATCGCAGGGAATCCTCCCGGCGACTTCCGCGATGCGGTCGCTGCCGCTCGGATGATCGGCGCGGGTCATTTCCACGCGGCAGAATTTTCTGGCCGCGCTGGCAATGCGTTCGTCGTCCGTGGCGACAACGATTTCCGAAAGCGATTTTGCCTGCTGGCACTGCTCGACGACGCGCTGGATGAGCGGCTGGCCCGCGATGAGCGCGAGCGGCTTGCCGGGAAACCGCGTCGAGGCGTAGCGCGCGGGGATGATGCCGAGAATTTTCACCGGCACATTAAGCCACAGCCGCCCGCGCCTGCGCAAGCCGCATGGCAAAACTCCCCTGCGCCGGAAATTATTTCGGTTTCCGTTTTACTTGGCGGACCGGCTGCGCTAAACCATGCGCCCGTTTGCAAGATGAACGAAGCCCACATTCTGAAAGTCGCCGGCGAACTCAAGGTTCAGCCGCGCCAGGTCCTCGCCACCGCCAAGCTGTTCGCCGAAGGTGCCACCGTGCCCTTCATCGCGCGCTACCGCAAGGAAGCCACCGGCTCTCTGGATGAAGTGGCCATCACCGGCATCCGCGAACGGCTCATCAGCCTCGCGGAACTCGACCAGCGCCGCGACGCCATCGTCAAATCGCTTGAAGAACGCAATCTACTCACGGACAAACTCAAGGCCGACATCGCCGCCGCCGACAACGTCACGCGGCTGGAAGACATCTACCAGCCATTCCGTCCGAAGCGCCGCACCCGCGCGATGATTGCCAAGGAACAGGGCTTGGAACCGCTGGGCGATCTGCTTTTTGCCCAGCAATCCACCGCCAATCCGCAGGCGGAGGCGGCCAAATATGTCAGCGTCGAAAAAGGCGTGGCGGATGCGAACGCCGCGCTGGCCGGCGCGCGCGACATCATCGCCGAGCGAGTCAGTGACGATGCCATCGCCCGTGCCAAATTGCGCGAGCTTTTCTGGAACGAAGCCGTGATCAAATCGAAGGTGCTTTCCGACAAGCAGGAGGCGGCGGCAAAGTTCAAAGATTACTTCGATTGGAGTGAACCAGTGGGGAAAATTCCCAGCCACCGGCTGCTCGCCATCCGGCGCGGCGAAACGGAAGGCTTTTTGATGATGCGCATCGCGGTGGAGGAAAATTCCGCGCTGGCGCAGATCGAGCCGCTGTTCGTCACCGGCAAAGGCGCGGCGGCGGATCAAATTCGTCTGGCGGTGCAGGACAGTTACAAGCGCCTGCTCGGCTCAGCCATCGAGGTGGAGCTGCGCATGGAAACCAAGAAACGCGCGGATGCCGAGGCGATCCGCGTCTTCGCGGAAAATCTGCGTGAACTGCTTTTGGCCTCGCCGTTGGGCCGGAAAAATGTGCTGGCGATTGATCCCGGCTTCCGCACCGGCTGCAAAATCGTCTGTCTCGATCGTCAGGGAAAACTGCTGCACAACGACGTGATTTATCCGACGGCATCCTCGACCGCCGAAATCCGCGAAGCCGCCGAAGCCGTGTTGAGCATGGTGAAGAAATATCAGATTGAGGCCATCGCCATCGGCAACGGCACGGCGGGCCGCGAGACGGAGACGTTCGTGAAACTGCTCAAGCTCACGATCCCCATTGTGATGGTGAACGAAAGCGGCGCTTCGATTTATTCGGCATCCGAAGTGGCGCGAGAGGAATTTCCGACGCAAGACCTCACCGTGCGCGGCGCGGTGTCCATCGGCCGCCGGCTCATGGACCCGCTCGCGGAACTGGTGAAGCTGGACCCAAAATCCATCGGCGTCGGCCAATATCAGCACGACGTGGAACAAACCGCGCTCAAGCGCAGCCTGGACGACGTGGTCGTCAGTTGCGTGAACGGCGTGGGCGTGGAACTCAACACCGCCAGCAAACAGCTGCTCGCCTATGTTTCCGGCCTCGGTCCGGCGCTCGCCGCCAGCATCGTGAATTACCGCAATGAAAACGGGCCTTTCAAGTCGCGTGCGGAGTTGAAAAAAGTTCCGCGTCTCGGCGAAAAAGCCTTCGAACAGGCCGCTGGCTTCCTGCGCATCCGCGACGGCGCGCATTCGCTGGACGCGAGCGCGGTTCACCCGGAGAGTTACGAACTCGTGGACCGGATGGCGAAGGATTTGAATTGTTCGGTCAACGATCTGGTCCACGACGCCGGGTTGCGGCAGAAAATTCAGTTGCCGAAATACGTCACCGAGGCCGTGGGGTTGCCGACGTTGAACGATATTCTTGGGGAACTCGCGAAGCCGGGCCGCGATCCGCGCCAGAAGTTTGAAGTGTTTTCCTTTCAAAGCGGCGTGGAGAAAATGGAAGACCTCAAGCCCGGCATGAAGCTGCCCGGCATCGTGACCAACGTGACGGCGTTCGGCGCGTTCGTGGACATCGGCGTGCATCAGGACGGGCTCATTCATGTCAGCCAGTTGTCCGACCGCTTCATCAAGGATCCGGCGGAGGTCGTGAAAGTTGCGCAGCGCGTGACCGTCACCGTGACGGAAGTGGATATCCCACGCAAGCGCATCGCGCTCTCGATGAAAGCCGCGCCGGTGATCGGCGCGAGCACCACCGGCACGCGCACCTCGCCGAACGCGCCGCGTCCGGCGGGCGGCGGGTTTAATCGTCCAGCCCAGCCGGCCAAACCCGCAGCCGTGGACTGGTTCACGGCGGCACTGAACAAGAAACATTGATCCAATTTTATGGCTGAAAAGAAAAACAAGTCGAAGCAGGACGAACAGGCGCAGTTGCTGGCATTGTTGAGAACCATTTTGCCGAAGGTCGCGCCGGACGCGGAGCTGGCGGCCAGGATTTATTCCGCCGCCGAGGATGAACTTCGCTCAAAAAACCGTGTGAACTCGTTCGAGAAATTCTGCGAGCGCATCGAGCTGCCGGACTTGGAGCCGAAAACCATCGAGGAAGTGAAGCAGCATTTCGCCGCCGGCTTCGGTGACGCGGACATGGACATCCAGCCCGACGAGGAAAACAAGGTGCTGGCGGTGGATGTCTCGCTGCCGGACGGCACGCAGTTTCACAAACGGATTCCCGTGCGCCCGGTCGCGCCGGACACCGGCGACGAGCCGGAGGTGACTTTGAAGTTCGTGGCGTTCCCCGTCGCGCTGCCCGGCGACAAGGAACTGACCTGGTCGCTGGCCAAACGCGAAAACCTGACGAACGACGAGGCGGCGATGGCGCTGGTGAAAATCGAGGATGATTTCTGGGCGTCGAAGGCGGGGCAAAAATGCCTGAAAGACCGCGTGGAACGGAGCTTTCCTGAATTCATCGCGCGCGTGCCGGCAGGTTTGCTCAACGAGGTCGGTTTGAAGCGGCATTACAAATTGCCGGAGACGGTGAAGGTCTTGCGCGCCAAGGGCGGCGGCTGATTTCCAAGTTTCGCGCCGCCAGTTTCGAGTTTCCTTCGCCGGCGCGGAGATTTAATTTGGGCGGCGCGATATGAGCGATTCCGAAAATCCTTTTGCCGGCGGCGGGAAAAATTCCCCGCCGGCGGATCGCGCCACGTTCACCGCGTGGGCGGTCGCAGTGGTGGCGGTGATGGCGGCGCTATTTTTCCTCATGCTTTGGGCGGAAGGAAAAAACCACCGCCAGCTTGAGCTGGAAAATTTGCGCACGCAACTGGCCACCGCCACCACGAGCCTCGATGCGGCGCTGGCGGAAAATCAGACGAACCGGGATTTGATCGCCGACCTCAAGACCCAGGTGGCCGACTTGCAGAAGGAAAAAGAGATGGCCGGGCAGATGGCGAAAAACCTGGAGGACGAGATGCGCACGGATTTGGAATCGAAGGACGTGACCATCTCCAAGCTGCAAGGCAAACTGACGGTCACCATTGTGGACCGCGTGATGTTTGATTCCGGCGAGGCGGTGCTGAAGCCGGGCGGCGCGGCGGTGATGCAAAAAATCGCGGCGCTGCTGGCGGCGCACCCGGACTTGAAAATTCACGTCATCGGCCACACGGACAACGTGCCGATCCGCCCGGCGGCGCAGGGGCGGTTTGCGAGCAACTGGGAATTGTCCGCCGCGCGCGCGCTGGCGGCGGTGCATTTTTTGACGGAACGCGCGGGTGTGGATCCGCGCCGCGTGGGCGCGGTGGGCTATGGTGAGTTCCGCCCCATCGCCGACAACGCGACCGCGGAGGGCCGGGCGAAAAACCGCCGCATCGCCATCACGATTCTGCCGGATGAACTGGCGGGCGCGGACAATATTAATTCTTCCACAAGTCAAAAGCCGCCCCCGGCCGCGCCAAGCAACGACACGCCGCCGAATTTTTGATTGGGACTTCAGAAATTATCCAAAAGGATAGAACCGGCGAAACTGAAGATGGTGCGCGGTGGAGGTTTCGAACCTCCGACCCCTACCGTGTCAAGGTAATGCTCTACCACTGAGCTAACCGCGCAAAAACAATCGCCGCCGGAAAACAGCGGGCGCAGAGGTTAGCGGGCGCGGGCGGGCATGGCAAGATTTTTTGACTCCGCCAGCGATTTCTTTCCTGTAGATCGGCTGACGAACGCCGTCGTTACCCGACAACCATTCCGTGTTCCTGCGGTTGATTTGCAGAAGGCCGCTCCGGAATTGTCGCCACGGTTGCTGAACGAGCCGGTCGCCGCGAAACGAAAGACGAAATTGTTTTCAGCGGGCGCTGACGGCAATTTGCGCGTTGGTGCTGGCCAGTTTGTTCACGCCGCCCAGAGTGACAATTTTGCAATTCACCAGGCGCACGTTTTGCGCGTTAAAAATCCCAAACGGCTGGTCGGCGGTGATGTTCACGTCTTGCAGCAGCACGTTGGTCACGTTCATCTCCGGCAAACCCCAGATTAAACCGGCCCGTTTTCCACTTTGCGCGGTGGCGATGATGTTGCTGAAAACAAAGTCGCGATAGACCGGTGTGCGTGCGCCCACCGGCGCTGCGGGATAACTCGCGGCGATCTCCGGCGTAAGTTTGTTCAGGTTGCGGAATTGTTTCTCCTTCGCCGTGTAGGCGGCATAAATCAAAATCGGACAGCCGACGTTGGTCATGCGCAGGTTCAGGCATTTCATGTCCTGCACAAAACCACCGCGATCTCGGTCCGTCTTGATACGGATGCCGGACTCGGTGCGGTTGAAGGTGCAGTTGACGACGGTGATGTTCGACACGCCGCCCTGCGTGTAGCTGCCGATGCTCACGCCGTGGCCGAAGCCGTAATGGCAATTGGTGATGAGCACGTCGGACGTGTTGCCGCCGCAGGTGAAATTGTCATCGCCCACGCTCACGTCGCAGTCCTGGATCAAAATGTTTTTACCTTTCACGTCGCAGGCGTCGGTGTTGTGGCTGGGACAGACCGAATCATCGGAAGCTGGCGCGCGGATGGTCACGCCGCGCACGATGACGTCGGAACATTTCCCGCCGATGGCGATGTGGAACATCGGCGAATTGGAGAGCGTAATCCCTTCGATGAGCAGCCGTTCGCAGTTTGACGGCGTAATCATCTTCGGACGTTTCGCTTCCTTCGCGGTTTTGGCGAGCGGCCACCAGGCCGCACCCTGCCCGTCAATCGCACCGGCGCCGCTGATGGCAACATCGTGCAGCCCGGAGCCGCTGATGAAATTTTCCGGGTTCACCGTGCCGCCGGGATATTTTTCCTGCGGCAGCATCCGCAGCAGCGCGCCGGCATCCAGGTGCAAATTGATTTTGCTGGCCAGTTTGATTGGCCCGCACAAATAGGTTCCCTTGGGAATTTCCACCACGCCGCCGCCCGTCGCGCTCGCAGCATTGATGGCGGATTGAATGGCTTCCGTGTTCGTCGCCAGACCGTCGCCGTCCGCGCCATAATTCATGACGTTGAAAACTTTTTCCGGAATCGCCGGCAACGCCGGGGCGCCGGCGGCCGGAAGCGCTTGCGCGCCGACGATGGCGAACAACATCAAGCTGGCGGTGTAAGCAGCGGTGGAAATTTTGAAGTGCAGCATAAAATCACAAGTAGCGGAAATATTCAAAGTCCGCATGGCCGGCGGACGATTTATCGTCGGGCTTCAGATTGTATAAACCCAGCTTTGCGCCGATCCATTTTCCCTTCGTTGCTTGAAAGATTTGCGGATGCAGAACAAATCCGTCGGCGTCGGCAAAGCTGAAGGAGAACTGCCCGCCGTCCCGGATTTCCACGCGCAGTTTCACCGGCTCCGAAGCAACGCGGCGCAGCTTTTCCACTTTTTCATCCGTGCGCAGGACCAGCCAATTTTGCCCGTCGTCGTGCCGGATGCCCAGAACGACCGTTTTTTCTCCCACCACCACCAGCCCCGCCTCTTCGCCAGATTGGCCGGCAGAGAATTGCAGATCGGTTTCGGCAGTAAAGCCCTTCGCCGGAAATTTTTGCAGCAGCAGGTTCGGCTGTTCGTTCAGCGGATTCACCGCCGCTTGTGGAAACAACCGCAGCCAGCCCGGCCGCGCCGTAAGCGAATGCCAGTCGTCGCGGTGGTTCGCCTGCCACTGCCATTGCAGGCCCATTGTGAGCGAATCGAATTCGTCGCTGGTTGGCGGCGCAATTGGTTTTTGATCGGAAATGTTAACTGGCTTTTTGTGTCGCCTGACCGGCTCGCCGTTTGTTCCCATCATTGGCCAGCCTTCCCGCCATACCACCGGTTGCAGGTGGATGATGCGCCCATAAAGTCCGGCATCCTGAAAATGCAGGAACCACCAGCCGCCGCGCGATGTGTCCACCAGCGCGCCCTGATGCGGGCCATTGATGTCGGTGTTACCTTGCGCAAGCACGATTTTGTCCTCGTAGGGGCCGTAGATGTTTTTCGAGCGCAACACAACCTGCCAGCCGTTTTCGACACCGCCGGCGGGCGCAAGGATGTAATACCAGCCGTCGCGCTTCAAAAATTTCGGGCCTTCGAGCGTGGGATGTTTTTCGGGCTGATGAAAAATGATTTCGCCTTCGCCCAACAATTTTGAGCCGTCCGGTGCCATCGGGCAAACGCGCAGCCGGTGCTTGATGCCGGCGCGCGAACCGGCGTAGGCGTGGACGAGATAGGCCTGGCCGTCGTCGTCCCAAAGCGGGCATGGGTCAATCAGTCCCCTGCCCGCCTGCACGCAATGCGGTTCCGACCACGGCCCGGCGGGATGGTCGGCCGTGACGAGAAAAATGCCCTCGTCCGGCGTGGGATAAAAAACCCAGTATTTGCCGGCGTGAAACCGGATGGCTGGCGCCCAGACGCCGCAGCCGGGCTGGACTTTCTCATAGCGCGGGTGCGGCAGATTTTTCAGCGCGTGGCCGATGAGCGTCCAGTTGACCAGATCACGAGAATATAAAATTGGCAGCCCGGGTGTGCTGTTGAAGCTGGAGGACACCAGGTAAAAATCATCGCCCACGCGAATCGCATCCGGGTCAGAATAGTCGGCGCAGAGGACCGGGTTGCAATAAGTGCCATCGCCCTGATCCGGCAACCACGGATGGGAACAAATTGGTTCGGCGTCGGATATGTTTTCCGTGGGTGGCCGTTCGGAAACCAAAATATCTGCTGGCATGGTATTCATTTGATTCCTTCCATGACCGGCCACCAACCGTCGGAACCGGCCAAAATATTCTTCACCGTAAGGTTCTTCGCCTCGTCTTTCGTCAACTGTTTCGACCATTTGACGCGCCGTTCCAAACTGCCGCCCGGGCCGGTGCTGTTGAATTCGGAAAAACGCGCGGTCAACTCGTTGGTTGGATTGCGCCAGTTGTCCCAGCCGGCGGGTTTGATATGGTCGCCCATTTCGCAGCGGACGTAGGTGACGCTCGCAAACGGGCGCCACGGACGACCGAGATCGGCCATGGGTTTCTTCAACGGTTTGGCGGCGGCCGTGTTGGTCGGATTCATCCACGGCGTCGAATCGCCCGTCAGCTTGCAGCCAAGAAACACAAATCCGAACGGTTTTTCCGGCGGCGTGCTGGCGGCGGTGATGTGCCCGCCATTCTTGCTGTGAATTTCGCAACGGTCAAAAACAGCCGTAGCCGATCCGTAGATAAAATCCACGCGGCCCTCAACGTAGCAATTCGTGAAATACTGCCGCGCGTTGTTGAGCATCAGCGTGTCCTGCCAGCCGAGTAGTCGGCAATGGTTGAAGACCGCGCGGTCGCCGTCCACGCGCATGGCCAGCGCCTGCCCGTGGTCGCCGAAGGTGTTTTGGAAGGTGATGTTCTCCGCATGAAAATCATCGCCCAGCACGACTGTTCCGGCGTTGTTGTAAATCAGTTTGCCGTCCGGGACCGGCGATTCGTTCTGATTGAGCGAGTATGTGAGAACCGTGTTCGTCACATCTTCGCCGATCAATTCGATGTGCTTTTTTTCCTTCGGCATAATGAATTGCCCCTCGTATCTGCCGGGCTTCACCAGGATGCGGAACGGCTTTTTACCATTGTCCGGCGCGGCATTAATGGCCGATTGCAAATCTTTGTAGTTGCCGGAGACGTCGTGGGAAACAACCGCGATATAGACTTCGCCGCCGGCCTTCGGACTTGCATCACGCGGTTCGGCCTCCGCGGCTTCAGTCCGATAGGGACTGGCCAACAAGGTGGATGCGATGGAGCACAAGAGGAAGCGGTTCATACATTCATGGATAGATCATCCGGAAAAATACGCTGCCATTCGTGGGGTTGATGACGATGTTGGTGCCGATGACGTTGGTGGAATTAGGCACGGTGACCCAATTGGTGCCGAAACCGTTGCCCAAGCTGTTTGTCTGGATTTGCAGCCGCCAGCCGAGATGATCCTGCGGCCAGGAAAGCAGCATCTGCCGGTTTGTTGCCACCAAGACGAGGTTCATCGGCTGATTGGACGGCAGCGGGACGGCGCTCACTTGGAAGGAATTCGTGCTTTCGCCGCCCGCGCCGACGGCGGTGACGACATAGTAATAGGTCACGGCATTCGTAACGTTGCCATCTGCATAATTCGTCGCGGTCAGGCCGGTGAAAACCGTTGGATACGCACCGCCGTTAATGGTGCCGCGCTTCAAATTAAAATTCGTCGCGCCGGCGACGGCATTCCAGTTGAGCCGGATGAGCAGGTTGGTCGGAGCCGCCAGCAGATTCGCCGGCGCGGGCGGCGGCCAAGCCGGGCTGCCGCTGACGCCGGCGGTGACGGAAATGTTGCCGATGTCAATCATCGTTGGCGCGGTGGCGATGCCCGACCGCCAGCCGATGGCCAGCGCGTCAAAGCTGTTGGTCAGATAAGTCGAACCGGAAGCAACGCCGCCAAATTGCGACAACAGCGCGCCACCGGTATCCGCGCCGGCATAAAGCGCGTTGGTGATGGCCAGCGTGTTGCTCGCCGTGAGCGTGATGGTGAGGACCGCGGTGTAAAGGCTGTTGGTGGGCAGCACCACCGAGGCTGTGCTGGACGCGGCGCCGACGGTGCTGCCACCCGGATTGCTGTAACTGGCGGAAGAACCGGTCGTCAGAAGTTCCTGGTTGTTGTTGGCGGCGCCAGTTTGCGTCGCCCGCGTAAGGATTAGCGAACTGGCGTTGGTGAAGTTCAGTTGTCCGACATAGCCCACCCAGGTTTGGGCGTTGCCGGTGGCATTGCCGGTGTTGACGGTGCCGCTGGTGGCCGTGCCGTTCAAACCGCCGGGCACCGGGCCATTCTGGCTGCTATTATACAAACCAAAACCCATGGAGTTGGTCTGCGCGAACAGGCCGGTGGTATTCGTAAAGGTCACGACCAGCGACAAAGTGTCGCCAATGGTGGCGAGCGTGACCGGCGAACTGGTGAACAGCGCCTGCACCTCAATGAGTCCGCTGCCGCTGGCGGCGATGCCAAATTTCAAATGCCCGGCAGCCATGGTCGGCGTCGGGCTCCAGGCTTTGGACGAAACCAACTGGTAGCTGCCGCTCGTCGCCGTTGGCACAGCGGGCGTGGCGGAATTGAGCGAACTGCCGGCAAAGAGATCGTTGAAAACAACGGCTTTTGGCGTGGCGCTCACCTCGGCGGAATTGGCGCTTTCGCCGATGGCATTGCCGGCGGTGACAACATAAAAATACGTCCGGCCATTGGTCACCTGCAGGTCCGAATAACTCATGCCGGCGACACTAGCGATGGTCGCATAACCGCTACCGCTGGTGGGGGAGCGTTTGACATAATAGTTGGTGGCGGCGGGCGAGGCCGACCAGTTCAACGTCACTACGGCGTTGGCGGCGGTGGCGAACAGATTGGTGGGAGCGGCGGGGGCGGTGGCCACGATCAATTTGATCGCGCCGGCGGTATTGGTGTCGAAGACGCAGCCAAAGCCGCCGGGAACATTTTTCAGCACGGGCAAAGTCCCGCTCAAGGCGCCGGTGTAAGTGATCAGCGTGTAAGTTCCGTTGGTGAACCCCGGGCCGGCGTAAATGTTGTTCGTACCGCCGAGCGTCAGGTTGCCGACGACAGCGAGCTTGGTGGCATTGGTGCCGGCCATGAAATTCAGCACGGTGTTGGGCGCGAGGGAAAGGTTGTTGCTCACCGTGAACGTGCTGGCGGAAAGCGTCAGCAAGCCGTCAGCCAGGACGTTGGTATTACGAATCGAGCCGAGCGCATTGTAGAATTGCAGCGCGTTGCCGACGAGGTTGCTCGTGGTGCCATTGTAAATCAAAAGGTTGGTTGTGAGCCCGTCGAACAGCCACAGGTTGGCGGCCGCCAAACTGCCTGGGCTGTTGGAGAAGATCAGGTTGGCGTTCCAAAACTGCAGGTCAGTGACAATCGCCGACAGATTGAAGGTGCAGTCCATGAACTGGAGGTTGGTGGCGTTGTAAACGGCCGGAATGAAGGGTGCGGAGGAAGCGATGTTGACGGAGCGAAAAACGATGTTTGACACCAGCGCCTCCGGCAATCCCCAGATCTGGAATGGCGGACGGGTGCTGGACAACACGGCGGTGACATTGCTGACGAGGATGTTTTGGATGATGGGGGTCGTGCTGATCAGCGGGGCGGGGTTGGTGAAGGCGTTGTTCGCCACGAACGCCGTTGTGAGCGTCGTGTGTTGGCCAAGCCCCCATTCGTAGTGGCTGTCAAAGGATATTGGCCAGTCCACATTGGTCATCGTGAGGTTCAGGTAATTCAAGTTCTGCACCAACCCGCCACGACCGCGCATGGTTTTGACCTTGAACCCGCTTTGCGTGCCGGTGAAAGAACAGTTGATTACTGTGAGGTTCGACACCCCTCCGCCGGTGAAGCTACCAATGCTGCAACCGTGCCCAGCGCCGAAAGCGCAGTTCGTGACCAATATATCTTTGGACACCGACGTGCTGCTGCCGATGGCGATGTTGTCGTCGCCGGTGCTGATGATGCAGTCGGTGATGAGCACGTTGGTTTCCGCCAAGTCCAGGCCGTCAGTGTTGTGCGAGGGATCCACCGGCGCGCCCGAATCCGGGGCGTAAATCTGGGCGCGCTGGAGCGTGACATTGCCGGCGGTGCCCTTGATGATCAGGAATTGTGCGGGCGCGTTGGAACAGGTGACGTCTTGGATGAGCACCCGCGTGCAGGCTCCAAAATTGACCATAAGCGGGCGGATGGCCGCCGCATTGGTTTCATCGTCCTTCCACCACGGCAAACCCTGGCCATCAATTGCTCCGGAGCCGGTGATAGCTAGGTCGTGCAAGTTTGCAGCAGTGATGAAATCGGGAGGTGAAATGTCTGTACCCGGATATTTGGAAAGCGGCAGCATCCGCAGAACTGTACCGGCATCAATCTGGAGATTGACGTAGTTGGACATGTTCAGTGGCCCGCACAGGTAAACACCCGGCCCCGTAATCTTCACCGTGCCACCATAGCCGCCGTTGGTCAGGCCGCCTTTGGCCGCCTGGTTGATGGCATTTTGGATGGCCGCGGTGTTGGTAAACACGCCGTCGCCCGCAGCCCCGTAATTGGTGACGTTGACGATGTTGTTGGTATTGATGAGCAAAGTCCACGGAGTGACCGCCAATGCCTGGTTGGCCAACAACATCAAGGCGACGGCAGCGGGCAGAAGTTCAAAAGCGAAGCCCCGTCTGGCCAGCAAACTTAAACCAGTTTTCCAAAATGTTAGCATGTCATTATGACGCAGAACGGAACGCCCTTGCCCGCTCCGTATTCGTGTGCGTAGAGGATTTGGAGTGTCTGCTGTGACCTCATTGTATTGGGCGTTGATCGGCTTCGTAAGTGGAATATTCTACCAATGATTGCTTTCCGGCAATCTACCGGTCGCGCAAAAAGGATTGAAAAACTTGCGATGCCACTTGGGAGTGCTTAAAGTCAGTTTCGTAATCACCCTTCAATCATGTCTCCCAAAAAAAACCCGCGAGTCCTGCTTGCACTTGGTTGGTATGATTATCGCCTGCATAGCGGCATTGAAAAATATGCGCAGCAGCATGGCTGGCATTTGTGTTCCGATGTGACGCGGGAAAGGATCGTGCCCTGGGGCTGGGAAGGCGATGGGATTCTCGCGTGGCTTGGCGCGGGCGACGATCTGGCGGAATTCGTCTTGGACGCGAAAAAGCCGACGGTGGACTTTAGCTACCGCCGCCCGCAATTGAATTTCCCCCGCGTTCTCGTGGATCACGCGGCGTGTGCGCGGCTGGCAGCGGAACATTTTTTGATTCGCGGTTTGAAAAACTTTGTTTTTTACAGCGACCGCGACAACTGGGCTTTCGAAGAAAACGGCCGCGCCTTTTCGCAGGCGGTGAGCGAGGCCGGGCACACTTGCACCTGGCTGCGCTGGCATCAATCCCCGGCTTATAACACCGGTTTATTTCAATGGAAACGTAAACGCCGCTGGCTGGCGGCTGAATTGCAACACGCGCCCAAGCCGCTGGCGGTGCTTGCCACGTCGGACGACCATGCGCTCGAAGTGCTCGAAACCTGTGAGCAAATCGGACTGTCCGTGCCGGATGAGGTCGGCATTGTGGGGATGGACAATTCCTTGCTGGCGGTGAGCACGATGTCCACGCCCATTTCCAGCGTCAACGTCAATTTTGAAATGGTCGGTTATCGTGGCGCGGAACTTCTGGATCGACTGATGCGGGGGAAAAACGTTTCCACCGAGCCGATCCGCATTCCTCCCTTGGGATTAATCGCGCGCAAGAGCAGCGATATCCTGATGATCTCGCACCCAGGTGTCGCCAAGAGCCTGCGCTTCATTTGGGAACATTGCGACAAGCCCATTTCCGTTGATGAACTGGCCGGCGTGGCCGGCATGTCTCTGCGGAGCTATTATCAGGCCTTTACCGACCACATTGGGCGCCCGCCGGGGGAGGAACTTCACCGCATTCGCATTGAGCGCGCAAAAAAACTGCTGGCGGAGTCGGGCGAAAAAATAGACGTGATTGCACAACAATGCGGCTACCAGAGCGGCAACAGTTTCTGGGTGGCTTTCAAACAGGCGACTGGCATCTCCCCCAAACAATACCAAAAACAAACCGTCTTGGTGCCTAGCCGGTAAAGGTGATGCCGGCACTGTTTTGTTGTGCCGCCTTTGTTTCCGCCCGACAGTAATCGCAAATATGCGTGCTGCCGGCTCACGCAATGCCTCCTCGCAAGTTTTTCAAGTGTTTTCGCAAAACCCCTAGATTGTTAAAACCGAAGCCACTGTTAGATTATGCTCATCACCCAATCTATGAATGCATGCTTTCGGCATTTCAATACGGATATGCTTGCCCGTGTCATGACGCCGTTTGCGGGCAACCGTGTGGAATGCTGGATATCTTCCCGCACATGATTTAAGAGATTGCGGATTTCTCAACTGACTTATTCAAAACCTCAATAACCATGAAAACCAAAAAACAAGCCCAACAGTTATTTTCACGCTTTCTGGCAGCCACCCTGCTGCCGCTGGCCCTGTTCCTACTGACTGATTCAGTGGCGCAAGCTGACACCACCACTTCTGCTTGGTCCGGTTCAAGTTCAACGGCTTGGAGCACGCCCGGCAACTGGGGTGGCGGAGTTCCATCCCCCACGATCAGCGCGCTGTTCAATACCAGTTTCGCCAATCAACCCACGTTGACCGCAACGCAGACGTGCCAGGGGCTTTGGCTGGCCACCGGCGCGGCGCAAGACGTGACGATCAATGCGGCCTCCGCGCAAGTGTTGACCAATGCGGCCACCGCCACATTGAACGGCACGGCCAATGCCGGCATCATGATGTCCGACACAGCCAACCACAACCTGACCATCGGGCCGAACGTCAGCCTCGTGCTCTGCAACACCAATGGCTTTTACAATTACGAGTCTTCGGGCGTATTGACGATTTCCGGCGGCATCAGCGGCTCGAACGGCATCACGAGGGCGCTGGTCATTGGCGGCACTGGCACGGTCATCATTTCCAGCAACGCAACCCTCGCGGACCTTACCGTCAATGCCGGAACTTTGAAAATCACCGGCGGCATCGTCAATTCCACCGCCAAAACCGCCGGCAATACCACGGTGGATAAAAACGGCACGTTGGAAGTGGACACCAACGGCATCTTGACCATCGGATCGGCTTCTTCCTTTGTTCCGATTGGCAACACGTTGAGCACCACCAACACGCTCTTCGTGAACGGCGGCATGGTGACCAACAATGCCAGCAACGGCACGCAAGTGGGCCGCCAGGGTTATGGCGTTCTGACCATTACCAACGGCGGCGTGTTTGTTGATACCAGCAGCACGACGAAAGGGATCAGCATCGGTGACACGGGCACCGCGAACACCGGCGGGACGATCAATCTTTACAGCGGCACGCTCGTGGCCAGCATCATCAAAAGCCCGAAAGGCACCGGCAGTTCGGGTGCGGTTCCCTGTTTCTTTTATTTCAATGGCGGAACACTCAAGGCGGGCGCGGGCAACGCCACTTTCTTTTCCACCGGCACCCACGCCAGCGCTCAAGTCAGAAACAGCGGCGGCACGGTGGACAATGCCGGCTTTGCCATCACCATCGGACAAGTTCTCCTGCACAGCGCTGTTGTTGATGACAATGCCACCGACGGCGGCATGACCTTTCAAGGTTCGGGCACCAATGTCTTGTCTGGAGCCAGCACTTACACTGGGCCGACCGCTCTTAATGGCGGCGTTATTCAGGTCAATGTTGGTGACAGCGGCAGTTCCGGTCCGCTGGGCACCGGCGGCAACATCAACTTCGTCGGCGGCACGCTGCAATTCACCGCCAACAACAGCGCGGATTATTCCAGCCGCATCGCTGCCGGCACCAGTTCCAGCGCGGTCAAAATTGATGCCAACGGTCAACCCCTTTCCTTCGGCAGTCCGTTGGCGGCATCTCAATCCGGCGGCTTGATTCTAAATGACACCGCCGTGACTAAGGGCAGTCTCACTCTGAATGGTGCCAATGACTATACCGGCGGCACGACGGTGACGGCCGGCAACTTGATCCTTGGTTCGAGCGCCAGCCTTGCGGCGGGCGCGGTGAACATCAACGGCGGTTCTCTGACCTTGAACTCGGGCGCCACCATCGGGGGCGCGGTCACGATGGCTGGCGGGCTGGCCTTTACCAATCAGGGCGGCGGCACCGTCAATGGCCTGACCTTGCAGTCGGGCGCCACAGTCCTCAATCTCGCGGGTGACTTCGCGGGCAGCACACTGACTTCGGGGAATGGGTTTGCTTTGAACAACAACAACATCCTGAATGTTGATGTCGAGACCGACGGCGGTTCAGATCAGATTAATGTCACTGGCGGAACTTACAGCGATTCCGCGGTAGGCAGCGGCAACAAGGTGTTAATCAACCTGACTTCCATCGGCAGCGGTCTTACGGCCGTGGGAACCGTTGACCTGATTACCTTGACCGGCACGGCTTCCGGGACGATTGACGCCAGCAAGTTTAGCGTTTTCCCGACCACGATGAACGGTTTCCTGTTAAGCCTGCAAACGGCCAACAGCGGAAAGACTTTGCGGTTGGTGGTCGCCGCCACCGGCTCGCCGGCGACTGCGTTTTGGAAAGGCGGCGTCAACGCCAGTTGGGGCACGGTCGCCAATTGGACGACCGATGCCAGTGGTTCGACTCCCGTGTCTGCCAAGCCGGGCAGCGGCTCGACCATCGTGAATTTTTCCACCACGTCGCCCAATAATCTCTCGACGACTCTGGACGCCAGTTACGACATTGCCAGCCTGATTGTGAACGACACTTCCGGCACCATTGGAATCAATCTTGGCAACAATAATTTGACCTTGGAAAGCCCGGGCGCCATCACGCTCACCTCCGCTGCCGGCACGGCCACCATCAGCGCGAGCGGCTCCGGCCACTATGTTCTGCCGGTGGATCAAATCATCTCCAACACTTCCAGCAGCACGCTGACGATCAGCGCCCCGATCAGCGGTGCGCACAACCTGACGATCAACAGCAGCGGCAGCGGCGCCACGGTGTTATCCGGAATCAATGCCCATGGCGACACCATCGTCAGCGCCGGCGAACTGGATTTGAACGCGACCGGCGGCCAGTCAGTTCCCGGCAATCTGACGGTGAATGCCGGCGGCACGGCAAGATTGCTGAAAGCCAGCCAGATCAACAGCGCCAAAACCGTGACGGTCAGCGGCGGCACGCTTGATCTTCAAGGCCACAATCAAACCGTGGCCAGCGTGCAGTTGACCAGTGCCGGCAACCTTAATGACAGCGTCGGCGGCGCGGCACTGTCCGGCACAACCTTGTTTGACATCCAAGACGGCACGATCAACGCCGTCCTCGGCGGCAGTGCCGGCCTGACCAAGAGCACCGCCACCACGGTGACGCTTTCCGGAGCGAACACCTACACCGGGCTGACCGTCATCTCAAACGGCGTGTTGAGCGTGTCGAGCCTCAATCGCGTCAGCGGCGGGAGTGCCAGCAGCAGCTTGGGCGCTCCGACGACGGTTCCCAACGGCACGATCACCCTCGGGGCCGGAACCACAACCGGCCAGTTGAGCTACACCGGCAGCGGCGAGACGTCGGATCGCGTCATCAACCTTGCCGGCACCACGGGCGGCGCGATCATTGACCAATCCGGCGGCGGTTTGTTGAAATTCACCAGCGATTTCACGGAGTCGGGAACGGTGTCAAACAAGTTGACGCTGCAAGGTTCCGGCGCAGGTGAACTCGGCGGCGTGGTCGCCACGAGCACCAACACGTCCGTATCCGTTACGGGAGGCTCGTGGACTTTCTCCGGCTCTGGCACGAGCACGATGGGCAATCTCCAGGTCAAAAATAGCACGCTGGATATTACCAACGGCACCGTCAACGCTTCGCCCACCGCGGGAAATACCATTGTGGACAACAACGCAACTTTGGAAGTGGATACCAACGCCACGCTGACCATCAATGCCGGCACCGGCGGTTCCTATTTTCCGATCGGCAACACTGCGAGCACCACCAGCACCCTTTTGGTGAACGGCGGCACGGTGAACGTCTCCACCGCCAATGGCACAGTGATTGGCCGCGTCGGCGGCGGTGTTTTGACGATCAGCGGCGGTGTTTATAGCGATGTCAGCGGCGCGGTCCGCGGCATTGACCTCGGCGACCAAGCTACGTCCAGCGGCGGAACCGTCAATCTCAACGGCGGCATCTTGGCGTGCGGTTTGATCCGCAGCGTGACCGGCAACGGCAATTCCATTCCGTGTTACTTCAATTTCAACGGCGGCACCCTCCAGGCGAATGTGGCCAATGACACCTTCTTTGGAAATTTCAATGGCGCGCTTCCGACCAACATCATCGCCCAAGTGGAAGACAACGGCGGGGCAATTGACAATGCCGGCCACGCCATCACCATTGCGCAGCCGTTGATTCATGCCGGCAACAATGCCACCGATGGCGGCTTGGTCTTCAAGAATTCATCTACCAACTATGCCGTGACCACGTTGACCGGTGCCAATACCTATAATGGCCCCACGGCTATCAACGGCGGCGGCGTCAATGTCGGCGTGGTGGAAACCGCCGATGTATCCGGCCCGTTTGGCGTCCCCGCCACCCCCGCCGGTTCACTCACCTTTGCGGGCGGCACGCTCCAGTATTCGTCCGCGAACAACACCGATTATTCCGGCCGATTCAGCGCGGCCGGCGGTCAGGCCGTCAGCATCGATGCGAACGGCCAGAGCATCACATTCAACACGGCGATTCAAGGCGGCGGCACCTCGTTGACCGTCACCAATTCCACCGGCAGCGGCACCCTGACGCTGCCTGCGGTCAACACCTACAATGGCAACACCACCATCAATGCCGGCACGCTGGCGCTCACCGGCGGCGGCACCCTGGCCAGCCCGAACATTTCCGTGGCCACGGGCGCGGTGTTCAATGTTTCAGCGATTGCCCCGGCCGGATATGCGTTGAATGGTGCGGGCACGCTGACCTTTAAGATCGGCAAGAAAAGCGCCGCAACCTCCCAAGGCCGGGTGGTGGCCGGCGCCAAGAGCCTCACCTACGGCGGGACGTTGACCGTGGTGTCCAATGCAAATAGCAGTGCCTTTGCTGTGGGCGACAGCTTCCCGCTGTTCAGTGCGGCCAGCTACAACGGTCACTTCACAGCTACGAATTTGCCGGCTTTGGTAGCCGGGTTGGGCTGGAATTGGAATTCCGCCAGCGGCACATTGAGCATCGTTACCACCGTCAATCCCAATTCCACCAACATCACCTACAGTGTCAATGGCAATACTCTGACGCTGACTTGGCCAGCCGATCACACCGGTTGGACCTTGCAATGCCAAACCAACACCCTTGGGGGCGGCTTGAACACGGCCTCCAACGCTTGGTTCAATGTGCCGGGTTCAACCAGCGTTAATACCACGAACATGACGATAGATTCCAAGCAGCCCACGGTTTTCTATCGGTTGAAACTGTAAGCTACGACCTTTTGTTCCATGCGCCGCCGGATTTTTGGATTGATCTGGCGGCGCTATTTTTTTTGACGCTATGGCAGTTTAATCAACCTTGGGACAAACGCCAAATTGGTAGGGCTGACCTGCCGGTCAGCCAACTCGGCGGCGCAGCCGCGCCCCCCTACCACCCGATGCGTCAAGGTTGTTTTGATCTGCCATGGATTTTACGAGCGCATCAGCCGGGTCAGTCTTCTCGCCGTTCCAAATCATTTACAACGATCAAACGGCTGCTGTCGCGCCTTTTGTTTTCTTGCAGGATATTCAAGTTTATTCGCAAGACTGCCAGATGGTCAGAACGGAATTGGCTGATAGATTCTTTTAAACACCCCAATTGATGAATGCGAGTTTCAAGCAGCCGTGTTCGCCGATTTTATGATGCCGGTTTACCAATGACGGCAGCCGCCCACGACATTCCACCAACGCTGGGATTTTTTGAACGCCCGCCCCAACCCTCAATAGCCATGAAAACCGTAAAACAAACACTTCAATTAATTCCACTCTTTCAGGCCGTCACGCTACTGCCACTGGCCTTGTTCCTGTTTGGCAGTTCGTCCTCACCGGCGGCAGACACCGCGACTTCTGCATGGAATGGTTCCAGCACAACTTGGAACGCATCGGGTAGTTGGGCCAGCGGCATTCCCTCCTCGACGATCAGCGCGTTGTTCGGCTCCGCTTTCACCGGGGCCAACCAGCCGACATTGGCTGGGGCGCAGACGAGCCAGGGCATCTGGTTGGCATCAAGCGTCGGGCAGGACGTGACCATCAATTCGGCTTCCGCCCAAGTGCTGACGATTACGGGCACAGCCACCCTGAACAGCCAGGCAAACGCGGGCATTATCCTGTCCGATTCGGGCAACCACAATTTAACCATCGGGCAGAACACCAGCATCACGCTCGGTGCCAACACCGGTTTTTACAACAACGAAGCTTCGGGGCAGTTGAATATTTCAGGCAGCATCAGTGGCAGTAGTCAGACGCTTACCGGTGGTGGCACGGGAATCGTGAATCTCTCTGGCGGCGCGACCTTACAGAACTTGGTGGTCACCAATACTGGCACGCTAAAAATTACGGCAGGCACCGTCAGCATAAGCGGAACAGCTGGCGGCACCATGGTGGATAAAAATGGCACTTTGGAAGTGGATGCTGGCGCGACGCTGACGATTGCCTCTGCGGAGTCGTTTTTCCCAATAGGCAATACCCCGAGCACGACCAGCACCCTGTTCTTGAACGGCGGCACGATCACTGTGAGTAGTTCAAACGGTGAACAAGTTGGCCGCCAAGGCAATGGCATCTTGACCATCAGCAGCGGCTCTTTAACTGATAACAGCGGTGCGACCAAAGGAGTCAGCTTGGGTGACAATGTCGCGGCAGCTACCGGAACCGTCAATCTTAATGGTGGCACTCTCACGGCCAATATTATCAGGGTGGGGTCAAGCTCCGGCGGCAATTTTTTCTATTTCAACGGTGGAACGCTCAAGCCGAATACGGCACCCAGCGCCACTTTCTTTTCCAACGCCAAAATAAGCGCTCAAGTTAGAAACGGTGGCGGGACGGTGGACAACAACGGCAAGGCCATCACCATCGGACAATCCCTGCTGCACAGTGCGGTCGGCGGCGATGCTGCCACCGACGGCGGCATGAACTTCACTGATTCTGGTGCGGCGGCCACCACCACCTTGACCGGTGCCAGCACTTACACCGGCCCGACGGCCATCAACGGCGGCGTAGTGAACGCCGGCGGCGCGCAGACCGGTGCCACCAGCGGCCCGTTGGGAGCCAACGGTGCCATCAGCTTTGGCGGCGGCACGTTGCAATACAGCAGCACCTTTGGCGCAGCGGATCTTTCGCCCCGCATCGCCGCCGGCGCCAGCACGGGCGCGATTTTGCTGGATCTCAATGGACAAAACGTCACCTTCGGCACGGCCCTGACTTCTTCGCAATCCGGCGGTTTGACCTTGAACGACACAGCGGTCACCAAGGGCAGTCTCACACTCTCCGGTGCCAACGGCTACACCGGTAACACGACCGTGACGGCCGGCAATTTGATTCTGGCGGCATCCGCGAGCCTTGGCAGTGGAACGGTCAGCATCAATGCCAATTCCCTGACCATGAATTCGGGCAGCACCATCGGCGGTGCGGTTACAATGGCCGGCGGCCTCACCTTCACCGTGAAGGGCAACGATGCCGTGAACGGCCTGCTGACTCTGGCGTCCGGCGCCACGACCGTTGATCTCTCGGCGGACAGTGCGGCCAACACGCTGACTCTGGGCAATGGATTTACGTTGAATAATAACAACGCGCTCAATTTCAATGTCGCCACCGCCGGGTCGGACAAGATCAATGTCACCGCCGGCGCTTACAGCGATTCCGCCGCGAGCACCGGCAGCAAGGTGCAGGTGAATCTGACTTCCATTGGCGGCGGCATAACGGCGGTGGGAACAATTGACCTGATTACGCTCACCGGTTCCGCCGGCGGCACGTTTGATTTGACCAAGTTCAACCTTTCGCCGACCACGCTGGGCGGTTTTCTGCTGAGCCTGCAAACGGCCAACAGCGGAAAAACCTTGCAGTTGTTGGTAGCCGCCGCCAGTTCGCCCATCAGTGCGTTTTGGAGCGGGGCGACGAGCGCCAGTTGGGGCACTTTGAACAATTGGGCCACGGACGTGACCGGGTCAACCGCTCTGTCCGTATTGCCCGGTGGCGGCGTGACGGCGGTGAATTTCTCGACGACTTCGCACAATAATCTATCGACCACATTGAACGCCAATTACGACATTTTGAGCCTCACGTTCAACAACACCTCCGGCAGCGTGGGCATTGACGTTGGCAGCCACACGTTGACATTGGAAACCCCGGCGGCCCTCACGCTCAATGCCGGTGCCGGCACCGCGACGATCAGCGCCAGCGGCGCGGGCGGTTACGTTCTCCCGGCGGATCAAACCGTCGCCAATGCGTCCAGCAGCACATTGAACATCAGCGCCCCGATCAGCGGCGCGCATAATTTGACCATCAACACCAGCGGTTCCGGCGTCACGACTTTGTCCGGCGTGAACTCGCACGGCGACACCGCCGTGACCGCGGGCGAATTGGATTTGAACACGACCGGCGGACAATCCATTCCCGGCAATCTGACCGTGAGCGGCGGCACGGCAAAACTTTTGCAGGCCAGCCAAATCAACAGCGCCAAGAACGTGGTGGTGAGCAGCGGCACGTTGAATATTCAAGGCAACAATCAGACGGTGGCGGGCGTGCAGATGACCGGCGGCAGCATCACCGGCAGCGGCGGCACATTGACCAGCACCACGGCGTATGACCTGCAAAGCGGCACGGCCAGCGCCATCCTCGGCGGCAGCGCCGGTTTGACCAAGAGCACGGCGGGAACGGTGACGCTGTCTGGCGCGAACACCTACACCGGTCCGACTGCCATTCAGAACGGTGTCTTGAGCGTCGCCACCATCAACAGCGTTAGCGGCGGGAACGCCAGTAGCAGTTTGGGCGCTCCGACCACGACTGCCAACGGCACGATTGCGCTCGGTTCCACGACGACGTCCGGCCAGCTTACCTACACCGGCACCGGCGAAACCTCGGATCGCGTCATTGATCTGGCCGGCACCACGGGTGGCGCGACGATTGACCAATCCGGCAGCGGCTTGTTGAAGTTCACCAGCGGTTTCACCTCATCGGGAATCGGTGCAAAAACCCTGACACTGCAAGGTTCCGGAACTGCTGAAGTCGCGGGTGTGGTGGCAACGAATGCCGCAACTTCCGTCACCAAGGCCGGCTCCGGCACTTGGACGATTTCCGGCTCTGGCACCAGCACGCCGGGAAATGTGGCGGTCAACGGTGGCTTGTTGAAAGTCACGGCCGGCACCATCAACATCAGCGGCACCGTGGCGGGCGGCACCTTGGTGGACAAGGGCAGCACTTTGGAAGCGGATGCCGGCGGGACGCTGACAATCCCCTATGCTTCCTCTTATTTTCCAATCGGCAACACCGCCAGCACCACCAACACACTGTTTGTGAATGGTGGCACGGTCAATGTGAATTGCTTGAACGGCGAACAAATTGGCCGCGTTGGTTCCGGCATCTTGACCATCAGCAGCGGCTCCCTCACTGATAGCAGCGGAACGGGCAAAGGCCTCAGCTTCGCCGACTCGTCCGCGACTGCCAGCGGCACCGTCAATCTGAACGGCGGCACGCTGACGGCGGGCGTTATTCGCAGCGTCAATGGCACCGGCAGTTCCGGCAATGCTCCCTGCTTCTTCTATTTTAACGGCGGCACGCTCAAGGCGGGCGCGGCCAACGCAACCTTCTTCTCCACCGCCGGAAAAATTTCCGCTCAAGTCAGAAACGGCGGCGGAACAGTGGACAACAACGGCAACGCCATCGCCATCGGGGACAATTTTGCGCACAGCACGGTGGCTGGCGACAGTGCCGCCGATGGCGGCCTGACCTTCACGGATTCCGGCGCAGCCGCCACCACAACCTTGATAGGCACCGAAACATTCACCGGCAATACCACCATAAGCGGCGGCACGCTGGCGTTGACCGGCACCGCTTCGATCGCCAGCAGCGCCAATCTCCGCATCGGCCCGGGGGCGACCCTTGACGTGTCGGGTTTGTCCTCCACATTCGCGCTCGGCTCCAGCCAGACGCTGGTCGGCAACGGCGGCACGCTCGCTGGCAGCGCCAATCTCAACGTCGGCGCTTTGGCATTGATCTACACCAGCGGCACCCCTTCGCTGATTGTGACCAACGGCACGTTGACCTTGAGTAGCAATGCCATGACCGTCACGGTTTCCGGCGGCGCGCTGACGGCGGGCAGTTACAAGCTGGTTGCCGCTGCCGTGAGCGGCAATGCCGGTTCGGTTGCCGGAATTGTGCCGATTAATGTGACCGTCAATGGCTCCGGCGCGACCGCCCCGGCGGCATTGCAGATCCTCAATGGTGAATTGTATCTGGTGGTTGGCACCACCACGCTCGCGCTGACCTCTTCGGAAAATCCTTCGCTTGTCGGTGACAACGTGACCTTCACGGCGAACGTCCAGACCAACGGCGTGACGGCGGGGGACGCCACCGGCACGGTGACTTTGTTCACGAACAGCGTGAGCTTCGCAACCCACAATTTGAGCGGCGGCATGACGAGCTTCAGCCTGTCCAGCCTGCCGGTCGGGGTTAATCCGATCCTGGCGATTTACAGTGGTGACGCCAATTATCTGGCCAGCAGCAATGCGTTGACCCA
The DNA here is from genome assembly GCA_964444085.1 of uncultured Bifidobacteriaceae bacterium. Lineage (GTDB taxonomy): Bacteria > Verrucomicrobiota > Verrucomicrobiia > Limisphaerales > UBA11358 > UBA11358. The sequence continues at coordinate 15,073 of CAYUGC010000008.1, read as the reverse complement.
GACAGTGACCAACAGCGGTGCCACGCTACCGATCATTAACGGCGCGAGCGCCCTGACTGTGGTGGCCACGAGCAACGCCACGTTGAGCGCGCTGGTTTACGGTTCGCCCACGCCGGACTTGCAATGGTATCTGAGCACCGATGGCGGCGCGACTTCCAGCGCCATTGCGGGTGCGATCACGGATTCGCTAACCCTGACCAATGTGCAGTATTCACAAGACGGTTATGTCTATTCGCTCGTCGCCAGCAACAGCGTCGGCATGGCCACCAACAACGTGACCTTGACGGTGTGGGTGACGGCCAGCCTCTCCGCGCAACCGGCCAGCCTCGTCGTTACCAACACCCAAAACGCGACATTTAGTGTCACAGCCAGCGGCGTTCCGGCGCCGACTTATCAATGGTATTTTAACGGCAGCATCATTCCGAGTGCCACGGCCGCGACATATGACATTCCCAGCGCCGCGCCGACTAACGCCGGTAATTACACGGTTGTCGTCTCGAACAGTGTCAACGTGGTGACGAGTTCCGTGGCCGCGTTGACTGTGAATTCGACGATGGCTTACACCTCGCTCACGCCTGCCAACGGCGCGACCAACGTCTGTTACGATACTCCACTCTACTTGACCTTCGACCAGCCCCCCACGCTGCGCACCAGCGGCACGATCAGGATTTTCAACGTAAACAACAGCACCACGCCGGTGGACACGATTGACTTGAGCCAGTGCGTCACGATCAACACCAACTACGCCGCCAACGTCCAGCCCTATAACATCAGCGGCCAGACGTTCACCAATTTCCCGGTCATCATCACCGGCACCAGGGCGGCGATTTATCCGCACCAAGGACTGTTGGCTTCCAACCAGACCTATTACGTCACAGTGGATGACGGCACCTTCACCGACAGCGCGGGCGCATTCTTCGCCGGCATCAGTGCCACCAATGCGTGGCAGTTCGCGACCAAGGTGGGCGGTCCGCTGAACGCGACCAACCTCGTGGTCGCCCAGGATGGCAGCGGCGATTTTGTCACGGTTCAGGGCGCGGTGAACTCCGTCCCCAGCGGCAGCACCACGCCGACCATCATCAACATCCGCAACGGCACCTACACGGAAATCGTGAACGTCAATGCCCGGCACAACCTGGATTTCCGCGGCCAGAGCCGCAGCGGCGCCATCATCGGTTATCCGAACAACGGGTGGCTCAATAACAACACAGCCCTGCGCCCGGCCTTCGCATTGAATGGCAACAACTGCACCTTGGAAACCCTGACAGTGACCAACATGACCCCCAAGGGCGGTTCCCAGGCGGAGGCCATTGACGTCGAAGGCACGCGCGCCATTCTTTACAACCTCAACCTCGCCAGCTATCAGGACACGTTCCTCGTCCATTGGTCCGGCAATCTGGTCTATTTACAGGATTCGTTGGTCCAAGGTGACACCGACTTCAACTGGGGCTACGGCACGGTGTATTACACCAATTGCGAAATGCGCTGCCTGACCGCCGGCGGTCGCGTCACCCAACCGCGTTCTCCCTATACTACCAACGGGTTTGGGTTCATTAACTGCCGCATCACAAAAGGTTACTCTGGCAGCAGTGCCTTTTCCTTGGGGCGGTCCATCGGCAATCCCAGCACCCCGTCGGCCGTGTTGTTTGCCACCAGTCTCATGGATGATGTCGTCACTGGTTACGACAGTGACGCCGGCACAAACTTCTTCGATTACGCCTGTAGCAACCTGACCGCCACGGCAGCCAAGACGCTGGCGAATTCCACGCACCTGACCAGCAGCGATCCTCGGGTCACCGCCATCCAAAGCGCCGCCGCCTGGCTCTACGGCTGGCAACCGGCTCTGGCGCCAAACATCATCAGCCAGCCCGCGGGCCAGTCCGTCAGCCACGGCCAGACGGCCAGCTTTACTGTGAGTGCCACCGGCATTCCCGCGCCGGCGTATCAATGGTTCCAGAACGGTTCGCCGATTACGGGGGCAACGGGTGCTACTTTCACCATCGCCAATGTGGTGCGCACAAATGGGGGTAACTACTCTGTCGTTGCGAGCAACAGTTCCGGCAGTATTACCAGTTATATCGCTGCGCTGACTTACCTTAACACTGCGCCTACAACCCACAGCATGAATGTGATACGGAACGCGGGCATTTATTCGCTGCGCATCACCATCAGCGACCTTTTGACCAACGTGACGGATACGGACGGCGACCCCATCACCTTGGTCGGCACCGGCACCAGCACTAACGGCGTGACGGTGACCATGTCGGGCACGAACTACCTGTATTACTACAACACGAACAATGTGGCCGACCAGTTCAGCTACACGGTGACGGACGGTTTTGGCGGGACCAACAACGGCACGGTCAGCATCGTGGTGAGCTACGCCAGCGTGGGCCAGATCACCGGCCAGTTCACGTCATTCACCAGCGGCGTGGCGAACCTGGTGTTCCAAGGCATTCCGAATTACCGCTACATTGCCGAACGTTCGACGAACCTGAGCGACTGGGTGGACGTGAGCACCAACACCGCCACAACCAATGGCGTGATTAGTGTCAGTGACACCTTTAGCGACTTGGGCGGCGAGCCGCCGTCCTCGGCGTATTACCGGCTGAAGTGGCAGCCGTAAGTGAAACCACAGTGCTTTCAGAAACAGCAACCAAAAGATCAACGAACATGAAACACCATGCCATTTTATCCCTCCTGCTGCTGGTCGTCACGCCGGTCTGGGCGCAGGCGGTGGGTCAGCGCCAACTACACCAATAACATCCCCGCCAGCATCGCTGACGGCAATCCAGTGGGCACCACGAAGCAGGTCAATGTGAGCGGCGTGAGCGGCAGGGTGACAAACGTGCAGGTGCAGTTGAATATCACCGCCGGTTTCAACGGCGACCTGTATGCCTAGCTGGTCAACCCGCAGGGGCAGATGGTGGTGCTGCTGAACCGTTCGGGGGTGGACGGCAGCAATCCGATGGACTACAGCGATGCGGATTTCAACATCATGCTGGACGGAGCGGCGACGAGTAATCTGCATTATTATCAGTCAACCCCTTATACGATCACCGGTGGCCAGTTGACGGGAACATGGGCGGCAGACGGACGGAACATTGATCCGCAATCAGCGGGTAGTTTATTCAGCAGCCCGGCGTCCACTGTCGGCTTGAATCTTTACGACGGCCATAAGGCGGGATCCTGAACGGAAACTGGACCCTGTTCATCGCGGATCTGGCGACCGGCGGTGGCAGTCCGACACTCAACTCGGTTCTCCTGACCATCATGACCGTGCCCGAACCGCAAAGCCTCACTTTGGCTCTGCTGGGCGGGGTCACGCTCTCTGGGCAGTGGTGCGAAGAAGAAACGCGATTTAGCCGAAACCATGCAGTTAAGACAAGCCTGCCTCACGCAAAGGGCGCAAGGGGCGCGAAGGAAATGAATTTTTCTTCCAACCGATCCACTCACTGAATGAGGCGTGAAAATCCAGAATTCGGAATCCGGCATCCTTGCCTTTGCGCCCTTGGTCCGCGTCGCGTGAGGCTTCTTCGGCATCGTTCCGGCTAAGAGCGGTGCGATTTTTTCCCATCGATTTCAATGGGTTTGATTTTCGGCACGCCGAGATGAAACAGCGTCCACGCCACCAGATACGCGCTGCCGCACACCAGCATGATCGTCTTATAAGTGCCTTCGCCTTGCAGCACATGGCCGACGAGGTAGAAGAAGCCCATGGACAAAAATGACGCCAGCATTCCGCCGAAGCCGACGACCGACGCCACGGCGCGTTTCGGGAAAATGTCCGATACCACGGTATACATCGTGGCCGACCAGCCTTGGTGGGCCGCGCTGGCGAGTCCAAAAAACGCCGCCGCCAGCCACGGGCTGCTGACATACGGCGCGGCGATTACCGGCAAGGTGCAACACGCGCAAATAAAAGTCGCTGTCTTGCGGGCGCGGTTCACCGGCCAGCCGCGCTTCAGAAAATATGCGCTTAAACTGCCGCCACCGATGCTGCCCAGCGCCGCCGACAACGCGACGAACGCAAGCGGCAAACCAAAGCGCTTCAGGTCGAGATGAAATTGCTTGCTGAAAAAGTCCGGCAACCAGAAGCCATAAAACCACCAGACCGGACCGAGGATGCAAGTGCTGAAATAAGCCCACGCCTCGCGGCAGCGCATCAGTTCCAGCCACGGCAATTTTTTCTCCGCCGTCGGCGCGACACCTTCGTGGATGTGGGAAAATTCCCCGGCGTTCACGCGTTTGGACTTGTCCGGCGCGTCGTAAAATTTCAGCCAGAAACCCAGCCACACCAAGTCCACACAGCCGAGCGTGATGAACGCCGCCTGCCAGCCGCCAAAATATCCCACGATGAGCGGCACGAGCAACGGCGCAAAAATCGCCCCCATGTTCGAGCCGGTGTTAAAAATGCCCGTGGCCACGGAGCGTTCCTTCGGCGGAAACCATTCGGTGACCACGCGGATGGCGGCGGGGAAATTTCCCGATTCGCCAAGGCCAAGCGCCAGCCGCGCGCCGCAGAAGCCGCCAACCGTGCGGCAGAGCGCGTGCGACATCGCCGATAAGCTCCAGAACAAAACTGACAGCGCATACGAGCTTTTCACGCCAATCCAGTTCATGAACGAGCCGAAGCCGAGCTGGCCGATGGCGTAGGCGAACTGGAAAAAAATCGCCATCAGGGCATATTCGGTTTCCGTCCAGCCGAAGGTTTTTGACAAGTCAGGTTTGAGCAAGCCGAGCACCTGCCGATCCATGTAGTTAACCGTGCAGACAAAAAACAGCAGCGCGCAGATGACCCAGCGGTATTTGGTCGGTCGGTTCATTTCGTTAAATCCAGTTTGGAGTTTTTCACGCGAAAAGTTTTCAACGGCACGCCGGCCTGATTTTCCACGCGAACATTTTCAAACGAGATGTTTTCCGCGTCCGTCACGGAAACACCTTGCTGCGACATGATGGAAACATCTTTTAGCGTGATGTTGCGCAGCGGCATTTCCGGCAGGCCTTTCAGCACGATGGCGTTTTGCGCGCCCCGGCAAATCACGTTCTCGATGTGGATGTCGCGGAACTGCGGCGTGGCTTCCGTGACCGGCGGAAAATTGGTTTCCAGGTTGGCGGTTTCGTCCAGGGGCGATTTGCCGCCGTAATACAAATTGAAATTAATCGCATCGCCGGGAATGTCCGTCATGCGGATGTTGGAGATGAAAATCTTTTCCACCACGCCGCCGCGGCCGCGCGTGCTCTTGAAGCGCAGGCCGATGTCCGTGCCCATGAACGTGCAGTTGCGCACAATCATGTTTCGCACGCCGCCGGACATCTCGCTGCCGATGGTGAAGCCGCCGTGCGCGTGATACACGGTGCAACCCTCAACCAGCACATCTTCCGTCGGCATGCCGATGCGGCGGCCGGCAGCGTCCAGCCCGGATTTGATGCATATGCCGTCGTCGCCAGTGTCAAACGTGCAGTCGCGGATGATCGCGCGGCGGCAGGATTCGAGGTCAAGCGCGTCGCTGTTCTGCGCGGTGGGCAGGTTATGCACCGTCACGTTAAGAATGGAAACGTCCTCGCATAACACGGGGTTCATCGTCCAGTTCGGCGGGTTTTGGAACGTGACGCCTTGCAGCAAAATCTTTTTGCAGCCGATGAGACGCAGCATTTTCGGGCGCAGGTATTGATGGCAAGACTCATAATCCTCCAGCCTGAAGGAGTTTTCCTTGCGCAGCTTTTCAACCGGCTTCTGGCCGGTCATCACCTCACGGCTCGGATACCAGGTGTCGCTCTTTTCATTCAGCACGCCGCCGGATTTGACGAGCGCCTTCCAGTCGCGGTCGCCGAGCTTGTCCTTCTTCTGCGGACGCCACGCATCGCCGCCGCCGTCAAGGATGCCGTCGCCGGTGATGGCGACATTTTCGAGATTCAGACCGGAAATCGGCGAGGTGGAATCCACTTCTTTCTCGCCTTTCAAGTCTATCACGGTCAACGGATATAGCTTGTAGTTGCGGGAAAACTGGATGAGTGCGCCACGTTCCAAATGCAGGTTGATATGGCTGCGCAGCTTGATCGGGCCCGTGAGCCAGAGGCCCGGCGGCACGTCGAGTTCACCGCCACCGTTTTCGGCGAGCGTGGCAATGGCTTTTGCAAACGCGTCGGTGTTCAGCGTCGCGCCATCGCCGACCGCGCCAGCTTGGCGGAGATCGAAGGTGCGCGGCGGAAATTCCGGCGCGGCCACGGCGGACAAACTCAGGCTGCTTTGAGCCGGTGCGTTCGCGGCCAGCGCGACGACCAGACAGAGGCAGAGGCGTTCAAACAGGTTGCCATGGATCATGGGAAAAGTCTAAACGCGATACGCTGCAGATGAAACACCCCATTGTGCATAATAGATTGAATTTTCTCCACGCCATCACCACACTGGAGAAATCTCAATGATGTGAAAAAACAGCACCAGAAACGCATTTTACTCGCGATGGGCTGGTATGACCACCGCGTATGCCAGGGCATCGGCAAATACGCCGTGGAGGCCGGCTGGCATCTGTGCGCGGATGTGACACGCGAAAAGGTGATTCCCTGGGGCTGGAAGGGCGATGGCATTCTCGCCTGGCTGGGCGCGGGCGACGATCTGGCCGATTTTGTGGTGAAGGCCAAGTTGCCGACGGTGGATTTCAGCAACCGCCGGTCGCATCTGCCTTTTCCGCGCGTGCTGGTCGACCATTGCGTTGCCGCCCAACTGGCGGCAGAACATTTCCTCGTGCGCGGTTTGAAGCACTTCGTGTATTACAGTTCGGCGGAAAACTGGACTTACAATGAAATCGGTCACGAGTTCGTGTCCCACTTAAAGAATAAAAATCATGACTGCAACTGGATCCGCTGGCATGAGTCGCCGGCCTACACGAAGGGACATTCCCAGTGGCAGGACAAATCGCGCTGGCTGGCGGCGCAGTTGAAGGCCGCGCCCAAGCCGGTCGCGGTGTTCGCGGCGACGGACGACGACGCGGTGGAAGTGATGGAGGCCTGCGAAAACACCGAGCTGGCGGTGCCGGAAGAAGTGAGCCTGATTGGCGTGAACAATTCGCTGCTGGCCGTGGAGGCGATGCACACGCCGATTTCCAGCCTCGACCGGAATTTGGAAACCGTCGGCTATCGCGGCGCGGAACTGCTGGACCGGTTGATGCACGGCAAGCCCGCCCCGCGCGAACCCATCCGTGTGCCGCCGACGGGCTTGATCGCGCGCAAGAGCAGCGACCTGCTGGCGGTCAGTCATCCCGGCGTGGCGCGCAGCCTGCGTTTTCTCTGGGACAATTACCACAAGCCGATCGGCGTGGAGGATTTGGTGCGGGTGGCGGCGATGTCGCGCAGCGCGCTGCACCAGGCGTTTCTGGAGCACATCGGCCGACCACCGGGCCGCGAGCTGCACCGTATCCGCATGGAGCAGGCGAAAAAAATCCTGACGCAGTCCTGCGTGAAACTGGAGGTGGTGGCCGAGCAATGCGGCTACCAGAGCGGCAACAGTTTCTGGCTGGCGTTCAAGCACACCACCGGGATTTCCCCCAAGCAGTTTCAAAAGCAATTTGCCGCTAGCTGACGTGCTGGCGGAATTTTTTCCTAAATTTCCGCCAGCGCATTTTCCACGGCGGGCTGGATGGCGTGCGGCCCGTCACCGCCAAGCAGACGGTCAACCGCCTCTAATCGGCGGATCAAATCCAGAACTTCCTTCCGCGCATAGGGTCCGCCCGCCGCCTCGCAAAAATGCGTGCGGCAGCCAAACGGCCGGTCGGCGTAAATCAGGCAGCGCCCCGTCTCAACTTTCAACAACGGACAAGCTCCGTCCGCCGGCTCTGGCAATTCCTTGCGTCCCGTTGCGCGAAACGCCTTTGCCGCCAGCAACGCCTCGCCCCGGGTCAATTGCGGCGTCCGCCCTGTCAGCTTGAACTGGCAGCATTCCGTCCGCGCCAAGCAATTGCGCTCAATAGGCCGGCGCGACAACTCCGCATAAATCGCCCGCACTTCCGCCAGCACGTTCTGGATTTGTTGTCGCGATGGTTGCATGAAAAATATATTTGGTTGCCGGCCTTCAACCTTGCCGGCCAACGGAAAAATAACAACCCGCCGCCACCGCGGGCAATGTCCTAATTTGGGGGCGCGGCATTACGAGTCTTTCTGAAAATTAAGCCTTGACCATCCTCCGCCTCGTCGGCGTCCTCGGCCTCGGATTTTTCAGGGGTTTCGAGAACGATGACGACGAGAACGGGGTGGATGCGGGCAGTGCAGAATTTTCAGGCCGACGCCAAACACAGAAATTAAATACGGCAATATATGTGGGTATTTACAAACTGGTTGACTTATCATAGGTTGCCGCATGTGGAAAAATATCAATCTTGATAAATGTCTTTCCTACATCAACTGCCAGTTGTCCCCTGAAGTTAAAAGTCCACCCGTCATCAAACCCTGCGTGACAATTTCCCGGATGTGCGGCGCGGGTGGACGCACGGTGGCCTCCAAACTAGCCGAGTATCTGCAAACCCGGCTGCCCGCCGCCTGCGGCTGGGCCGTATTCGACAAAAACCTCATCGAGAAGGTGCTGGAGGATCATCACCTTTCAAAACGCATCGCACAATTCGTGCCTGAAGGCCATAAATCGCTGCTGGAGGACACGCTGGAGGATTTGCTGGGGCTGCATCCGCCGACGGCCCTGCTGGTCAAGCAGAGCAGCGAAACCATCTGGAACCTCGCCGAAAAAGGCAACGTGATCCTCGTGGGCCGCGGTGCCAACGTCGTCACCGGCAAACTCGCCACCGCCTTTCATGTGCGGCTGGTGGGGACGGTGGAGAAACGGATTGCACGGCTGATGGAGGTTTATGATTTCGACCACGCCAACGCGCGCGAGTTTCTCAAGGTTCAGGATGCGTCCAAAAAACGCTACCTGAAGGATCATTTCAACCGGGACATTGATGATCCCCTGCTCTATCACATGGTCATCAATACCGATGGAATTTCCTACGAGAACGCCGCGCGCCTGATTGGTGACACGATGATTTGCCGCTTCAACCTGGCCGCCAATGCGGAACCGAAGACAAGTTGAGGCGTTTTAACCGGCGGTCAATTTGCCGGCGCGGGCTGGCGGTTGGTGGAAACGGAAGCCATTATGCGCGACGTCATTCAAAAAGTCATCGCCACCGAAGCCGAAGCCAAACAGCAGGTGCTGGCGGCCAGATCGGAAGCGGAACGAATTTTGTCCGAAGCGCAAAAACGCGCGCAGGAATTGACGTCCGGCGCGCGCGCGTCCGTTCAACTCGAAGCCGATTCCCTGCTGGCGGCGGCGGCGAAACAGTCCGCGCAGGAAAAAGCGGAACGGCTGGCGCTGGCCGCCGCCGGGATCGAAAAAGAAATTAATCTGGACGAACCCGCAAGGCAGCAGGCAGTGGCCGCCGTAGTGCGTTGTATTTGCGGGGTTGACCAGACCGTTTAGGAAACGGTTATGGGACCAGTGGCAACAATCGATCTTGATTATCTGGGTGCCCGCCTTCACGCGCGGCGCAGCCGGATGGCGGAGGCGGAACGCCTTGATGCCTTGTGCCAACTTCGCGCCATTCCCGAACTGGGCCGCGCGCTCCGGCCGGATTTTGATTTTCAAACCGCCGCAAATCTCCAGCGGCAATTGCTCCAGGATTTGGTCCAGGAATATTCCTTCTGCCTCCGCCATCTCAACGGCGCGGGACATGAACTTGTCCGTTGGATGCGGTCGCGGTTTCAGATCGAAAACCTCAAGGTGCTGCTCCGAGGCTTTTTGAACCACACGCCGCTCGATGCCTTGCAGGAACATCTCGTCCCGCTGCCACGCGAACTGACGCTCGACGCGCCAGCCCTGCTGGCTGCGGAAACGATGGATGATTTTGCCAAACGCCTGCCTGCTGGCTGGCCAAAAAAACAGTTGCAAGCGGCGATTGCCGCCCACCGCGACGAGCCAAGCGGCTTCTTTTTCGAAGCGGCGCTGGACAACGGTTATTTTCAGGAACTACTGATCCGAACCGGACGGCTGCCGGCGGCGGAAAAAGAGTTGATCGAACCGCTCGCGCGGCAACAAGTGGAAATGTTTCATCTCATGCTCGCCGTGCGCGGAAAATTCAACCACGGCTTGACCGCCGAATCCCTGTCTCCGCTGCGTGTGCCCGGCAGCGGCGCGGCGGCGGAACGATTCAAGGCCATGCTCGCCGCGCCGGATATTTCCACGGCGGCAAAATTGGGCCTCGGCCACGTTTTCGACGAACTGCCCGCAGCGCTGGATGCCGTCATCCTGGAAGTGCTCGGCTGGCGGCGTTTTCTGCGGCTGGCGAACGGCGCGTTTCGGCGCAGCCACATGGGGCTTGCCGCCGTCGTCGGCTATCTGGAAATCCGGCGCGTCGAAACGGCCAACTTAATCACGCTTTCCGAAGGCATTCGCACCGGCGTGGAAGCCGAAAAAATCCGGGCGCGACTGATTCCCCGAACAAATATGGAGGTCGTTTATGTTTAGGCCCGCCGCCATGCTGCGCTTGAGCGCGCTCGTCCTCGAACGCGACGAACGCGCCGTGCTTCGGCTGCTCGGTCGGCTGGGCGTGCTGCAACTCACGCGCGCTCCCGCCGATTCGGACAGCGCGCTTCTGCCTCCGCCCGACCGCAGCTGCGAACTGGCGCAATGCGACCGCCTCACCGCCCGTGTCCAGGAACTGCGCCGTTCACTCGAAATAGAAACTTCCGAACCGGCGACGTTGCCAGCAGAAATGCCTTTGGCCCAAGCTGAGGAAACATTTACTGCGCTGGAAAAAACTGCCGGTGAACTTCTAAAAATTCGGCAACAGCTTGCCAAGCGGATTGGCGAACTGACGGCGGCGGGACGGCAATTGGTGGATTATCGCGGGCTGGGAATTCCGCTCGACCCGCCGAACGAAGCCTCGTTCCTGCATTTCGTCACTGGCAGTCTGCCGACGGAGAATTTCGAAAAACTACAAAGTAAAATCGGCGGCAACGTCGCCCTGCTGCCATTACCGGCGCTGAAAGATCGCCAGACGGTGATGGCCATGACTACGCGACAAGGCCGGCCGGCCTTGGAAAAAGCGCTGCGTCAGGCCGGTTTTCAACCCGAGGTTTTGCCGGCGGTTGAAGGCGCGACCGTGGACACGGTGGCGGATGACAACCGGCGCGAACAGGAACAGATCGCCGCCGAACTGGCGGGGCTGGATGCCGACCGGCAAACGCTCGCGGATAAATTCGCGACGCCGCTGGCGGAGATTGAATTTGCCGTGGAAACAGAGCGCCGCCTGCTCGAAGCCGGACAAAACTTTTCGCACACCAAAAGCGCGGTGCTGCTCACCGGCTGGATTCCCGGCACGGATTCGTTTGAATTGGAAAATCACCTGCGCGAAACCACAGGCGGACGCTGCGCGGTTGAAATCGCGATTCCGGCAAATTCAGCCGACGAAGAAATTCCCATCCTGCTCCAGCACCCGCGCTGGCTGCGTCCGTTTGAAATGCTCATCACGGCTTACGGCCTGCCGCACTACCGTGAGCTGGAGCCGACGCTGTTCGTCGCCGTCAGCTATGTGCTGATGTTCGGCATCATGTTTGGCGATGTCGGCCACGGCGCGATTCTTGCGCTCGGCGGACTCGCGGCGCTGCTCGCCGGGCGCACGGCACAAATGCGCAACATTGGGCGGCTGCTGATGTTCGGAGGCGGTTCAAGCATGATTTTCGGCGCGCTTTATGGCAGTTGCTTCGGCATCACGGCGTTCAAAAAGTATGCGCTCTGGCGCGATCCGCTAGAAGGCGACCCCATGAGCCTGATTCGCGGTGCCATCGGCATCGGCGTCACGCTGATCAGCCTCGGCCTGGTGTTGAATATCATCAACCGGTTCCGGCGCGGCGACTTCATCGGCGGCTTTCTCGGCAAATTCGGCGTTGCCGGCGCGGTGTTTTACTGGGGCGCGCTGGCGCTGGTCACAAAATTTGCCGCCGTGCAGGCGCATGGTTTGGTGACTGTGGCAATCATCATTTTTTTTGCGCTGCCCATCATCGGCTGGACGCTCAAAGAACCGGTGGAATTATTATACCGCCGCCGCGCCGGCAAATCTGTTGAACCGGGCGGCGGCATGGTGGGCGCATTTTCCGAATCGCTCGTCGGCGCGTTCGAGGGGGTGCTGGGCTATTTTGCCAACACCGTCAGCTTCGTCCGTCTGGCCGCCTACGCCATGAGCCACGCCGCGCTGTTGCTGTCAGCTTTTCTGATGGCCGACGCGGTGAAACATTTTCCCGTCGCCGGAGGTTTGCTGGGCGTGCTGGTGATCATCTTGGGCAATGCCATCGCCATCGCGCTGGAAGGCGTCGTCGCCTCGGTGCAGGCGTTGCGTCTCGAATACTATGAGTTTTTCGGCAAGTTTTTTCCCGGCGGCGGCCAGCCGTTCAAACCCTTTCGTTTGCAAACCAAAACCGTGGCGGAGGCGCCACTTTGACGAATCGAGGAAACCATGAAAATCAAAATAAAACTCCATCGGATGACCGGAGCGCTGCTGGCCGGCGCGTTTCTGTCCGGCACATCGGCCATGGCGGCCGAGGCCCAGCAAGCCGCCAGCACCGGTGACCCAACGTCGGTTTACCGCGCTGTGGGGCTGGGTGCGGCGGCGGCCTTTGCCATCGGCATCAGCGTCCTTGGCGCGGGCTACGCCGTGGGCCGTATCGGATCGGCTGCCGTGGGCGCGCTGGCCGAGAAACCGGAGTTGCTGCCACGCACCATCATCTTCGTTGCACTGGCGGAAGGGCTGGCCGTGCTCGGTTTCGCCGTCGCCATGATGCTGCTGCAAAAAATCTAGGACGTGCCGTGAATTTTTATTGCATCGCCGATGAAGACACGGTGCGCGGGTTCCGTCTGGCCGGTGTCGCCGGACAGGCGGTGGCGTCCGCGCCGGAAGCCGCGCTGGCGGTGGAAACCGCCATGGCGCAACGCGATTACGCCGTCATCATCCTCACGGAAAAGGTGGCGGACGGCATCCGTCCGCAGGTGGAGCGAATTCGCTTTGAATTGCAACAGCCGTTGATCGTCGAGATTCCCGGTCCAGACGGACCGCTGCCGGGCCGCAAAAGCCTGCGGCAACTGGCGCAGGAAGCCGTGGGCATCCACATCGAAGAGAAAGAAAACTGAATGGCAACGCCGAATCAAAATTCACCGGACGCCTTGAGCGAGGAAATTCTCGCCGAGGCCAAGCGCGAGTGCGACGAAATCATCCGCCGCGCACAGCAGGGATCGGCCTCTCTCCTCGCCGCCGCGACGGCAAAAGCAGAAAAAATCCGCCGCGATAAACTGGAAGCGGCGCAGGCCGAAGCCACTCGGCTCAGTGAATTGACGCTGGCGACGATTTCGGTGGAAACCGGCCGGCTACGTTCGGCGCACATTGAGGCCATCTTGGAAAACATCCGAGAAGAAGCGCGTCGCCAGTTGCTGGCGCGCGATTTTGATGGTCACGAAGCCATTGTCACGCTTGCCGCCGAAGCCATCCGCCGGATGCCGGGAACGGATTTTGTTTTGAAAATCTCCGCCGCCGATCACGCCGCGTTTGGCGACAAGCTCGCTGAAGGAATTCGCCAGCGCGCGGGACGTTCGCCGTTGAACCTCACAGTTTTCGCTGACCCGACGATGACCGATGGCGGAGTTGTCATTCAATTCGCCGATGGATTACAAATTTGGGACAACCGGCTGCTGTCGCGGTTGGACCGACTCTGGCCGGAACTGCGACGGCAGATTGCCACTCAAACATCGCTGGTCGAAAAAAATGAATCGAACGGAGGAGTCGCATGACTGCCGCGACCAACCCCATTGTGACACGCATCAACGGCCCGACCGTGACGGCCGGTGGCATGGCCGGCGCGCAGATGTATGAAGTCGTGCAAGTCGGCGAACTCGGCCTCGTCGGCGAAGTCGTCCGCCTCATGGGCGATCGCGCGACGATTCAAGTTTACGAGGACACGACGATGCTGAAACCCGGCGCGCCCATCCAGCGCACCGGCCAGCCGTTGTCCGTATGGCTGGGGCCGGGACTGGTCGGCAACATTTACGATGGCATCCAGCGGCCGTTGCCGGGAATTCAGGCGCACAGCGGCGCGTGGATCCGGCGCGGTGAAAAAATGCCCGCGCTCGATCTGGAAAAACGGTGGCCATTTGAACCGTGTGTTCAGCCCGGCGAAACGCTGGCCGCCGGACAAGCCATCGGCCACGTCGCGGAAACGCCGCTTGTAAAACATCACGTCATGGTTCCGCCCGACGTGTCCGGCAAAGTAAATTTCATTGTCAGCAAAGGCGATTACAACTTGAGCGAAACTTTGGCAATCATCGAAACTTCATCCGGCCCGCGCAAAATCACGATGCTCCAAAAATGGCCGGTGCGCGTGCCGCGACCGATCCGCGAGCGGCTGCGCATCGTCGAACCGCTCATTACAGGACAGCGGATCATTGACACTTTTTTCCCCATCGGCAAAGGCGGCGCGGCGGCTATTCCCGGTGGCTTCGGCACGGGCAAAACGATCACCCAGCATCAGCTTGCGAAATGGTCGGACGCCGAAATCATCGTGTTCATCGGCTGCGGCGAACGCGGCAACGAAATGACCGAGGTGCTGCGCGAATTTCCCGAATTGAAAGACCCGCGCACCGGCCGGCCGCTGATGGAGCGCACGATTCTCATCGCCAACACGTCGAACATGCCGGTGGCCGCGCGCGAGGTTTCCATCTACACCGGCATCACGCTTGCCGAGTATTACCGCGACATGGGCAAGAGCGTGGCCGTGTTCGCCGACTCGACGAGCCGCTGGGCCGAGGCATTGCGCGAACTCGCCGCGCGCCTCGAAGAAATGCCTGCCGAGGAAGGCTTTCCCGCCACGCTGCCGACGCGGCTCGCGCAATTTTACGAGCGCGGCGGCGCGGTCACGACGCTCGCCGGCGAACGCGGTTCGGTGAGCATCGTCGGTGCGGTCAGCCCACCCGGCGGCGATTTTTCCGAGCCAGTCACGCAGCACACGCGCCGGTTCATCCGCTGTTTCTGGGCGCTCGACACCGTGC
>CAYUGC010000007.1:0-40789 GCA_964444085.1 uncultured Bifidobacteriaceae bacterium | reverse complement strand
CAACAAAAGCGTGGTCGTAAGTGGCGAGACAATCGGCGTCGTAGCGGGCGGGCGAGTGCGCCTCGTGCAGCGCGAGCCATTTCTGGGTCTGCTTGACGCTGTCGTAGTGAAACTTGTGGTTCACGCGCCGCGTGCGCAGCGAGGCCAGCAGATCGCGACGAACATTTTCAGGAAATTGGCTGGGATGGATTGCGACTGGAACGCTGGTGGTCATGCGCGATTATGCCTGCGGGAAAATCCGGTAGAGCAGCAGGTAGATCACCACGCCGGTGACGGAAACGTACAGCCACAGCGGCCACGTCCAGCGCGCGATCTTCTTGTGCGCTGCGAAATCCTGCTTCCGCGCCCGCCAGAGCGTCATCAGAATCAGCGGCACGATGACCACCGCGAGCAGCGTGTGTGTCAGCAGAATCGTCAGGTAAATCGGCCGGAACCACGCGGGGTCAACGAAATGCGTGACCGTCTTCACCGTGGCGTGGTAGGTCAGGTAGCACGCGAGAAAAACCACCGACGTGCCGAACGCAGTGATCATGCAGTTGCGGTGCGCGATTTTATTGCCGCGCTTGATGAAGAAAAAACCGAGCGCGAGGAAAACCGCGCTCAAGCCGTTGAGCGTGGCGTTGACGGCGGGCAAATCGTGGACGGTCATGGTTCGTTTTCCAACTGGCGGACAGACTTCAAAATCTTCGGCAGCACGGCGTTTGTCCAGTCCACGCCGTCGCCGCCGGTCTCGAAAAATCCACGCAACTGCGCGTGCTTGTCCACGATGACGAAAATCGTGGTGTGGATAAAGAGGTCGGCGGAATCTTTCATTTCTTCAGGCTTCACCGGCTGCGCGCTCAGCTTCAGGCTGTTGGCGGCGACACCGGCGATTTCGCTTTTCGTGCCGGTGAGAAATGTCCAGCGGTTGAAATCCGTACCAAAGTGTTCGCCGTATTTTTTCAGCACGGCAGGCGTGTCGAATTCCGGGTCGGTGGTGAGCGTGACGAGCTTCGCGCCGCTTTCCTTCGGCAGCAAATCCTGCACTTGCCGCATCTGCTGCGTCAGGCGCGGGCACGGGCCGGCGCAACGCGTGAAGATGATGTCAGCCAGCCAGACGTGGTTGGTGAAATCGGTGAGCGTCACCGGCTGACTTTCCTGACTGGTGAGCGTGAACGGTGCGACCGCGCCGATGACCGGCAGCGGCGGATGGCTGAATTTGCGGCTGATTTGGATGAACCAAACAGCAAACGACAGCCCCAGCAAAGCAAATAGCAGCGAAAACCCTATCCAGATGGTGCGCGGTGGGCGGGCGGGCGTGGGCGTCATAACGTCCGTCAATTATAGCTGGAATGCTGTTTGCAGCAAGGCACGCTGGAAAAGAAAAAACCGCACCCAAAAACAGGTGCGGTTGATTTACGGACGGAAATTTTCATTCAAAGCTCTGCGGCTGGCCGGCGCTGGACTTTGATTGCAGCCAGGCGGCATATTCCTCCGGCGTCTGCACGAGGACGAAGCCGCCAGACATCGCGGCGTGGGCGTTGCCGCAGAGCTGCGCACATTCGACCTGGTAGCGGCCCAGCTTCGTGGGCGTGAAGGTGAAAGGAATGCGCAGGCCGGGAATCGCGTCCTGCGTCACGCGCATGGCAACAAGCTTGAACGAATGAATCACGTCCTTGGAACTCAAATAGACCAGCACGGGCTGGTTGAGGACGCAGTGGATTTCGCCATTGTAATATTGGATGTCGTCCTTACCGGCGGCGTCGGCGGAATCCACGCCGAAGATGTTGTTGTCGGCGATGAGCTTCATGTCCTGCCGGCCAAATTTTCCGTCGAGACCGGGATAGCGGACGTTCCAGCCAAACTGTTGCGCCATGATTTGAATGACAACGGTTTTCTTGTCGGCGGGATCGGGAAAGTGATCCACGTTCTTCGCCCAGATCGGAATGGCCACGCCGATGAGCAGCACGGCTTCGATGACGACGACGGCAATTTCCGTGTATTTTGGAATCGGGCTGGTGGAGCCGACGTAATCAGCCTGGGGATGCCGCGCGGAGTTGAAGCGCCACAGGACGTAGGCAAAATACAGGCTCCAGCCGGCAAACAACGCCAGCATCAGCCAGTGGACATAAACCATGAGGTTGTCCACGTCGTGACCGTGCAACGAGGCGAGCTGCGGCAGACAGAGGATTTTTTGGGCGAACCAGTCTCTCATTTGAATTTTCAGTTTTTAATTTTCAGTTCCGGCCATGCGCGCGGCCTCCACGGCTTCGCTTTTGCGGATGGCGTAAATCAGGAAGGTCAAAAACCCGCCGAGCACCGTGGTGAGGACGACGCCGAGCGCGAGGATGGCCCAGTTCATGCCGTCGGCCATCGGCGAATCAATGTTCGGACCGAAGCACGCGGCGCAGGCAAAGATTTTTGCCGGCGCGAGCAGCGCGAGGGCGAACAGGATTTTGCGGAGCGCGTTCACAGGTAGCTGACACTTTTCAGTTTTCGTAAAAAATAAATGCCGTAAACAACCACAAATACGCCGGCGGCAACGCCCACCGTTCCCCAAAGCACGCTGCCGGATTGGAACGCCCACGCCGCGCAGCCAAATGACAGCGCGGTGAGCAGCGTCACAAAAATCAGATGAAAGGCTTTTAATGACATAACGGTTGGGAAAACATCCAACATTCAACATCCAACAACGAACATCCAAAGAAAATATCGCACACGCCAACAGCATTGGTTGTTGGATGTTCGATCCTGGTTGTTGGATGTTTCATTTTGAGATTCAGTGGTTAGCGGTGCCGGGCGGAAAACCATTCGTGGCCCAGACGGTCAGTCCCATCAGGCCGATGAAAAAGAACACGGTGAACGCCAGCACGGTGTAGATGAGTTTCTTTTCCGAGAGCAAATGCATCAGGTAGCCGGCGACGAGAAACGCGTTCACCACCGCGATGGCGAGGATGATGGCGACCTTCAGCGTCCAGCCGTCGCCAAGATGCGAGAACGACGTGGCGATCATCGCCGACGTGGTGCAGAGGACGACGAGAAACACCACCGCGCAGAGGCGGATGTAGCTATTCAGGCAAACAGGTTTTTCAGATTCACTCATATCAATCATCAGGTTAAGTATAGCACCGGGAACAGGAATATCCACACGAGGTCCACGAAGTGCCAGAACAAGCCGGAGACCTCGATGCGGTTGGTGAAGCGTTCGGGATCGGTCTTCCACATCCGGCTGCCCGGTCCCCAGAAATAGAAAATCACCAGCGTGCCGCCGAGGATGTGCAGCGCGTGCAGGCCGGTCAGCGTAAAATAAATCGCGGTGAAGGTGTTGTGCGCCGGGCCGTAGTTGCCCATTTTCTTGATGTCGGTCGCGGCGATGGTGATGTCATCATGTTTGGCCGCCTGCGCCTCCGGACTGCGCAAATCCATCAGCTCCTTGCGGTCTTCGACGATGTGGCCGTGCAGCGTGACCGTGCCGGTTTTCTTTGCGAGATCGAAGTCGGCGGATTTATTCACGAGGTGGCCATCTGCGAATTTTCCGTTCACCAGCGCGACTTCGTAATGATTCAGCTTGTCGTGGTATTCGTAGGATTTGATTCCCAGAAACGTCAGCGCGAGCAGGATGGTGCAGCCGTGGAAGAATTTGAACTTGCCGAACTCGCGCACCTTGCACGCCGCCCACGCCAGCAGCGTGGTGATGGCCGAGAGCGCGAGCAGGATGGTGTTGACGGTGCCCAGCGTGACATTGAGCCAGCCGTGCGGCCACATCCCCGGCTCCGCGCCGACGCGCAGCAAAATGTAGGCGGAGAACAGCCCGCCGAAGAGCATCACTTCGCTCGCGAGGAACAGCCAGATGCCGACCTTGGCGTTGTAGATGCCGGTGTCGGGACGATTGTGAACTGTGTAGGGAATTTCCATGAAAAATCAATGGTGCGGATGGGAGTCGTGGCCGACCTCGGCCTGCGGCGTGAAATCTTTTTTCGCACCGGCGGTGCTGTATTCGTAAGGGCCGTGAACGACGTTCAGTTCACCGGCAAAATTGCCGTGCGGCGGCGGCGTAGGCGTCTGCCAGTCCAGCGTGGTCGCGCCCCAAGGATTGTCGCTGTTCACTTTTTCGCCGTGGCTGATGCTGTAAAACAGATTGATGATAAAGGGAATTTGCGCAATACCCAGCGCGATGGCCGCCCAGAGAATCCAGCCGTTCAACTGCATCACGCTGCCGGGCAGCGCGTCAATGGCGTTCGGCACGCGCGCGGCGGAATAGTTCACGCCGCCGTCGCTCATGCGGCGGATCATACCCTTGATGCCCTGCGCAAACATCGGCATGAACACCAGATTCATGAACGTGAAAGAGCACCAGAAATGCACGCGGCCCCAGAATTCATTCATTCGTCGCCCGGTCATTTTGGGGAACCAGAAATACACGCCGGCGAACAGCGCGAAGATCGTTCCCGGTGCGACGACATAATGAAAATGTGCGATGACGTAATAGGTGTCGTGCAGATACAAATCCGCCGCCGCGAGCCCGAGCGGCAGGCCGGTGAGGCCGCCGATGCCGAACATCGGCAGGAAGCCGAGCGCGAAAAGCATCGGCGTGTTGATGCGGATTGAGCCACCCCAAAGCGACAGGAACATACACGTCAAAATGATGACCGACGGCACCGAGATGATCATCGTCGTCGTCTGGAAAAACGTGGCGATTTTCTGGCCCATGCCGGTGAGATACATATGATGAGCCCAGACGATGAACGACAGGAAGCCGACGAACAGCGCCGAATATACCAGTGATTTGTAGCCCCACAGCGGCTTGCGCGTGTTATTGGCGATGATTTCGGCGACAATGCCCATCGCCGGCAAAATCAAAACGTAAACTTCCGGATGACCAAGGAACCAGAACAGATGCTGCCACAACAGCGGGCTGCCGCCGCCGCTGCGATCCGCAAGCTGGCCGCCCACCGCCAGACCGGTCGGCAGAAAAAAGCTGGTGCCGACGACATTGTCCATCAACTGCAAAACACCGGCGGCCTCGAGCGGCGGAAAGGCCAGCAGCAAAATGAACGCCGTCACAAACTGCGCCCAGACGAAGAACGGCATCCGCATCCACGTCATGCCCGGCGCACGGAGCTGGATGATGGTCGCGATGAAATTCACCGCGCCGAGCAGCGACGAGGTGATGAGCAGCACCATGCCCGTCAGCCAGAACGCCTGACCGTGGGTCGGTATGGTCGAGGCCAGCGGCGAATAGGAAGTCCAGCCGGCCTGCGCCGCGCCGCCGGGAATGAAAAAGCTCACCAGCATCACCACGCCGCCGAGGAAAAACGCGTGGAAGCTCGCCATGTTGATGCGCGGAAAACACATATCCGGCGCGCCGATCATCAGCGGCACGACGTAGTTGCCGAACGCCGCGAACGCCAGCGGCACCACGCCGAGGAACACCATGATGGTGCCGTGCATCGCGCCGAAGGAATTATAAAGGTCGGGCGAAATTGCGCCGTGCGCCGCCATCGGGCCGCAGACTTTTTCCAGCAACGGGCCGAACACCGGCACCGGCACGCCCGGATGCGCGATCTGCCAGCGCATGAGCAGCATCAGGAAAAACCCGAACAGCATGAAGCAAAGCGACATGAATCCGTATTGAATGCCAATGACCTTGTGGTCGGTGGAGAAAATATATTTCTGCCAGAAATTCGGCTCGTGATGCTCGTGCGCGCCGTGGTCGTCATGGCCATGCGCGGCTTCGGCTTCCCGAAACGGTGGAAACTGTTGAACGTTTGCCTGCATAAAAATTATTTCAATTTGTTACCGACCAGCGCCGCAATCAGCAGCGGCAGGTAAATGATGGACGCCAGAAACAACTGCCGCGCGCGCCGCGCCGTCAGTTGCCGTGCGAACCGCACAGCAAACCAGAAATAGCCCGCGCCGAGGATGAGCGCAACGGCGAGGTAAATTTTCCCGTTCAGTCCAAATGCGAACGGACACAGGCTGGCGAACAGCAGCGCGATGGTGTTGCCCACGGATTGTTGCGCCGTGCGGCTGCCGTCGGCGTCCACGTTGGGCAGCATCACGAAGCCGGCCTTGGCGTATTCTTCCTTGTAAAGCCACGCGATGGCCATGAAATGCGGGATCTGCCAGAACGCCAGGATCGCGAACAGCGCCCAGCCTTCGCCGGACAATTCACCGCGCGCGGCGGTCCAGCCCATCAGCGGCGGCAGCGCACCGGGAACCGCACCGACCAAAGTGTTCATCCACGACACGCGCTTGAGTGGCGGGTAGATGAAAAGGTAACTGACCGAAGTGACCGCACCGACGACGCTCGTGAGCGGGTTCACCAGCACCGCGAGATAAACCAAGCCAAGCACAGAACAGACACCGCCGAAAATTGCCACCGTCGCCGGCTGCATCCGGCCGGACGGCAGCGGACGGCTCGCGGTGCGGCGCATCTTGGCGTCGTAATCGCGTTCGAGCCATTGGTTCAACGCCGCCGCGCCGGACGCGACGAGTGCCGTGCCGAACAGTGCGTGGAACATCAGCAGATAATTCACGCTGCCAACTTCGCCAAGGTAAAAGCCTACGAAGGTGGTGAGCAGCACGAGCGCGGTGAGTCGCGCCTTGATGAGGTCAGCCAGGACCGCCACAAGGCTTTTTTCCGCGCCGGACGTTGGGACAAATGCTTGCGCCGATGATTTCATTCGTTGGTGTAAAAACCGCGATTAGTATCGCGCCTAATTCAACCTATTTTGCCATGCGTGAGCAAAATATGCAATGTCGTTTGCCGCGAAATTATGTAGGTGAATGCCTTAAATAAGGTTAGCGAAAGCCCTATGTTGCCAGTTTCGTCCGCCGCGCGGCGACGAGCCACCAGAGCGCGCCGGTGAGCAGCGCCGAGGCGCCGACCATGACGTGCAGCGTGGTCACGTCCGCCGCCTTGTTGGACCAGATCGTCCAGGCGCCGAGGCCGATTTGCAGCGAAAGCAACGCCAGCCAGAAGAAAGCGAGCTTCGTCAGCGCGTCACGGAGGCCGAGCCTTTTCCGCGCCAGCATCGCCGCCGCCGCGACGCCGAGGAAAATCGCGTAGGCAACCAGCCGGTGAATCATCTGCAAATTTACCTGAAACGCCGTGATGGGATTGCCGATGGTGCCGGGCGGGCGCGTGGCGTTGTAATGCGCGATGGCTTCCGGCGTCGTGGCCGGCCAGATTTTTCCATAGGCCAGCGGAAAATCCGTGATGGCGAGGCCGGCGTGCTGGTGCCGCATGGTCGCGGCGATGAGCAATTGCACAAAAATCAAGAGCGTGACGTAGAGAATGTGGCTGCGCAGTCCGCGCGGCACGGCGGTTTGTTTTTCGTCCGCCGAATTCATCCACCAGCGGCTCGTGAACAGCGCGATGGCGGTGGTCAGCAACAGGAAAGCTTGCGCGACGGCACCGTGCGGAACGCCGAGCCAATCGAGCTGCCAGCGGACGCGCAGGCCGCCGAGAATTCCCTGCACAATGACGAGCAGGAACGCGGCGATGCCGAGCCATTGAAGCCATTTGCGGGAATCTTTCAGCCAGAGCCACACCGCAAGAATCGTCGTGAGCAGGCCGACACCGGATGCGAGCAGCCGGTGCGAGTGTTCGTAGAAAATGCCGCCGACCCATTTATCCAGAGGAAAGACAAACATATTGTAGCCGTAGGTCGTAGGCCAGTCAGGCACGGACATGCCGGCTTCATGGCTAGTAACAAGACCACCGAGGCCGATGAGCAGAAAGGTGGTGACGGCGTTGGCAACGGCGAACCAGAACAGCGCGGGATTGTATTTTTTGTTCATCTTTGAAAGAAAACGACCGCTGCGGATGGTATCACGCAGCGGTCGCAGGACGGAGCTTAAATTATTTCTTCTCGAACGAGAAATCCTGCGTCGCGCCGCCGTCCTTGACCTCGATCTCGACAGTCTGCGTGCCGAGCTTGCGGTGCGTGGCCTCCAGCGTGTATTTGCCGGCGGGCACGTTCTTGATGGTGAACTTGCCGTCCGCGCCGCTCACGGCGAAATACGGATGATCAAACACGCTGACCCACGCGAACATCCACGGATGCACGTCGCATTGGAACTTCACGAACATTTCCGGCTTGTCGAAAGTATAGGTCAGATCCGCGGCGCCGTTCATCTGCACCTGGTTGGATTCCGGGTTGGCCGTCGGCTTGGTGTGGACGTTGTGGACGACCGGGTCGGAA
Organism: uncultured Bifidobacteriaceae bacterium; assembly: GCA_964444085.1. Classification (GTDB taxonomy): domain Bacteria; phylum Verrucomicrobiota; class Verrucomicrobiia; order Limisphaerales; family UBA11358; genus UBA11358. The sequence continues at coordinate 32,600 of CAYUGC010000007.1, read as the reverse complement.
TTTTTCACGATGAGCTTCTGGCCGGTCTGGATGGCGAGAATCTGCGGCGAGTAAAGCGCGCCTTTCTGGTCAATCGTCGCCGGGGCCGCGCTCGCGCCGGTGGATTTGCCGGAAACGCCCTTGAGCGAGACGATCACGTCGGCCAGTTCGCCGTTCGCGCCGACGACGTAAAACTTCGTCTTCGGCAGCGCACCGGGATACATCGCGGCGCAATTCGGGTCGTCCTTGATGGGCGTTATTTCCTTTTCCGCCGGGGCGGCGCCCTTGAAAGTGATGGAACCGGTGAGGTCGCCGGCGTGGATTTGCGCGGCGGTAAAAAGTCCGAGTGCGATGAGCAAAAGAAATTTTTTCATAGTGTTTAGTAGCATAGGGAAAGTAGCATTTGCCGCCCGCAGCGCAAGGCGATTGTGAAATGTTTCACAAGTCCCGATCCCGCCACATTCGGAAGCCAGTGATGCCGGCCAGTAGGCCCGCCTGACCGAGCAAAGTCCCCAAAATGCCCCAATGGAAAAAGAACAGCGTGACGGCGGAAATCAGCACTGACAGCCCGGTCCACAGCAACGTGGATTCATTTTCAAACTCCGCCGCCCGGTGGTAGAACACCGCGCAAACGATGATGATGGCAATCGACAGATACGGCATCGCCGGCATCCTGCCACAAGCCGTCAGCCTTGCAAATCCTTCATCACTCGCGCCATTTCGAGCGCGGTCTGCGCTGCCTCGGTGCCGCGATTGTGTTTCTTATCCAAACAGCGCTGCACCGCCTGCTGCTCGTTTTCCAGCAACAAAACCTCGTGGATGACGGGCACCTCGTGCTGGATCTGGATTTGCACGAGCGCGCTGCTCACGGCCTCGCCGATGTGCTGCGCATGCGTCGTGGCGCCGCGCAAGATGACGCCGAGGCAGAGGATGGCGGACAGCGAGGCGTCGGGCGCGAGGCGCGAGGCGCGGGCGAGTCTGGCGGCGACGACGGGAATTTCATACGCGCCCGGCACGCGGATGATTTCCACCTTGCCGCCGGCGCGGAGAATTTCCGTTTTCGCGGCCCGCAGCATGGCGTCCACGAAACGGGCATTATAGGTCGAGGCGACGATGGCGAACGTGCCGCCGGCGGCGCGGATGGATTTGGTTTTGACGGGTTTTAACATGGCGAAAGGAATTTACGATTTACAAATTGCGATTTACGAGTTGAAAACCGATGCGCACGTCAATCACAAATCCAAAATCTGAAATCACAGCAAATGCCCCAGCTTCTCGCGCTTGGTTTTCAGGTAGCGTTCGTTGTGCGGGTTGGATTTGATCTTGATGGGCACCTGCTGGGTGATTTTCAGGCCGTAGCCTTCGAGGCCGACGATCTTGCGCGGGTTGTTCGTCAGCAGGCGGATGGTTTTCAGGCCGAGGTCGCAGAGGATTTGCGCGCCGAGGCCGTATTCGCGCAGGTCCATCTTGAAGCCGAGCTTTTCGTTAGCCTCCACAGTGTCGTAGCCCTGCTCCTGCAATTTGTAGGCCTGGATCTTCGGGCCGAGGCCGATGCCGCGCCCTTCCTGCCGCATGTAAAGAATCACGCCGCAGCCGGCCTCCGCCACCTGCCGCATGGCGGTGTGGAGCTGCGGGCCGCAATCGCAGCGGCGCGAACCGAAGACGTCGCCGGTGAGACATTCGCTGTGGACGCGGACGAGGACGTTTTTTTTGCCGGCCACGTTTCCGCGGACAAGGGCGAGGTGGTTTTCGCCGTCCAGCCGGGAGCGGTAGAGTGTCAGGTCAAAATCCCCGTAGTCCGTCGGCATCTTGATGGTCTCGATGCGTTCGACAAGTTTCTCGCGCGAACGCCGGTATTCAATCAGCGCCGCGATGGTGGTGATCTTCAGCTTGAATTTTTTTGCGAACTTCAGCAGCGCCGGCAGCCGCGCCATCGTGCCGTCGTCGTTCATGATTTCGCAGATGACGCCGATAGGGCGCGCACCCGCAAGGGTGACGAGATCAATGGCCGCCTCGGTGTGGCCGGCGCGCTGGAGCACGCCGCCGGATTTGGCGCGCAGCGGAAAAACGTGGCCGGGCTGCACCAGATCGTCGGGCACGGCGGTCGGCGAGGCCATGATCTGAATGGTCTTCGCCCGGTCGGCGGCGCTGATGCCGCTGGCGATGCCCCTGGCGGCGTCCACGCTTACCTGGAAATCCGTGCGGAACACCTCGCGGTTCTGTTTGACCATACGCTCGATGCCAAGCTGCTGGAGGCGTTCGCTGGTGGTCGGCACGCAGATCAGGCCGCGTCCGTGCTTGGCCATGAAATTGATGGCGGCAGGCGTGACGTGCTGGCCGGCCATGATGAGGTCGCCTTCGTTCTCACGATCCTCGTCGTCGGTGACGATGACCATTTTACCGCGGCGCAGGTCGGCAATGACGGCCTCGATGGAATCAAATTTCGTTTTCATCAGCCCCGACAGGCTAAACGCCGCGGCGCCAAATGTCACCTTTCAAGGCGCGTTCGGCGAAGATATTCCTTGGTGTTCTGGCTTAATTTTGCTAAACTTAAACAGTAATTTTATCAATTATACCGGCGAGGGAGGTTGGCGCCCCCAAACAAATGTCAACCAGTCCAAAGCAATCGTCCGGCAGTGCGGCGGCGAAGGTTTCGCCTACCGGCGCTGACTGGCAAGATAATCTCCGGCGACTCGACCGGCTCGCCAACGTCGGCCTCATTTCCGCCAGCATCGCCCACGAAATCAAGAACGGCCTCGTGGCCATCAAGACCTACGCCGAGGTGATGCTGGAACGCGGCGAGGACACCGAGATGGCCGAGATTGTCCGGCGCGAGCTGGCCCGGATTGACGGCCTCGCCACCCAGATGCTGCGACTTTCCGCACCGCGCTCCCTGAGCCACGCCAGCATGCGCGTGCATCCCGTGCTCGACCATTGCCTGCGGCTGCTGGAACACCAGATGAACAGCCGCATGATCGTCCTCAAGCGCGATTACGGTGCCGTGCCCGACACCGTGCGCGGAGACGAATCCCAGTTGCAACAGGCCTTCATGAACCTGGTCCTCAACGGCGTGGAAGCCATCGGCAACGGGGGCGAACTCACCGTGCGCACGGAAATCATCCCGGCGGCGGCGGGTGGACGGCGGTTAAAAATTTCCTTCCAGGACACCGGCCCCGGCATTGCGCCGGAAAATGTCGCGCGCCTGTTTGAACCGTTCTTCACCACCAAGAAAAACGGCACCGGACTGGGGCTGGCCATCACGCGGCGCGTGGCCGAGGATCATCAGGGAAACATCGAAGCTGTCAACGCGCCCGGACGCGGCGCGGTCTTCATCCTTTCGCTGCCGGCGGAGTAGGACGGGGCAAGTTGGCCGGCCGCAAAAAATATTGCCTCCGTTGATGGTTGGGCGTTTTCAATATTTCGTGATTCAAGTGGACAGGTGCCAGGCATGTGTCTCACTGTCGTAATTCCAAGTGTCAATGAGTCCTCCAGGCTGCCCAAACATAAATGAGTAACTCGGGCCGCTGGAGTGGTATCCGTAACGACGCAAGAGGCGCGGCACTGATGGTTTATTAGCAGGAAGCTGATCAAGACTCGCGGGATAAACACCATGCTCTTTTCGGTATGCTTCAAGGAGTGGCGCAACTCGCGATGGATATGCTTTGGCGTCAGAAACTGCCAACTCCTGCACAAAAGCGTTGGTTGGAATAACAAGAAAAACCAAGCAGGCAAAGCCACCAACTATCGAGAAGATGCGGAGGGCAAGACGGCGCGAACGTCCGGTGCGGATAGCAGCCACGAGCAAGATGGTCGCAATAAACGCCGCTGGGACACCAATCCAGACTAGCGGCACAACCGTCATTAAAAACAAGAAAAATGGATCAAAGAACCACACTGCCGACATGAATAGAGTGACAATCACAGCGGCGAGAACCAATCGTTTCTTCATAGCGTCCTCAGAGTCTGTCTGAAAATGTGGCGGCATCTTGCCGCCCGGAAAAACCGTCCACCGGTCGAAACGCTCGCATTTCACCATAATTTTCCCGGTGGCGACGCCGTTCCGCCGGGCTGGAAGCCCCGGCTCTACGTCAGCCAAGATGGCCGACGCCACCATTTTCAGACAGGTCCTCAAGAAAATGCCAGTCGTAAAAAGCTAAACCATCGCCGACCGGCGGAACCGCCAAAGTTTATTCGCCGACGAGACGCGCGCGGTTCACCACGTCTTCGCCCACACCGGCAACGGGCGCGGCTTTCAGCGAGAGCATGATCGCAATCGTGTAGTCGGGCTGGCTGCCCAGGTCGTTCGAAATGCGGAAGGTCAGCGACGCCGTCCAGCTCCGCAGGTCGCGGTAGAGCGTGTAGAACTGTTCCTGCAAACGGCCGGTGACGATGTTGTAATTATGCGTCATGCGCCCGCCCCAGTTGTCGTCAAACCGCAGGAACGCGGTGCTGGTGATGAAATTGTTCTGGGTCCAGGTGGCATCGCCCCACGTTCCGCCGCGCAGATACCAATAGCCCAAACCCCAGCTCCAGCGGTCGCTCGGCGCGAGCGTGATCTGGTCGAAGCTCATGTTCAAATGGCCGGTCTCGAAGTCGTAGCGGTTCTGCGTTTCCAAAATGACCCACGAGCGCGGCTTGAAGGCGACGGCGGCGTAAAGATCGTTCAACCGGTTCTGCGGCGTGGTGGAATAGCCGGTGATGCCGCGGGGGTTGAGCCGCCAGTCGAGCATGAGGCTGCTGGTCAGCAGGTCGTCAAGCTGGCCGTCGCGCTTGGTCTGGAGCAGATTGCGCAGGCCGAAACGGATGACGTTCTGCGAGGTGACGGAATCAATGTTGTTGTAGTCGGACAGCGCGAGCGGCAGGAGCATGAGGCTCGGCTGGTCGGCGTCGAACTGCGGCAACTGGCTGGGATTCGCGCCGGGGTTCGGCACATAAATGTAATCCGCCGAAGGCTCGAGGATATGGCGCAGGCCGTCCACATCGAGCGTCGAATTGGTCGCCGAAGCCCAGAGGCGCGAGGCCTTGAAGGAGACGTTGACACCGGTGTTGAGCTCGCCCCGGTAGCGGTCGTTTTCGGGGGCGCCGTAGGCGGCGTTCATCTGGCTGTAATACGTCAGCCGTCCGCCGGCGTGAGGCGTGACGTTGAGCCAGTTGAAGAATGTCCACGGCAGCGAAACCTGATGGTAGGTGTCCGCCCGCGCGGCGGAGTTGGTGTAAAAGCCGTTGAACTGGGAATACACGCCGTTGGTGTAGAACGACGACATTTCGGCGGTGGAAAGAAACTGACGATAGTAGCCAAAGGAACTCTGGCTGTCGTAATACACCGGCGTGTCGAGCACCTGCTGGCGATAGCCGGTGAGGCGCACATCGGGCAAGCGCTCGACCTGATCGAAGAAGCTGTTGATGCGCGGCGTGGTCAGGGCGTCGAGGCTCCAGTTGTCCCAATACTTGTTCGCCTCGACGAAGGAATAGGGCTGCGGATTGTAGGCGTAATCGGTTTCAAAAAAGTCGAGCAACAGGAGCGGGTCGGACTGGTAATTGACGAGCGCCTTGACGTTGAAATTCGTCGCGGGCGTGTCGAGCCAGACGAACTGGAAGCGCTGGCGATCTTTATTAATATGGCCGAACTGCGGAAAAATGTTTGTGCTCAAGCCGACCTTCTCGTCGTTCTGGTAATAATATTTGAAACCCATCAGGCCGAGCTGGTCGAGGTGGACATTCGCGTCCGCACCCGCGCCGACGCCGCGCCGGGAGCGGTAGTCGAGGTGGACTTTCCCGTCGGCGGCGTCACCGAGATACCAGGTGTAGGTGTTCAGCAGGAAGGCGCCGAACCGTCCGCGATAGCCGGGCGACGTGGTGAAATTATTCGCGTGCCGTCCCAGGTTGCGGTGGTAATAGGGAAAATAAAAGATCGGCACGTCGCCCGCGTAGAGGATGGCGTTCCACATCTCGATGTATTGGCCGGGGACGATCTTCACGCGGCTCGCGCGGACGCGGAACGCGGGATCGGCGATGTCGTCGGTGGTGACGTAGGCTTCATTGGCGACATAGACACCGTTGCTGCGATTGCCGGCGATGTCGCGGCCCTGCGCGAACACCGGCCACTTGCCGGTGCGAAACGATTCGCTCGACATCTGTTGCGTCTTGAAATTGTAACGGATGTGGTCGCCGACCCAGAGCTGGTCGCCCGACTCGATGCGCACATGGCCGTCGGCCTCCACCTGCCCGGACTGCGTGTCCAGCGACGCACTGTCGGCGGTGAGCGTGCGATTGCCGTATCTGACGAAGATACCGTTGGTGCCATAGGCGCGACCGGCGGCGGGGTCGTAATCCAGCTTGCCCTCGACGGTGCCGGGGATGATCTGGCTCAAGGCCTGCACCTCCCAAGTGGGCGGCTCCGTCGCAGCGGTGGCGGCAAACGCGGTGAACGCAGCGAGCAAAAACAGCGCGAGGGAGAAGTTTAGTTTCATCAGGCGCGGCCAATTAAACCGCAACGCCCCTGCCCTGCCAAGCGGGATTTGCAGGACAAGCCGGCGAATCTTCAACCACGGATGGACACGGATGAACACAGATTATTTTCCGGCACGGATTTCGGGGGCAATTTCATCCGGGTTTATCCGTGCCCCTCGGTGGTTAGTTATTTCTCCGGCAGGAACGCGAAGGCCACCGCCGCCAGCACGCACGCCAGCGCGGCGAGATGATTCCACCGGATTTTCTCGCCGAGGTAAAAAATGGCGAAGACGCAGAACACCGCGAGCGTGATGATCTCCTGCAAAATTTTCAACTGCATCGGCGAATACACCGAGCTGCCCCAGCGGTTCGCCGGCACCATCAGCAAGTATTCAAAAAACGCAATGCCCCAGCTCGCGAGGATGACGGCGAGCAGCGGCTTGCTTTTGAATTTCAAATGTCCATACCACGCGAAGGTCATGAACACGTTTGAGCAGGTCAGCAACACGACCGGCAGCCAGCGGGAGGAGGTAAAATCCATGAACAAAAAATGACTCCGGCCAGAGGCGGAGTCAAACGGGAAGATGCGGCGCGAACGGCGGTGAATAATTTGTGGATAAGTTTTAAGCGATAAAATTCAGGCTGGAGCGTAAGATACCGATGCTAGAGGAATATGAATTACGCGAATTCAGGGTTTTCCGAGCCGGCAAGGGTCATCCTAGTCACGCTGGATGGCGTGCCGGTGAAAGTTCCCGCCGGACGCTGCTCGCTGAACTCCATTCGCAGCCTGCTGGAAACCCTCACCCTGGAAAAACAGCGCACGTTATCCTCCCTGTCCGTGGACGGCCAGCCCGCCGACCTCGGGCTGGCACAAACCGGCACCGTCAATTTTTTCCGCGTGGAGGCGGAGAGCATTCCGCTGGCGGAACTGCCGCTGCTGCTGCTGACCACCGCGCAACAGCAGGTTGACCGCATCCGCGAAGCGGTTGAAAACACGATCACCCTCGTCCTGATCAACAACCCCGCGACCGCCCGCGAACTCTGGTGGAGCATCGCCCGGCAGCTCAAGGATCCCATCCTCACGCTGAGCCTCATGCCGGAGCCGGTCTGCCGGCAGTGCGGCTCCGTTTCGTTTGAACGCCTCCGCAAATGGCAGCTTCAACAGATCGCCACCATCGTCCGGGAAGTGGATGCCATCTGCGAAACCGGCGACAGCATCACGATTTCCGACGCGCTCGAACGCCGCGTGCTGCCATGGTCTCAAAAGCTGAACGACCTCGTCCAGCTTTGGCATCAGGCCGTTTCCGCCGGCTACCAGCTCGGCATCAACTACCACGCGGCCTGACGCGAGACGCCCGCCCCTGCTTCCGATAACTCACCGGCTTGGCTTCGGGCTGCCCGCCGTCAAGCATGCGTTTGAGTTCCTTGATCTGGTCGCGGAGCAGCGCGGCTTTTTCAAAGTGCAAATCTTCGGCGGCTTTCAACATCTCGCCCTCGAGTTCGCGGATGGTTTCGGTCACATCCAGATCCGTCGTGGTCTCGCGCAACAGGCCGGTGGCCGCCGCGTGCTGGTCTTCCTGCACGGCCAGACTTTCCTCGACGGCGCGGATGACGCTGCGCGGCGTGATGTTGTGTGCTTGGTTGTAAGCAATCTGGCGTTCGCGCCGCTTCTCGGTGACGGCGAGAAATTTTTGGATGCTCTGCGTCATCACGTCGGCATACAAAATGACTTCGCCGTTCAAATGCCGGGCGGCGCGGCCGGCGGTCTGGATCAAACTGGTTTCACTGCGAAGAAAACCCTCCTTGTCCGCGTCGAGAATCGCCACGAGCGAAACCTCCGGCAGATCCAAGCCTTCGCGCAACAGATTGATGCCGACCAACACATCGAATTCGCCCTTGCGGAGCGAACGCAGAATTTCCACACGCTCAATCGCGTCAATGTCGCTGTGCAGGTATTGCACGCGGATACCGATATCGCGCAGGTAATCCGTGAGTTCCTCCGCCGTGCGCTTGGTCAGCGTCGTGACCAGCGTGCGCTCCTTTTTGTCCGCGCGGCGGCGGACTTCCTCCATCAAATCGTCAATCTGTCCCTTGAGCGGTTTGAGGGTGACTTTGGGATCAATCAATCCCGTCGGGCGCACGACGAGTTCCACCACACCCGGAACGCCGGGCACCGTCCCGGCAAGTGGATTGGCATTGCCCGGTTCTGGCCGAGACGGTGCTCGGCGTTCCGTCGCGCTTGACCGCGACCAGCCAATCTCCCTCGGCGCGGGCGTGGCGCTGACATAAATCGTCTGGTTTTGCATCGCCTGAAATTCCAGGAAGTTCACGGGCCGGTTGTCCAGCGCGCTCGGCAGCCGGAAGCCGTGATCCACCAAAACCGTCTTACGCGAGCGGTCGCCTTCATACATCCCGCCGATCTGCGGCACGGTGACGTGCGACTCGTCAATCACGAGCAGGTAATCGTCCGGGAAAAAATCAAACAGCGTCGTCGGGCGCGAGCCGGGCGGGCGGTTGGCAATGTGGCGCGAATAATTTTCGATGCCGGAGCAGAAACCCATTTCCTCCATCATTTCCAGGTCAAACTCGGTGCGCATCTTGATGCGCTGGGCTTCGAGCAATTTGCCGTCGCGCTCGAATTCCGCGATGCGGATGCCGAGTTCCTCGCGAATGGCCAGCAGCGCGCGTTTCATCTTGTCGCCGGTGGTCACAAATTGTTTCGCCGGGAAAATCATATTGCCCTGAAGCGCTTCGATCTTTTTGCCAGTCAACGGCTCGAAGCGCGTCAGCTTCTCAATGGTGTCGCCGAAAAATTCCACGCGCAGACCGTCCTCACGCCCGGCGGGCCAGACTTCCACGGTGTCGCCGCGCACGCGGAAATTGCCGCGCTCGAAGGCGATGTCGTTGCGCGAATATTGCAAGTCCACCATGCGCGACAAAAGCAGTTCGCGCGAAAGCTCCAGGCCAACGCGCACGGGAATCACCATCGCCGCGTAATCGTCCTTGCTGCCGATGCCATAGATGCACGACACGCTGGCAACGACAATGACATCGCGACGCGTGAAGAGCGAGGCCATGGTCGAGAGCCGCATCCGCTCGATGTCGTCGTTCACGCTGGAATCCTTCTCGATGAACGTGTCGGTGCGCGGGATGTAGGCTTCTGGCTGGTAAAAATCGAAATAGCTGACGAAGTATTCAACGGCGTTGTTGGGGAAAAAACTTTTGAACTCGGCGTAAAGCTGCGCCGCGAGCGTCTTGTTGTGCGAGATGACGAGCGTGGGTTTGTCCACGTTCTTGATGACATTCGCGACGGTGAAGGTTTTCCCCGAACCGGTGACGCCCAGCAGCGTCTGGTGCTTCGCGCCAGACAAGATGCCGGCGGTCAGCTTTTCGATGGCCTGCGGCTGGTCACCGGCGGGCGCGTAATCGGAAACGAGTTCAAACACGCGTTGAAAATAGGGCGATAATGCCCTCCCGTCAACGAGTGGCAAAACTGTTTAGGGTTGCAACGGCGTGGCCAGGCGAAAGAAACGGTTCGTGACAGAGTTCATTCCGTTGGTCAGCCACACGGCGCGATTGCTTGGCGCCGAGGGGATGTCCTGCCACTTCTGCCACGCACCCACGCCCAATCCCGGCAGGAACTGCACGGTGTAACTGTGGTTGGACATGGCGGTGAAGCTAAACACCAGATTTGTCCCGGTGGATGTCAGCGGATCGAGCTTCAACACACTTGCGGCGTTGGTTGGACTGGTGCCGGCGAGATATTCCTGCGAGTTGCTCAGGCCGTCATGGTCGGGATCCGCATTGGCGTCGTTGCTGTTGGGATTGGTGCCGTTGGCGATCTCCCAGTCGTCGGGCAGACCGTCGCCATCGGTATCGAGCAGGATCACGGACAACGTAACCACACTGCTGGTCACCACGCCGGCCAGATTGGAAACGACAATATAATAACCGCCAGCGTTTGCAGGCTGTGCATTGGTAATCGTCAGTGAGGATTGCAGTGCGCCGGAAAGGTTGTTCGAGCTAAAGAACCATTGATACGCCGGCACGGGCAAACCGGTGGCGGTGACCGTCAAGGTGGCATTGCTGCTCTGCGTCACCGCCAGATTTTGTGGCTGGCTTGTAATGACGGGCGCTTGCGGACAAGTGTCATACGCGCTGAAATCGCTCTCCACCATGCCCGGCGGCGTTGCTTGTCCTGCTGACAACCCCACCAGACCATCCGTCGTTTTTAGCGCGAGATATGTCAGACGGATTCGGCCATCGAAGAACAGTTCAAATTGAAAGCTGTTCGTGTTGCTCGCGGTGCCATATTCGGGCACCGCAGAAAAGGTGACGGCCACCCGGTTGGTCATCCGCCTCCAGGAAATCGTCCCGCCCAGCGACGGGTTCATATCTCGGAACAGGCCGGAAATGCGCGAGAGACTGAAATGGGTATCCAACGATGGACTATACGAAGTATCGCTCGCGCCCAATGTCAGATAGCCGTTGCTGCCAATGAAGAAGACATTCGTGCGCCGATTGTAAAGCGCCACCTTGTCCGCTACAGCCAAGGTCACTTGGACGAAGGAATCATCCGTCAACGTGACGGTCGTACCGCCTGTGGGATCGGTGGGGAAACTGGTCGCCGGCTGCTGGCAAACCGAATAAAAATTCGTGCTCCCATCCGGCGTGAAAGTGAAGCTGCGGAAAGCCAGATCATTGGTGGACGTATCGAACAGCTCGGTAAAATAATCCACCGATGACAGGTCATCATTAAGAATCCAGCCGGTGGCGGTGACGGTGCCCAGCAAACAATTGGTCGGATTCGTCAGCGCGAACGAAAAGTTTTCGTCATACTCCAGGCTGCTGTCTCCGGTCACGCGAACCACGAGTGTTTTGTTGGTTTCACCCGGCAGGAAGCTCACGACCCCGTTGGTGGCAAAGTAGTCGCTACCGGCGATCGCCGTGCCGTTGGTCGTGGCAAAACGGGCGGTGACCGGCAGGATCGCGGCGGGCGTGAGCGTGACTGTGAACAACATATCCGAAGTGCCGCTGTTGCCTTCATCGACGTAGCCATAATTCGGCGAGAACGACAGCACCGAGGGCACCAGCACCGTGAATTTGACCGGATCCGAAATGGCGATGCCGCCAAGGTTGTCGGTGGCAACCGCGTGAATTTCATGATCGCCCGACGGCGGATTGGTCCAGATGAAATTGAACGGCGCATTGGTTTGCAAAGCGATGGTCGTATCGCCTTCGAGAAACCGGACGGAGGCTATCGAGCCATCCGCATCGGAAACCGCCACAGAAATGTTCAGGTTCACGCCGTAGGCAAACAACGAGCCATTGGTGGGCGAGGTGATTGAGATGGTCGGGGCCACGTTCAGCAGATTCGTGCGGCCCGCCGTAACGCCGGCGGCAAACCAGTTCGTGGGATCATTGCCAAAACCGGCATTCGAGACGCGCTGAAGCGAATTGCCCACGCCATCCGCGCCCGCTGGCCACGGGGCGGCGTCTGCATAGGCCACCTTGTCAATCATGATGTAAGGCACGGTGATATTCGAGGCGGTGACATCCGGCTTGTCCGGCTGCTTCAATTCGATCGTCTCTCCGGAGTTGTCCAACTTGCCGCTCCACGGGCCACACACCGGCAGGTTGTTGGACACGCCATATTTGGCCCGAAAGGCAGCCAGTTGTACCGTGTTGGTGGGATCAAAACCCACCACCAGCAAGCGGGCCCCGGCGGCGAGCGTCTGGTTCGTCGGGAAATCGAAATCCACCGCGTTGCGCAGGTGCCAGGTGTTGGTGGCCGCCGCCGCGCCGTAGCCCGGCTCACTGGTGAAATTGCAGAATAGCGGCACGTTGGTCGCGCTCGTGTTTTGCAGTTCGATGAACTCGTCGAGGTCGTTGTCCACGCCGTTGGTCAGGTCCGCTGGATGATACATGATTTCCGAAATGACGATTGGCCCGACGCGCGGATAGGCATTGGCCGCACCCAGCGTGACCGCGCTTTGCAGGGTGAAGAAGACGTTGGCCTGGCTGTTCGTGTAGCGACCAAAACTCACGCCGTTGGGCGCGGCTGGGAAATCATAACCCTGAACATAACCCGTCAGATTCGTGGTGGCATCGCCGGAAAATAGATAGACCGATTCGCCATATTCACTGAATCGGAAGGCGTTCGTGCCGGTGTTGAACTGGTTTTCGTTGAACACCAGATAGCCGCCCGGCACAATCGTGGTGCCGGTGGGTATGCGGTATTTCTTGGGCGTGTAAAAGTCATCCGTCAGGAACCAGCCACCAATGTCCACGGTGTTGGTTGCGGGATTAAAGAGCTCCACGGAATCCAACTCTGGCAGGTCGGTATGGGTGAGAGCCTCATTGACCAACACGGAACTAAAGGTCGGAGGTGCCGGATCATTCACGCCGGGTGAGCCATTGAGCTGGCCGCTGGCGCGCCAGCTTGCCCGGTCGCCCCAAGTGTCCCACGACACATTTTGATCCACGATCACCAAGGAAAAACCCAGTCCATCCGTGATCGGATACCAACTGTTGTTGTAGGCGAATTCCAAAATCTTTTCGCCGCCGGCATCTTCCAACCGCAAGGTTTCGCCGGCATTATCGAGCGCGCCGCTGGACTGGCCGGCGACATTGAGGCCGGCACCATAGCGGGCGGCGAAGGCCGCTGAATTCCGCACCACCAGCACGGTCTGCTGCGGACCCAGGCTGGTAACGGCGCTGCCGGTGAAGTTGAAATCAATGCCGTTGGTGAAACGCACGCCAGCCAGATTCAACGTGACGTTGGTCGAAATGTTCTTCAGCTCGATGTATTCAAACTGCTGCGCGTCATTGGTAATGGCCGGCAGTGGCGATGGGTTATACATGATTTCGGTGATGCGCAGGTAGCGTTGTGCCGCCGAAGGATTGCCAGCAAATCCGTTGCTCGACACCAACTGGCCGGCGTCGTTGGTGAGCGTGAGGGTTTCGCCCCAGGCATTCAAATGGCCGTTGTAAGGGCCGACCACGAACAAGCCCTGATGGCCGTGCGGGCTGGCGACCCGCGCGCGGAACGCCTTCGCATTGGGCGAAACGTAAAGCACACTGTTCGCCGGCATCACGGTGCCGCCCTTGAACTTGAAGTCAATGCCGCCCGCCAGCTTCCAGCCTGAGAGGTCTACCGCATAACTGTTGGTGTTGCTCAACTGCACATACTCCTCGTCTTGATTGCCGGAAACCGGGTTGTAGTCGAACCCGCTGATGGTCACCATCGGCGCGGTTTGCGCGGTGGGGATGCCGGCGTTCAGGTAATACGCCACCCCCACGGGAACGGAAGTGTTCACCACGCAATGCGTGTAGAGAAAGTGGTTGCGTCGGGGATTGATAAACTGCGTGATCATGGCCGAGATTCCGTTCGTCAGCCACAGGTTGCTTCCCCAGCCATACATGCCGGAGTTTGGCGGCCAGCCCCATTTGACCCGGTCCAGTTGCGCCTCGGCGGCGAACTGGTTCGTCAGCGTCATGATGTGCTGAAGAATAATGTCCTGATTGGTCGGGGTGCCGACCGGTTGCACGAATTTGTCCATCATAGTGCGCATCCGCCGCAACAGCATCTGGCGCGTTTCGGGCACGGCAATAATGATGTCGTAGAGCATATTCCAGCTGCTGCCGCCCGACTGCTGAATCTGCGAACCGCCGAAGAGCGGATGACTTTTGTAATAATCATCCGTGGCATTGATATGACCATACTGACTGGGATTGTCGGAATAATAGAGCTGCCCCCAGGAAACATTGAGGTCAAAGGGAATGATGCTCCACTCTTGGTTGCCGTAAGTATCGCGGTAAACCGTCATGTTCGCCCAGGTATCGTCGCCTTCCTGGCAGAAACGCGCCACCGCCATATAGTTGATGATCTCCGGCAAGTTGAGAATATCGAAGGCGTTGGTCTTGCGGACGCCGCTGGTCTGGCTGGTGCTGATGGCCGTGGCCATGGCATCGAAATCAGCGGTACTGGCGAACACCACCCCGTTGGTTTTCGGCAGCAACTTTTCAAATCCACCGGTGCTGAAATGGCTGGTGCTGATGGTTCCGGCCGCCTTGTAGAGCGCGCCGTTCGGATCGTAACCCAGCCGGCTGAGTTGCTCGTCGCCCAGCACGTCGTTGTGAAACGCCAGTTGCCAAAAAGTCCCGTTCAAGCGCGCCTGCACCGGATAATCAAAGGCCGCCGGCACGTCCATCAAATCCTGCAGCCAGTAGGAAAGATGCTGGCGCAGGTAGGACGGATCCGCGAATTCCGCCATCAGCGAGGTTTTGCGAATGCGCCCGCCCGGCCCCGGATGCCGCAGCGGATGTTCCTTGTTGAATTCCAGCCGGTGGGATTTCTTGTTGTAAACGGCGGTGGTGTTGCCGCGCACCGAGATCGCGATGTTGTCGTAAAATTCGCCGTCGTAAAAAAACGACCCTCGGGTGCCCGTCTGTGTGTCGACCGCGCTGGTGCTGGCGGCGAACAGGTGGAAGACCGGCAATTTGCTGCTGACATTCGTTTTGACCATCGCACCCAAATACTCCGCACTGCCCGCCGGATCAGCGAACAGCGGCCAGCGGGAAAGGTTGGTTTTTACATCTTGGGCGGAAATATAGTAGCGAATCATCTGCCCCATGGTTGCGATGTTCGCCGGAATCGTCGCGCCATACACGCCGTCACCCGCCAGACCGTCCGCGTGCGCGCCATCGTCATACATGGGCAGGCTGGCTTCGCTGTTATACATGACGCGATAGTGCAAAGTGACATTTGAAATGGTGTTGAGCGTCGGGAAAACGCGGACCGTCACCCGCAGACTCTCGCTGGCCAGCGGTTCATTCGGCAGATGCCCGGCCTCGGTAATGCCCGGCCCCAACTTGGTGCTGCCATTGACATTGACCGTTCCGGGCGTCGGGGTTAAAAAATAAACTCCCGCCAAACTCATCTGCGGAAAAGTAGTGCCGGTCAATTCCGGCGCGATCAGGAAGCTGGGATCGTTGCCAGAGATGTTCAACCCTTGAATGGCCAGGATGTTGGTGCCCTCCCGCAGCAACGTGTCCACATTGCCGATTTGAATGGTGTTCGTGACAGCTCCGGAATTGGTGGCGGTGGCGCTCGCGTTCCAAGTCAGGCTGTCCAGCGCGGCGTTGTTGTCGGCCACCAACACGCCGTTGATCCACGCCACATAGCCGTCGTTGCACTTTAGGCGCAGTGTCAGCAGGGAAAAATTCGTCGGACCGGATACCACAAATGGAATCCGCACGAATGCCGATGCGTTGCTATTCAGCATGGTGGACTGGAGATTCAACCCCACATCCGCCAGACCCACTCCGCCGCTGCCATCGGAAAAACCAGCGCCCAGAACGCCACTCTGCCAAGTGGCGACCGCGAACGGCTCATTTGTCGCGTCGCCCGTCCAAGTGTAGTCCAAGGCGCTGCCGCCGTTTTCCATGGATGGCACCAGCACTTGCGCCGGAGCGCCTTTGGCAATCAGCGTGACATTGCTTGAAACCGATGGGAAACCGTAGGACACATCTGCGACCTGCGGCGGATAGTTGGTGGCGAACTGTGTTGCGATGGCCCCGGACGGATCCACCAGCGCCAGATAACCCCCCGAAGCATTCAGCTTGAAATTCGTATGCAGCGGCATCCCCGGCGTGTGACGGTCTTTGTTGGAAGCAAACACCACCAAGTAACCACCGGGCGGCAGATTGGTGGCCGGAAAACGCCATTTGGCCAGCTTCGACGAATTATCCGTTAGCGACCAATCCAGCAGGCTGACATTCGTGGACGCCGTGTTTTGGATTTCGATCCAGTCCTCGTAGGAACCGTTTTCATCCGCCAGCGTGTGCGAGTTGGAGGCCATAAACTCGCTGATAATGGGGCCGCCTTGCGCCCGGACGGAGATAATGGTAAAGAGGCTGAGGCAGCCGACGATAAAACGCTTCATGATGATTGCAAGCTACGGGCGGGCATTGTTCCAGCGGGGTTCATGATTAAAAAATATCATAGCCACTTAATTCTCCAACAGATATTTACAGCAACCCTCATTGCCGCAGATGGTAAACCCGGGTGTCCGCCGCGATGAATCCGGAAGGCCGGCATGCTGCCGGCTTTGAATGATCGAACCACAATGACGGTCCTTTTCGATTGGCCACCGCAGGCAATCGCACGGTTTTAGCCGGCAGAATGCCGGCGCTCCGCAAAGCAGCTCACCGCCGCAAGCGGAAGAACCGCTGCCCAGTGTCCGGCTGGACGAGATGCGCATTGCCACTGGTGCTTACGGGCGTCCAGCCGCCGGGCAGCGCTGTGGTTTCCTCCAACGTGAACGCCGGGTCGTCCCAATACAGCGCGTGGCCGTTGCTCAACACCACATGTTTGAGCAGCACGGGCGTGGCCGGATTGCCGGCGAGCTTGAGGTCAAAAAATAAATCGCTCGATGTTGCGCTCGACTGGTGCACTTCGGCGGCGATCACATTGACGCCATTCACCAACTGCGTCAGCGGCAGCGTGGCGCTCTGGATTACGGTTCCGTTGTCGGCGCAGTTGGTGGCGAACGAGGAATAAGTCACCGGCACGCCGTTCGTAATGTTGTTGCGATAAATCTCGGTGCCGTTCAGATAAACCACCACGCCGTCATCGCGGTAGATTTCGAGAAACAAACTCGCGAAGTCCGCAACTGAATTCACCGTAAACGACTTTCGGAAATAGCTGGTCCGGTATTTATTGTTCGCATCGGCACCGTAGCCGATGATCGTGCCGAAACCCGTGTTGCCCGTGTTAAAGCCCAGCTTGCCCGGCCCGCTGGGCCAGGAAGCGTCGGCAAAACCCGGCGTGATCCACGCGATGCCCAGATCTACGCCGGTGGCATTGTAGCGCCAGGTCGAGTTGAACGGAACGAACGTGGTGGCGCTCCCGGCCGATGGCGGCGTGGTGGTGAAGGTTTGCGCCATGCCCGTGAGGTCGGCATTGACTGGATTTGAGAGGCGCAGGCTCAACAGTTCGTAGTTTTGCGGATTGGCAATAGGCAGCGCGAGTTTCTTGACGGTTTCGCCCGGCTGGAATGTGAGCGTGCCGGATGCCGCGGCACCGCCCGCGCTTTCCACGGTATAATTCACCGTCACGACATTCGTGCTGAACCAGCTCAAGCGAACCGGCACGCCGTTGGTCAATTCCACTGCCGTCAGCCGGTTGGTGCGCAGCGCCAGGCCGATGCCCACGGCACTGCCCGCGTTGCCGCTGATGAACTCCGCCAGCCGGGCCGCGTCGGTGGCGGGGTTCCACACGTCATTCGCGGGCCAATACACATCGGCGGCGCTCAGAACATTCGAGCTGATGGTCATCTGGTTGGTGTGGTAAGTCCAGTCGGCCCAGTTCATGCCCCAGACGTTTCGGTAGTTGTGGAGGAGCAGGGAATTGGTGACGCGCAAGGTGCCGGTATAGGTCCAATTGTAATTGTCGCCCCAGCGCGCGCCGATGAGGTTGGCCGTGGAGAGGCAGTGAAACATCGTGCCGTTCGGACCATCGTAACCGGCCTCCAAACCCTGCCCGCAATTGATGAAAACCGAGTTGTAGTGGCTCACATTTTTGCCCGTGCCGGAAAGCGAATTGCCCTCGTGAAAAGTGGATTCAAACCAGCAGTTGGTGAACGTCAGCGTGCCCGCGCCGGCCCCGCCGGAATCCACGCCGTCATCCTTGGTGACCGCAAACAGCGAGTTGGTGAACCCATGCGTGCCATCCACGAAATAGAGCGCGTCGTTGTCGCCATCTACAAAGTTTACGGAATTGTCCGGGCATTCGATAAACGCGCTGTCATTCACACGCCAAGAGGAACCGGTGAACTCGCCGCCGCTGGTCACGCGCTGCATGAGAAAATGATCGAACGTGAAGGTGCCGCCCGCCACCGCGTGCCCCATCTGGCCCGCCAGCCAGACGGCCGCCGAATCGGAGAGATTGATCACATTATTGCCCGCGCAGAAGAACAACGCCTGCTCCGTGCGATGGCTGCCGGGATTGCCGCCTGTTCCAAACCAGTTGGCCATCGCGCCGCTGCCGGTAAAGATCACGCCCGCGCCGGTAATGCTGCCCGTGCTGGTCCGCATCGTGAATCCGCCCCACGGCTGCGACGGCGAAACGGGTGTAAACACGACGGGCTGCTCGCGCGTGCCGTTGATAATGATGGCGGCATTGTTCGTGATGTCCACGCCGGGGCTGACACGGACAATCGTGCCCGCGCCGATGGTGAGCGTCGCGCCGCTGGAAAGAACCACATGGTTCGTGATGGCGATGCGCGAGTTGGCCAGCCAGTTGATGGTGCCGCTTAACGTGCCGCTCACGCTGGTCCAAACCGTGCCGGTCTCGACGTTAATCGTCTTGCTGGTCGCCAATCCGCCGACGGCAGGCTGATAACTGAACGCGCCCGTCGCATTTGAGGCTGACAAAAAGCCTGAACCGACGCCGCGAACAAGATTGATGGAATTCTGCCCCAGTGCCGTCACGCTGCCATTCACACGCAGGGCATGGCCATTGGTATCTTCTACCCACGCCACGATCGGAATCTGCATTCCCGCCGGAAAATTTTGCGGCGCAATAACGCGCAAAGCTCCGCCGGAAAATTCTCCGTTCGCCGACGGGATGAGCGGATACGGCGTCCACGGCGGGATGCCATCCTCGGTGCTACCGCGTTCCGCAGAGTGAATGATAAATTTCACGAGCCGGTTGGTCACGGCGTGCGTGGTCGTGTTCGTGCGCAGAACGTAAAGCTCGTGATAATCCACGCTGGCCACCGGCACAGAAACCCCAACCGGCACCGGGGTGCCGTCGAGCTTGGCGTCATAGGTGTAACCCGCCTCATTCGTGACCCAGAAACTCACGCTGGTGTAAATCGTGTTGTTGGCGATGCCGCCGATGCCAATTTGGGCGCGGGCAGACACGGTGAAGAAGATCAGGACCAGAAGAATTGTCAGTGCGCGAAGTGTTTTCATGCTGGTGGTTGGATAAATTACGGGATTGCTGGCGTGACCAGACGGTAAAAACGAGCGTCGGCACTGGAATCGTTGTCGTCGGCCACGGCGACGGTTTGCGATGTCGGCTGCGCGCCGACATCGGCCAGTTTCAGCCAACTGCCGGTGCCAAGCGCGTCGCGGTAGAGCACGGAATAGGTCCGGTTCGATGCGGCCAGAAAGCCAATTTGCGTTCCGCTCACCAGCGATACCACGCTGTCAATCTTCAGCCGGCTCGCCGCGCTGTGCGGATTTGTACCGGCGGTGTATTCCTGCAAATTGGTGAAGCCGTCGCCATCTGGATCAAGGTTCGCGTCATTGGCCAGCTTGTTCAATCCGTTCGCCTCTTCCCACGCGTCGGGCAGGCCGTCGCCGTCACTGTCGGCGAGACCGGAGGTTCCGGCGTTGGGCGCGGCGGCGATCCAGTTCACCGGATCATTGCCGTAGCTGGTAACGCTGATGCGCTGGAGCGAAGGGCCGAAGCCGTCCGCGTTCGTGGGCCAGGGCGAGGCATCGGAGTAAACCACCTTGTCCATCATGACGTAGGGCACAAGACCGATTTCGAGACCACTGGTCTGCGGGTGGTCGGGCGCGACGAGTTCCACGCTTTCGCCGCCGTTGTCGAGTTTGCCGCTCCACGGGCCGACGATGACGCCGTTCGTCCCGTATTTCGCGCGGAACGAGGCAAGCGCGGCGGCGTTTGTCGCCGGATCAAAGCTGACCACAACCAGAAAACCACCTGCTGGAATGCTGTGGCTGGTGCTGAATACGAAGTCCACGGCGTCGCGGAGTTTCCAGCCGTTGGTGGGGTGCAACGTGTCGTAGAGCGGCACGGTGCCGCCGGAAATATTTTGCAGCTCGATGAATTCATCCTGCGTGTTGTCGTTCGTGCCGATGGGCGCGGGGTGATACTGGATCTCGCTGATCACCACGGGGCCAACGCGCGGATAGGTGTTCGCCGCGCCCGCGCCCGTGCGGAACGTGGTGATTTGATTCGTCGGGCTTTGCGCGGTGACGCTCGTGCCGAAACTCAACGCACTCATCACCGGGAAATCCACGCCCACGCTCGTAGCGAAGCGGCCGAACGAAGACCCGTTGAACGACGGTCCGAACTTCGCGTAATCGCGATAGCCGGTTGCCGCACCGAGCGCGTCCGCAGCGGTGAGCCATGCGTCGTCGCCCAGGAACGAATTGAACGTGAAACCGCTCGCGGTGACGGGCTGCGGGTTGAGCTGGTTTTCGTAGAACACTTGGTAGCCTTTGGCCGGAATGACCGTGCCGTTTGGAATGCGAAACTTGCGGAGATTGAGCAGGTCGTCGCTGATGAACCAGCCGCTCACGTCCACGGGCGACGCGGTGAGGTTGCGCAGTTCGATGGCGTCCTCCAGCGGCGGATCGGTGTGCGAGAGGACTTCGTTGATGACAATGTTCGTCAGGTAAAGCCAGTTCGCCGCGCCCGGCGAAGGCTTGGTGAAGAACACGCGGTTCGTCGCGCCGTCGGGGAAACGGCCTTCCGAGATGTCGTTGGTCTGCGAGCCGAACGTGACGGAATCAATCGCCGGCCCCGTGCCCGCCGGGAACAGGCCGAGCGCCTCGCCGCCGTCGCGGAGCGAGAAGTTGACATGGTTCGCGCCCTGCGCCGTGTCGCTATCCGCCACAAATTTGCACCAGCCGTTTGTGTTTACGCCGAGAAACGACAGCGAAGCAATCTGGTGCATCGCGCGGCTGGCGAGTGTGTCGGTGAGATACAGTCCACCGAGGGCGACGGGCTGCGGTGCCGGGTTGTAAAGCTCGAACCAATCGGAACCGCCGGTGATTTTGGCCGCCCATTCGTTGATGCGCACGCCGATGTTGTTGCCGAGCGCCGCGGCGATGTTCGCCGAACCGGGCGTGGGCAGCGTGAGCGACCAGCCGGCGAGTCCGTCGGGCGTGTGGCCAATGGAAAAATCCGTCGCCTGCGGGCCGAACGAAATGGAGTCCAGTAGCGCATTGCCGGGGGTGAAGAGGCAGACGGAATCGCCGTTCGCGCCCAGACCAAAACCGGTGTTGAGCACGAGGCCGTTGGTGGTTGTGGCCGGCGTGAGCGAATCAAACCGCACGACCAGGAAGCCGCCGGGCGCGACGGTGACGCCGGACGGAAACACCCAGCGACCCGGCGTGCCGGGTTTGTCGCTGAAGCTGTAGCCCGCCAGGTTGAACGGCACGGCGGAGGGATTGTAAAGCTCCACCCAGTCGGTGAGCGTGCCATCGGCATTGGGGAAAGAGGCGTTGTCGGCGAACACTTCGTTCAGCGCGACCGAGGCAAAATTCGTCACCGAGCGGCTGGCATCGAGCGCCATCCCCCAAACGATGTCGGAACTGCCGGAGCCGCTCTGATGGACTTCGACGGCGATGATGTTGGTTCCCTGACGCAGGCTGGCTGCTGGAATGGTGAAATATTCATCCACATCCGCATCCGAGCCTGTGCCGATGGCGGCACTGCCGAAGGTTAGATTCGTGATGGTGCCAACCGGCATCCGGGGACGGGAAAACTCCGCGCCGTTGAGGTAAATCACGGCGCAGTCGTCGAGACGCATTCGAGCATTCAGCGTAAATCCAGTCAGATTGTTCGTTACCACGAGCGTCGTTCGAAAATAATAGGCGTGGCCGGCACTCAAGCCCGCTGGCGGCGCATTCGGTGCGAGCATCGTCGTGTTGATCAGCGGTGTGATGGCGGTATTGTTTTCACCGCCGGCCAGCAATCCCCGCCCGCTCTGCCACGCGCTGTCGTTGTAGTTCGTCGCCGTCCAGTTCACGCCGTCGAGGTTGTTCGACTGGTTGTAGCGCCAGACGTTCGTGTAGGCCATCAAACTGACGGTGAGGTTGGTGACATAGGCCGGCGGCGTGGCCGGATTGCCCGCGCCGGGCGTGGGTGTATTGAAGAATGCAAGTGAGCCTGCTCCGTCCGGGGCGCGGCCCTGCGAAACGCCGGTGGACTGCGGGCCATACACGACGCGGTCAATGAGCGCGAGGTTCACATCCGACAAACCGATGCTGCCGCCCATCGGCGAGAGATGAAAAATCAGGTGCTCCGCCCCGGCGTTGGTGTTGCCGTCGGCTTTGAAGGCAAACCAGCCGCCCGGCGCGACGAAACTCAACGCCGCAATCGGATGCCGCGCGGGTGAACCGTCCGGCGCATCGCTCAAATACAATCCGCCCATCGCCGCCGGCGCAGAGTCGGGATTATATAACTCGACGAAATCATCTGGTGCCGTGGGAGAACCGGATGCGAGCCATTCGTTGATTTTCAATGTGGAGCCGTCGGTGGCGGACTGCGCAATGTTCGCCGCGCCAAACGTCGGTTTGCACAGCGCCCACGAATTGTCCGCGACGCGGCCGATGGAATAGTCCACCAACTGCGGGCCGAAACTGACGTGATCCAGTTGCGCGCCGCCATTTGCCGCCGAAGCAAACAGCGACAATTCTCCGCCGTTGGAGTTAAAACCAAAACCGAGGTTGCGTGCCGCGTTGCTGGAGAAATCGGAATACAAAACCAGGAACTGCCCCGGCGCGAGCGTGGTGCCGGCCGCGAAAGTGAATTTATATTTGCTGGCTGCGTTGTCCGTGAGGCCCATGCCGGAGAGATCCACCGTCGCCGCGCCGGCGTTGAACAGTTCGACAAGATCCGGCGCTTCGCCGTTGGTCACCAGTGTCGTGGCGTTGCGGGCGAGTACTTCGTTTAGTCGCAAGCCGGGCAGCGCGGTGTTGACCGTCCAAGTGCGCGAAGTCGTCGCGGTGGCCGGGGAAAATTCCGTCGCGTCTTGGTAGATGCCAGTGTCGAGCTTGCCATTTACATCCACATGATGCGCGCCGTTCGCAAGGCTGGTCAGCAAAATCGGCGTGCCGACGGGCGTCTCCGCGCTCCACGCGCCGTCGTCGAGCCGCCACTGGTAATGCGTGAAACCCGAACCGTTCGGGAAACCGGCGGTCGGAATGCCGCTGCCGGTGCGGGCGTATCCGACGTTGAGCGTGGCGCTGGTGGAAGGCGTAATCGCCGGTGATTCGCCAGAAATAGATGCGCCGGGCGGGATTGCGCCGCCCTGGTCGCGACCGTTCGGGCCGCTGGCAATGGCGGGTGAACCGGCGCGAAGCTTGAACCAATCCCACATCACCTGCGCCGAAGTCCAGGAGGTGAAGTTGGTGGTCTCGGAAAGTTGCGGGACGTAGGTGAGCAGCGGATTGTTCGTGGAGTTGTTGCCGCCCGGCCCGGCCCACATCGTCCCGGCGAGCTGATGGATAAGGTTGTTGGTATAAGTGACAATCGCGTTGGTCCTGCCGCGCACGAGTTTCTCCGCGTCGGAAATGAGGTTGCCTTCGAGATACATTCCTGCGCCCTCGGCCGTGCCTTCGTCCGCCAGACAGACCACCGCGCCGTCCGTGTCCAGGCCGGCAGAGTGGTTCTGGTGGACGATGGTGTTGTTGAGGAGCGTGAAGAAATTTCCCTGCTTGGCCATCGCAGCCTGATCGCAGTCGTAGAAAATATTTCCGATGATGGTCAGTTCGGACGTGTTGCCGCTGTCGCTGCCGCCGCTGACGGCGCTGGAGGAATCCGGCGAGCCGTTCTTGTGCGCGTGCAGGAAGATGTTTCCCTCGATCCAGCCGTCCGTGCCATCAAGATCCAGTATGTCATCACCACTGCCAATGAAGACGTTGTTAAGGAAATGCACGAGTGGCCCGCCGGGACGGTTGCCGCCGGTGAAGTCCACCACGTCGTTGTAGCCGGTGGGTGCGCCGAAAAAATTGCGCAGGTAAACGCCGCGTCCGCCACTGCGAATGCCGCCGGTCCCGTGGACGGGTTCAAACGCCCCGCTCGGGGTTGGGAAGTTGCAATCGCGCACCAGAAACGTCGCGCCGTCCAGCGAGAGGTATTGCGACGTGCGCGTGCCAAAGGTGGCATGATCCAGCAGGATGGCCCCGGCAATTACATGGATGCAGGTCGTGCTGTTGCTCTCGAATTGTGTGTAGGCAAAGCGCGTTTCCGGCGAGCCAACCGCGCCATTCACGGTGAGGCCGCCCCACGTTGCGCCCGAACCTGGCGCGGTGGTGAAACGAATCGGCGCAACGGCGGTGCCTTCCGACAGAATCCGCCCGCCGTTATTGACGGTAACAGCGACGCCGGAACCGAGATAAAGCGTCGTGCCGGGCGCGAGGGTGAGGGTGACGCCGTTGGAAACAATCAGGTTGCTCGTCACGCTGTAAGGCCCGCCCGCCGCACTCCAAGTTGTGTCGGTGCCGATGGTTCCGCCAACGGTTGCCACGGAGCCATCGTCATACCAGATGTCAATCGTCGCGCGTGCGAACTCGACGGCGTTGGAGTTGAGTGACTGGACGAGAACGCGGTTGATGCCCGGCGAAAGCGTGATGCCGGAGGCGCTCCAGCTTCCCTGCCACGCGATGTAAGTGGCGGCGATGCCGTTCACGAGAATGCTGCGGGTTTCAATGGCGTTGGCGCTGCCGGTGAGCGTCGTGGTGGCGCTGGTGGTGCGCGGAAATCCGTTTGAAATCGCCAAGGCGCTCTGGACGGTGAGCGCGAGTGGAATCTGGGAAAGCACGTTGGCCCGGCGGCTGGCCGCCGTGTCTTTCATGCTCTGGATATAACTGGCCGGAACCCAACTCGACAGGCTGGCATCCAGCGTGTGATTGATGTTGCTCGTGGCAAACGTGGTGTCCGCCAAAGTTTTTAACATGGCGAAATACTGCGGTGCGATGGCGGGATTTTTGAGGAAGCGGTTTATGGAAACGAGGTTCGTCGCGACAAAAATGGATCTCGTGGTGGCGGCCGCCGTGTCGCCCTGGCCCAGCACGGTGTCCATGTCGTGGTTCAGCAACTGGAACCGCGGATCCAGCACACCGCAATACATCGAGTAATCATCGCCGACGCCAGTGCTCAACGTGGTTTCCATGTTGATGATGAGCGCGTTTGCCGCGAAGTAGCGCAGCCATTCATCAATGTTCACCACCGCACTCACGTTGGAAAAATAGTTTGTATCCGGCGTGTTCGCGCTCAACGTGTAAGTGAGGTTGATCAAGTCGGACCAGTCGTCGGCGGCCATGTTGCTCTGCTTTTGATAGGCGCCGGAACTGGCGGCGGGACCGTTCGCATCGTAATACATCCGGTAGGAATTCGCATTGGTTCCGCGATAAACCAGGTCGGCATGGGGATTCAGTTGAATGCTGTCAAAGTAGGATTTGCCCTTGTAGAGGTTGCCGCTCGCATCCAGCGGATAATGGTTCGCCGCCCAGTCGCCATCGAATGGCTCGAAGCTGTAGTAGGAGCCGAACTGGTAGGAGTTCACGTCGCCATTCGGCGTGGCGTTGGCAAGATTGGCCCCGTTGACGCGAACCTGCACTGGCGCACCATAGGCCGTCGGCAAACCGGCGGCGGTGAAAATGGCGTTGCCCGCCGCTTGCGAATGAACGTAGCGCGAGTTGAAATCCAGCCCGCTGATGCCGCGCAGCAAATGATCGTGAGGAATGCTGACATTGAGGTTGTGCGGCACAGCCGTGCGGCTGCCCTGGCCGCGGTTGCGAAGCCCAACGGAGTAACGCACCTCGGTGCCAAGCCCATCTATGCGAATCAGGGCGCCATTCATTTCGCAGTTGCTGTAAAGGCCGTTGCCGACGTTGTCCATCAGGTTCAGCCAGGCGGCCCATTCGGCGGCGGGGATGATGAAGCGGTTGACCGACTGACTGCCGGAATAAACCGACTCGTCCACTTGGTAAAGCGCATTGGCCCCCTGCGTGCCGGTGTC
Organism: uncultured Bifidobacteriaceae bacterium; assembly: GCA_964444085.1. Lineage (GTDB taxonomy): Bacteria > Verrucomicrobiota > Verrucomicrobiia > Limisphaerales > UBA11358 > UBA11358. The sequence continues at coordinate 6,381 of CAYUGC010000007.1, read as the reverse complement.
GTCCGTGGGTGCGGGCCAGGTGCGCGTCCGGCCGCCGCTGTCGGTGGCGCGGACGTAAAACTCGACAATCGTCTGGTTGGCACGCCCCGGCAGCACGCCGCCGAAAACGCCATCGCCCGCCGCGCCATCGCCGTGCAGGCCGTCATCAAACATGGAATTCGTCGTGAAACTTGCCGCGCCATCCACGCGGAAACACACGGCGGCGGTCACGTTGCTGCCCAACTCATCCACCAGTCGCGCCGTCACGGTCACGGTGTTGGTGGACTGCGGAATCAGCGGGAAATGCTGCACATCGAGGATGACGGGCGCGATGTTCGTGGCCGCGCCGGAATTTGCCGCGCCGGGGGTTCCGTTAGCAGTCGTGCTGGCCGCCCAATTCTGGCCGTAGTCGCCGGACACCGCCGCATTGATCCGCTCCAGCGATTTGCCGCCGCCGTCCGCCGGAGTGGTCCATTGCCAGCCGCGCCACCACGTCGGTTGACCGGGATAGACATCTCCCATGCGCCGCAAGGCCCAGTCGCCTTCGCTGTAATATGTCACGCTATCCACCTTTTGGCCGAGGTTGTCCGTCAGTTCGATCTTTTCGCCGCTGTTGGACAACTGGCCAATCCAGTTGCCGACGATGTTGGAGACGCCGGGATAATTCGTCGAAAACATGGCGGCATCCGCGGCGACGACGAGATAGCCCTTGGCGGGAAGCGTGGCGTTAGTGAAGGTGAACTTGACCCCCTTGGTCAACTGCCAGCCCGCCAGACTCACCGCATTGGTGCCCGCGTTGAACAGCTCGATCCATTCCTTGCGCGGATCCTCCGGCATCACCGGAGCCGCGTGATACATGATTTCATTGATGCGGACTTGCGCGCAAAGCGACGTGGCGGCCATGGCCACGCCTAGTCCGGCAACCATGCACCGAAATTTAAGCGAACAAAATTTAATCATGGGAAGAAATTTCACCAGTTTTTACAAAGAAATCATGACCGCCGGTTTGGGGAGTCAGCCACGAGCTTGTAATGTCAAACAACAGCTCTGGCATCTTGGTATTGGAGTCTGAGCTAGGCAGCTAATATACCAACCCAGTCCCGCACACCAAGACTAATTATTTACCCCGCGCCCAAAGCGTGTTCTCCACAGCATTTTTCGGGCAACAACTGTAACCGCACGGCCTGAATTGCGTCTCAAACCGCATGAAATCCATTTTCACGCTGGCCTGGCTGTTGCTGGCCGCTGCCGTTCAATTTCCGGTGGCAACGCGCGCGGCGGAAACCGTCCGCCCCGGCGAACTCTGGCCGGACCAGCGCGGCGCGCACATCCAGGCGCATGGCGGCGGCATCCTGAAATTCGGCGGCACATTTTATTGGTTTGGCGAAGACCGCTCGCAGAACAACGCGCATGGCCTGCGTTATGTGGCGTGTTATTCCTCGACCAACCTCACGGACTGGACGTTCCGCAACCAAGTGGTGAAGCTGGCCGACCCGGAAAACCTCGGCCGCGGCTGGGTGCTGGAGCGGCCCAAGGTGTTTTACCATGCGCCGACGAAAAAATTCGTGATGTATGCGCATATTGACAATGGCAATTACCAGTTCGCCAGCGTGGCGGTGTTTACCTGCGACACGGTGGACGGCGACTACCGTTACCTGAAAAGTTTCCGCCCGCTCGGCCAGGAAAGCCGCGACATCGGGCAGTTCGTGGATGACGACGGCACGGCGTATCTGATTTTTGAGAACCGGCCGTACGGCTTTCACATCGCCAAGTTATCCGACGATTTTTTAACCGTGGAAAAAGACATCTGCCTGATCCACGAGCCGCTGGAAGGCGGCGCGCTGGTGCATTATGACGGGCTTTATTACGTCATCGGCTCGCACATGACCGGCTGGAAACCCAATCCGAACCTGTATGCGACGGCGAAATCACTCGCCGGGCCGTGGTCGAAATTCACGGACATCGCCCCGCCGGCCGCCAGCACATACGGCGCGCAGTCCACCATGCTGCTGAAAATCACCGGCACGAAAACAACCAGCGTGATTTTCATGGGCGACCTCTGGCGGCCGGAAACGCAATGGGATTCGCGCTATCTTTGGATGCCGGTGGAAATCGGAGATGGAAAATTGTCACTGCCGGAACCGCGCGAATGGACGCTGGACGCGGTCACCGGAGCGGCTAACATCAAATGAACCATCGCGATGAAAACGATTATTGCCGCCGCCATTTTGATTTCGTCGCTCACCCTCGCCCGCGCTGAAATGCAAAAGCCCATTCCCCTGTGGCCCGAGGGCGCGCCGAGTGCGCTGGGCGTTTCTTCCAACGACACCCCCACCCTCACGCCCTATTTGCCGGACGGAACAAATGTCACCGGCTTGCCGCGCCAAAGCAACGCGACGGCGGGCGCGGCGCTGGTGATCTGTCCCGGCGGCAGCTATGCGCGCCTCGCGCCGCACGAGGGCAACGATTATGCGCTCTGGCTCAACCAGCATGGCGTGACCTGCTTCGTGCTGAAATATCGGCTCGGCTCCAGCGGCTATCGCCACCCGGCGATGCTCAACGACGCCGCCCGCGCCGTGCGCTGGGTGCGGGCGCACGCGGAGGAATATAAAATTGATCCACAGCGCGTCGGCATCATGGGGTCGTCGGCGGGCGGGCATCTGGCGTCCACGTTGCTGACGCATTTTGACGGCGGCGACACGAATTCCGCCGACGCGGTGGAACGGCAAAGTTCGCGGCCGGATCTGGGCGTTTTATGTTACGCCGTGATTTCGATGGGCGAATTCGCGCACAAGGGTTCGCGGGAAAATCTGCTCGGCAAAAATCCATCACCGGATTTGGTCAAGCTACTTTCCAACGAATTGCAGGTGACGACAAACACGCCGCCGTGTTTTCTGTGGACGACGTTTGAGGACAAGACGGTGCCGATGGAAAACACGCTGCTGTTCGCCGAGGCGCTGCGGAAAAACCACGTTCCGTTTGACCTGCACGTTTATCAAAAAGGCGGGCATGGCATGGGCTTGAAGGATAAGCCGCCGTTTGCCAATCCACATCCGTGGGCAGGCGACTGCCTGTTCTGGCTGAAAGAACAGGGTTTTGTGAATTGAGCTTTCTGGGAGCGCCGGCATCTTGCCGGCGGGTGGGCTTATCATTCTTCAGAACACGCCGGCTGGAAGCCGGCGCTCCCGTCAGAAGCCGCGCAAATCCGTGCTGCTGCGCTTGGGCAGACCCGGCGCGGGCGTGCGCTTGAGCACGAGATATTCGATGCCCAGTTTCTCGCAATACTCACGCTTGCCGCCTTTGTCGCCGTCTTCGTTGACGACGTAGATGTCCGGTTTGAGCCGGCGGATTTCCGGGTCGGCGTCCACCCAGCCGGAGCCGGTGGTGACGAGCGCCTGCTTCACGAACTTGATCGAGCCGAGAACGTAGCGGCGCTCCTGCTCCGACAGCAGCGGATGGCCTTCGCCTTTCAGCAAGCGGACATTCGCGTCGTTGCCAAGGCAGACATACAGATCGCCGTAAGCCGAGGCCTCCTCGGTGAAACGCACATGGCCGGAGTGGAACCAGTCGTAGCAGCCGGTGGCGATGATTTTCTTCCGGCCCGGCGCGGACGGCATCGGCGGCGGCTCGGGAAAACCTTTCAATTCGTCCGCCGTGAATACGCGGTAGGCAATGTTATGGTCGGCCGCAAATTGTTTGCGCGCGGCATTGGTCGTGGTTTCGCAGTCGGCCCAGACATCGGGACGCAGATTTCCCGGCAACGTGTCAAAGCTGGCGGCACCGTCGGCTACCACCACGCGGCTGACATAACGGACGGCGTTCAGAAAATACAGCCGTTCCGCCTGCGTGAACTTCGGGGCCTTGCCGGTGAGTTTTTCCAGCGTCACTTCCGGCCAGAGCAGCACGGTCAATTCGCCGAGCTTCGACGCCTCTTCCAGATAACGCAGGTCGCGCGACTTGAGGTCGTCGAACCCGCCGGAAACCACGACTTGTTTTTGGGCAGACATTTTTAGGAATGGATTTTTAATGCGAACGCGATTTTGCCGGCAAATTTTGCCGGCAGCGAAACGTGCAGGCCGGTTTCATTGCGGGTGAATTTCAATTTGCTCCACCAGCTGCCGCCGACCAAACGGACGCTGCCGATTTTGCCCGGCCAGTTCGCGGAGTTGGTCGCGAGCGATTGGATGGTGATTTGGCCGTCCTTCGGAATTTCGAGAACGATGGCGTAGAGAGTTTTGCCGTCCTTCGATTGTGTGAACCGGATGTCTTCCGGCGTGAACGGCTTGTTCGAGACGTCGCGCTGGCCGTCGAACTGGCCTTTTTCCAGGACGACCGTCGAGGGGCCTTCGCCGTAGATTTTCCACGGGCGGGTGGCGTAAATGGCATCGCCGTTCACCTTCAGCCACGCGCCGATCTGGCTGACGATTTTGATCTCATCCGCGTCCGGCTGGCCATCGCGCTGGAGCGGCACGCTCAACATGAGGTTGCCGTTTTTGCTGACGATATCGGCGAGCATCCGCACGACGGAAGCGGCGGATTTGTAACCGTGGTGCTTGAAAATGCCCGCGTCATAATGCCACGAGCCGATGCACGTGTCGGTCTGCCACGGCTGCGGCAGGATGCCGTTGGCCTTGCCGCGCTCGATGTCATAGACCATCGCGCGCCGCTGCCGCTCGTTCAGGATTTTTCCGTTCATCACGGCCTCGGTGCCGCCATGTTGGTTGAGGCGTGTGTTGTAAAAATGCGCGGCGAGGTTCAGGCCGACTTCATCCGTTACCCCGACAAACGGCAGCACGGTATCGTCGAAATAAATCTGGTCGGGATGGTAGTCATCCCAAAGCTGCTGGGTACGCTTGAAATATTTCTCCATGTAGGCCGCGTCGGGCACGCTGCTGCCTGCGGCCGGATTCCAGCTCCATTCCAGCTTGGCACCCGGCTTGTGGTTCTGCGCGTAAAGCTCCTGGGGATCGAGCCCCTCCCACCAAAGCCCCTTGCCGTCGGCCTTGGTCAGCTTGCCGTCGTAAGGCACGCCGGCGAGCGGGCCGGTTTTGTCCGCGCCCTGGGCGACTTCATACCACGACCACGCGCGTGAGGCATGGACGCTGACACCAAAGCGGAGACCATTTTTACGCGCCGCCTTGGCCCAGCCGCCGATCAAATCTTTCTGCGGGCCGAGCGCCACGGAATTCCACGGCTGATATTTCGAGTTGAAGTTGTCAAAGTTGTCGTGGTGATTGGCCAGCGCCATGAAAGTTTTCGCGCCGTTGTCCTTGTAGAATTTCAGCAGCTGGTCGGGATCAAAATGTTCGGCCTTCCACTGATGAATCACCTCCTTGAAACCATTCGTCGAGGGATGGCCGTATTCCTTGAGGTGCGACTTGTAATCGCCGCTGCCCTCCTCATACATGCTGCGCGCATACCAGTCGCCGTGCTCCGGCTGGCATTGCGGCCCCCAGTGCGCCCAGATGCCGAACTTCGCGTCGCGAAACCATTCCGGCGCCTGGTAATTCGTCAGCGAATCCCAATCCGGTTTGAACGGCCCGGCGGCGATTGGCGGCAGCGACAACGAATTGGTTTGCGCGACCGCCGCCGTCAGCGACAGGCCGAGCAGCAGCGCGATGAAATTAATCTGGTTCGGTTTCATATTTTTTTTAAACCACGGATTAACACTGATGGACACAGATTTTTGGACGCGAATTTCCCGGATTTTCGCGAAATTCAATTCGTGCCGATTCGCGCAATTCGCGTCAAAGCCTTTTCTGCGGTTCATCCGTGCTTATCTGTGTCCATCCGTGGTTGAAATCATTTCGCCGTCCGCACGTTCACTTTGAACGCGCCGGGAACCGGCTTTTCGGAAACGACAATTAGATAACCGCCGCCGCAGCCGGAATACATCGCGCCGGGGTATTGCTGCTGATACGCCTTGAGAATCTTCATCAAATCCACGCGCAACAAGGGGTGGCGGACAACGTGCGGCAGCAGTGTTTCCCAACATTTCATGTTCAGATTCAGCGACGCGCCGAGCGCCTTCGCGTCCATCTTCACGATCGCGTCGTAGCAATCGCGGCCGGATTTGCCGAGGTTGGCGACCCATTTCGGCGAAAGATTTTTCACGCCGATCGGATTGTAGCCGTCCGGGCGCGGCTCGATGGGAATCAGGTTCAAAACTTTGCTCAACCACTTCGCCACCTTCGGCGAATTGCACGATTCGATGTGCGAGGTGAACACGCCGCCGTGAATTTTGAAATCGTAATCCAGCCGGTTCACGCCGGGATAGATCAGCCCGATCATGTCCTGCGAGCCGCTCGGCTCGGCTTTGCCCTTGTTTTCCGCCTTGTAAAGCTCGCGGGCCAATTCCTCGCGCGACCCGTTGGGAAGCCGGCCTTTCCAGATCTTCATCGC